>CAZQXQ010000334.1:0-1509 GCA_964597235.1 uncultured Burkholderiaceae bacterium | reverse complement strand
TCTCTCTTCAGCCACATGCCACTGGGTGCCTTGAACAAGCACCTGGGAAGGCGCTGAGGGGTGTTTCGCCAGCCCGGATACCGGCCAACACGGTGGTCTGCACGCTTTGGCGAGCAGGACCGAACACCCATCGTCGGCGGGGAGGCCGGCACGGGGATTTTTGCAAACGACCTTTTCATGGCTTTCAACGTTTTGCGCGCGGAGGGTTCCGCGCTGCGCCTTTCTTTGTCCATCGGGGCGGTTTTGTCCGTCTTGCTGCCAACCACCCACGCCCAGACTGCGGGGGGGGCGACCTTGCCCGATACCGTCGTCACTGCCGGACGTACACCACAGCCCTTGGCAGATTTGATCGCCGATGTTTCGGTGCTGGACCGCCGTGCTCTTGAGCAAAGCGGTGCCACCGGCCTCGCCGATGTCCTGGCGCGCTTGCCGGGTCTGGAGATTTCCCGTAACGGCGGCATGGGCGCTGCGACCAGCGTCTTCTTGCGCGGCGGCAACAACAACCACACGGCCGTGTACCTCGATGGCGTGCGCATCGACACCCAGTCCGCCAGCGGTGGCGCGCCCTGGGAGGCCATTCCGCTGGCCATGATCGATCGCATCGAGGTCCTGCGCGGGCCGGCGGGCGCGGTGTATGGCTCGGACGCTGTCGCGGGCGTGGTCCAGATCTTCACCCGCCGGGGGGAAGCCGGGGTGGCACCGATGGTCGCGCTGGGCGTGGGCAACCAGGGCACGGTCAAGGCCGAAGCCGGCGTCAGCGGTGCCCAGGGGGCGGTGGACTACGCTTTGGGTGTCTCCCGTAGCCTGAGCGATGGCTTCAACGCCCGCACGGTGGCCACGCAGAACCCAGACCGCGATGGCTACCGCCAATCCGCTGGCCATGCCCGCATGGGCCTGCAGCTCAACGCTGCGCACCGCCTCGAAGGCAGCGTGCTCGCCAGTGACATGAACAGCGGCTACGACAACGGCCTGGGTAAGGATGACCGCAGCCTGAACCGCCTGCGCACCGCCGGACTGCAGTGGCAGGCCCGCTGGAGCGACACCTACCTGACGCGCCTGAGCGTCTCTGACAGCCAGAGCCGTTACGAAACCCGGCCCTCGCCCTACTTCACCGAAACCCAGCTGCGCGGCTACCTGTTCCAGAACGAATGGCGCCTCGGCGCCCACCTGTTCACTGCTGCGCTGGAGCGCCGGGAAGATGCCTTGCAGAACGCGCCCATCGACCGATCGCGTTCGCAAAACGCCCTGGCCCTGGGTTATGGCCTGCGTGCCGGTGCCCACACCCTGCAGGCCAACCTGCGCCACGACAACGACAGCGAATTCGGCGGCAAGAACACCGGCAGCCTGGCCTATGGCTACGCGCTCACACCCCAATGGCGCGCCACGGCCTCGGTGGGGACGGCGTTTCGCGCGCCCACGCTGTACCAGCGCTTCAGCGAATACGGCCTGGCGGGCCTGCGCCCCGAGGACAGCACCAACACCGAGCTGGGCTTGCGCTGGGCCCAGGGC
>CAZQXQ010000333.1:0-1513 GCA_964597235.1 uncultured Burkholderiaceae bacterium | reverse complement strand
CACTCTTGGCCCAACCGGATTTAGTTCCGTTGCACTTCGTACTTGAATCCGCGCACTGTAGATTCTTGCAAGCAAGCCCGTGGCAGCCTCTTGTTGCCACGGGCTTTTTTCTGGGGGTTACCTGCTTCATTGCCCCGTCACATCCGAATGGCAGGCTTGGTGGTTTTACAGGGACTGACCACCATGAAGAAAACGACTTTGGGCCCCACTCCCCACCCCTTGCGCGATGCTGCCCCGCTGGATGCCAGCCGCCGCGTCTTCGTGCGCCAGCTGGCCCTGGGCGCCACGGCGCTCGGCACCTTGCCGCTGGCGGCCTGTGGTGGTGGCGACAGCGACCCGGACGTGCGCTTTGTCCACGGCGTGGCCAGTGGCGATCCCCTGAGCGACCGCGTCATCCTCTGGACCCGCATCACGCCCCCCGAAGGCCATAGCGTCAACATCCCCGTGCAATGGGAGCTGGCCAGCGATGCCGCCTTCAACACCATCGTGGCCAAGGGCGATGCCAGTGCGACGGCTGCCAAGGATTTCACCGTGAAGGTTGATGCCACCGGCCTCAAACCCGCCACGACCTACCACTACCGTTTCAAGGCCTATGCCGCCCAATCCACGGCGGGCCGCACCCGGACCCTGCCCTCTGGGAACGTGAGCCAGGTCAAGCTGGCGGTGTTCTCCTGCGCCAATTACCCGGCGGGCTATTTCAATGTGTACGCCGACGCCGCGCGGCGCAACGACCTGGATGCCACCGTGCACCTGGGCGACTACCTGTACGAATACGGTCAGGGCGGCTACGCCTCGGGCAATGCCGCAGCGCTGGGCCGCCTCTCGCAACCGGCCAAAGAGATCCTGTCGCTGAGCGACTACCGCCAGCGCCACGCGCAATACAAGACCGACCCTGACCTGCAGGCCCTGCACGCCGCCGCCCCGATGATCGCGATCTGGGACGACCACGAAATCGCCAACGACACCTGGGCCAACGGCGCGCAAAACCACCAAAGCGCCACCGAAGGCAGCTTTGCCGCCCGCAAGGCAGCCGCCATGCAGGCTTACCACGAGTGGCTGCCCACCCGCAACGCGCAGCCCGAGGTGATTTACCGCAGCTTTGACTTTGGCAACCTACTGTCGCTGCACATGCTGGACACCCGCGTGATCGGGCGCGACGAACAGGCCGACTACGCCTCCTTCTTCACCGCCAACGGCTTTGACGTTGCCGGCTTCACCGCCGCCGTGGGCTCCCCCACCCGCCAATTGCTGGGGGCCACGCAAACCCAGTGGCTGCAGCAGCAAATGGCCGCCTCCACCGCCACCTGGCAGGTGCTGGGGCAACAGGTGCTGATGGGCCGCATGAACATTCCCGCCCCCATCCTGGTCGAGACCCTGCAGCCCGGCGCGGGCGTGTCGGTGGCGCAATATGCCGCCATCGCGGCCAAGGCCCAGACGGCGCCCGCCACCTTGAGCGCCGCCGAGCAGGCCGTGCTGGCCCAGCCGTCCATCCCCTACAACCTGGACGCCTGGG
>CAZQXQ010000332.1:0-1515 GCA_964597235.1 uncultured Burkholderiaceae bacterium | reverse complement strand
CGATCTGGGTGTTGAAGCGCTCGGCGTGTTGCTGAAAGCGCTGCATCAGCTCCGGCCCCTGCACGCCGTGCACATCGGCAGGCCAGTTGTCCACCTCGGTGGTGGTCATCAGCTGGCCGCCCTGGGCCATGCCGGTAATCAACAGGGGTTTGAGGTTGGCGCGGGCGGCATAGACGGCGGCGGTGTAACCGGCGGGGCCGGAGCCGAGGATCAAAACTTGGGCGTGTTGTGTGACGGACATGGAGGAATCCTGTGGTTGGAGGCCCCTTGGGGTGGGGCCAGAAGGGTGAAGAACCGTAGCCTGTTGAACGCAGTCAGAAAGTGGCAAGTATCCAGGAGGTTCTGCTCCGATGGTCAGGCATGGTTTTCAATCGGCGCGATTGTAAGAAGCGATGGTTTTGCCGGTGTAAGCTCGCCAAGCTAGACCTATGACCTATCCCTTCAATACTCTGAACGCTTCGATGTCCCAGGGCCAGGCCCCTCGCTCTCTGCTGGGGCGTGTGGGGCAGGAGCTGGGCTTGCTGCTGGGCCTGTCCCTCCTGGTGATCTCGTGCCTGGCCTTGTGGACTTATTCCCCCGCCGATGCCGCCTGGTCCACTTCGGGGTCTGCGCCCGGGGCCTTGCCTGCCAACTGGGTTGGGCGCTTTGGTGCCTGGCTGGCCGATCTCAGTTACTTCACCCTGGGTTTTTCGGCCTGGTGGTGCGTGGCCGCTGGCGTCTGGACCTGGGGCAAAGGGGTGCTGCGCTGGTTGAACGGCGATGCTGAGTTCCCGGATGCCCAGCGGCCCTTGCAGCCCATGACCCGGTTTGTTCTGTTCTGGATCGGGCTGTTGTTACTCTTGTCGGCCAGCGCTGCTTTGGAGTGGTCGCGCCTGTACCGCCTGGAGGGTTTCTTGCCCGGGCCGGCGGGCGGCATGGTGGGCTACACCCTGGGTCTGGCGGGTATGCGCTGGCTGGGCTTTGCCGGTTCGGGCCTGGTCTGCATCACGCTGATGGTGGTGGGGGCGGGCTGGGTCTTTCGCCTGTCCTGGGTGCGCGTGGCCGAAGCGGTCGGCGCAGTGCTGGAGCGCTTGTTCACCACCTTGCGCAGCCAGACAGAAATAGCCCAGGATGCCGCTGTGGGTCGCCGTGCGGCTCGCAAGCGCGCTGCCGATGTGCAGGAAAACCGCGCCAGCCACGCTGTACCCCCGCCTGAGGATCCCGGCCTGATCGAACCCGTGGTGCGTGAAGCGGTCCACGCCGAGCCCGTGCTGCGGGAGCCATCGTTCAAGGAAGCGCCAGCCGCTGGCCACGCCATGGATCCTGCGCCACCGCCCGCTCCCGCCTTTGCCCCCGCGACCAAAGCCGCTGCCCCGGTGGCCCGGCTGCCCGATCCGGTGCCGGCTGCGAGTGGCGTCATGAGCCCAAGGATGGGTGGCGCTGCTGCGCTGCCCCAGGTGGACTTGCTCGATCGCCCGTTGCAGCGCCAGGAAACCGTGTCCCCCGAAACGCTGGAGATGACCAGCCGCCTGATCG
>CAZQXQ010000331.1:0-1524 GCA_964597235.1 uncultured Burkholderiaceae bacterium | reverse complement strand
TCGGTCAGCATGGGTTCGACCACCTGGCCGGTGCGGGCGCAGCGGGGCACCATCAACTTGTGTTTCTTGACCTCGACCAGCAGGCCGGCGGCTTCCAGGTCGGCGACGATGGCCTTGCGGGCCACGAAGCGGTCCAGGCCACGGTATTTGGCGGGGCCGTGGTCGTTGATCTTGGCGTCCAGCGTCAGCACGCCAATCATCGGCAGCTGGTGGCGCTGGCCGACGGCGTAGTCGTTGGGGTCGTGCGCAGGGGTGACTTTGACCACGCCGGTGCCGAATTCTTTATCGACATAGTCGTCGGCAATCACCGGGATCTCCCGGTCGCACAGCGGCAGCTTGACGTATTGGCCAACCAGGTGGGCGTAGCGCTCGTCCTCGGGGTGGACCATCACGGCCACGTCGCCCAGCAGGGTCTCAGGCCGGGTGGTGGCCACGACCAGCTGGCCTTCGCCGCTGGCCAGGGGGTAGGCGATGTGCCAGAGGCTGCCGTCTTCTTCCTCGCTCTCAACTTCCAGGTCGGAGACTGCGCTCATCAGCACCGGATCCCAGTTCACCAGGCGCTTGCCGCGGTAGATCAGGCCCTGTTGGTAGAGCTGCACGAAGGTTTCGGTCACGGTTTGCGACAGCTTGTCGTCCATCGTGAAGTACTCGCGGCTCCAGTCCACGCTGTCGCCCATGCGGCGCATTTGCGTGGTGATGGTGTTGCCGGACTGTTCCTTCCACTCCCAGACCTTGGCGACGAAGTTCTTGCGGCCCAGGTCATGGCGGCTGATGCCTTGCTCCTGCAGCTGGCGCTCCACCACGATCTGCGTGGCGATGCCGGCGTGGTCGGTGCCGGGAATCCAGGCGGTGTTGAAGCCGCGCATGCGGTGGTAGCGCGTCAGGCTGTCCATGATCGTCTGGTTGAACGCATGGCCCATGTGCAGTGTGCCGGTGACGTTGGGCGGCGGCAGCTGGATGGCAAACGATGGTGCCTCGGCCTGGGGCTGCTGCGTGCCCCGGTGGCCCGCAATGCCGTAGCCCCGGCGCTCCCATTCGGGACCCCAGTGCGCTTCGAGGGCGGCAGGTTCAAAGGATTTGGACAGGCTTTCCAGCCCGGGTTGTGCAGGTGTGGCGCTCATGGCGAAAGACAAAAAACAACGGCATCCAAACTGGATGCCGTCGTGGGGTGAATGGACGGATGCGAGCGATTTTACTGGCCTGCTTCGCCCCCGACCCTCAGGGAGAGGATTTCAAGCATTTTTGGCCTCTAGACCAATAGATTCAGGCGGTAGTAGCTATTAAATCAATAGCGATTTGGCCGCTGTGTGTCCATGCTCAGAGGCGCTATTGAGCGCAGGGTTTACAGAATGCTCTCGACAATCCCGCCTTCCACGCGCAGTGCGGCGCCGGTGGTGGCGCTGGCCTGGGGCGAGGCGGCGTACACGCAGAGATTGGCCACTTCCTCGGGCTGTGCAAAACGGCGGATCAGGCTGGAGGGGCGGTTCTGCTCGAAGAAGCGCACTTCCATCTCGGCCATGCTGA
>CAZQXQ010000330.1:0-1533 GCA_964597235.1 uncultured Burkholderiaceae bacterium | reverse complement strand
TGCCAGCCGCTACCAGCCCTGGCTGCCCACCGAGGCCGAACTGCAAGCCGAACTGTCCCGCGACCGCGCGTTGCTGGAAAACGCCCAAAACGACACAGCGTGAACGCCCAAGAGCTGGGCCGCAATGAATAAGCCATAGGACTTGGACCAAAGCATGGCCTTCGTCGCCCCCAGCTTCATCACCGCGGTGGTCACGAACTGTGACCACCCCAAGAAGCCGTTTGGCTCACAATACGTTTCCAATTAAAAAACATTTGTTTCTCATTTGAAAACAAAACCCTCCCTCTCCGAGCTGCTCTTCCCCAACCAGTACCGGCGCAAGGTGCTGGCGCTGCTGTTCATGCAACCAGGCCAAAAAATGCACCTGCGCGAGCTGGCCCGCCAGACGCAGGCCGCCCCCGGAACGCTCAAAAAAGAGCTAGACGCGCTGTGCCACGTCGGCCTGCTCACCAGCGAGCGCGTGGGCAACCAGGTGCAGTTTCAGGCCAACGCGGCCCACCCCATCTTTGCCGAGCTGCAGGCGCTGATCCGCAAAACCACAGGGCTGGCCGACGTGCTGCGCCAGGCCCTGCAGCCGCTGGGCGATGCGGTGGAGTTGGCCTTTGTGTTTGGCTCCGTGGCCAGCGGCAGCGCCCATGCGGGCAGCGATGTGGATGTGCTGGTGGTGGGTAGCGCCAGCTTTGGCCAGGTGGTGGAGGCCACCCACGCCGCCCAAACTCAGCTGGACCGCGAGATCAACCCCAAGGTGATGACCGCCGACGAATGGGCGCGCAAGCAGGCCGAAGGCCACCCCTTTGTGCAAGAGCTGCTGGCCAAGCCGCGAATTTTGCTGATCGGAACCCTCGATGCCTGAAGAAGAACTGAACAACCTGGCCCGCGTCGGCCAGCTGGCCCCTTTGTTGAACCAAAACGCCTCTGGCGCTTGAAAGACCAGCGCATGCTGCTATCAAATTTCAACCTCTTGGCCACTGCCCCCGGCGGCGTGGCGCGCCTGCGCGAGCTGATCTTGACCCTGGCCGTGCAGGGCAAGCTGGTGCCGCAAGACCCGGCGGACGAACCGGCCAGCGTGCTGCTGCAGAAGATTCGGGCGGAAAAAGACCGGCTGATTGCGGAAGGGAAAATCAAGCGGGACAAGCAGCTGGCGGCGATTGGCGAGGACGAAAAGCCGTTTGCGTTGCCGGTGGGGTGGGAGTGGGTGCGCATACCCGAAGTAACTCATGGCTTGGGGCAAGGTGAGCCAACTGCGTCATTCAGTTACATCGACGTTGCCTCAATTGATAACCAGAAAGGGCGTGTCAATTCCGAGGTTCAGATTCTGGACGCAGCAGACGCTCCCTCGCGGGCACGCAAGAATGTGTCCATGGGAACGGTGATCTATTCGACGATTCGTCCTTACCTGAAGAACATCGCAGTAATCGAGCGCGAATACTCGCCCAAGGCCATCGCTAGCACAGCGTTTGCAGTCATGCACCCGCACGCCCAATGCCAGTCAGTTAAGCCCCTGCAGGGCTAAAGACGGCTAAAAAGGGAACG
>CAZQXQ010000329.1:0-1533 GCA_964597235.1 uncultured Burkholderiaceae bacterium | reverse complement strand
AACGACCACAGCGCCCAGGTGTGCCCCCGGAAATTGGTGGTCTCGCCCAGGAACAGCCAGACGATGGTCAGGCCGATCAGAAAGCCGCACAAGGTCAGCAGGCCCAGACAAGTGTTGGCGAGGGAGCCGCGCCGGCGCAGGATGCCCAGTTCCTCCACGCCGCGGTGGATGGTGTCGTTGTCGGGATCGGCCACCGCCTCGGGATGGGCGCGGACTTCGGCGCGGACCTGAACCTCCAGCACCCGCGCCCGGTCCACGATGCGTGCCAGGCGCCCCGCCACCGCGCCGATCATGCCGGCCACGGCCGTCAGCAGAAACACGGGGGCCACGGCCAGCTGGATGCTGTGGGTGATGTCGGAAGCGTCGATCGCAAGGGGCATGGGCAGGTCGGTGTGGAATACGAAGGGCGGAGGGGCCGGGACACGTCGCAGGGCTGCGATTATCGCCCTGCGACATGCGCCCGTTTGGGCCCGGACGGGGCAGCGCACAATCGCCCCCTGCCCCTTTTTTGCCTCGCACCATGCCTTTCGCTTCCCTTGGTCTCTCCCCTGCCCTGGCCCAGGCCGCTACCGCACTGGGCTTTTCCCAGCCCACCCCCGTCCAGAGCGCCGCCATTCCCGCCATCTTGCGGGGCGCAGATGTCTGGGCCTCGGCCCAGACCGGCTCGGGCAAGACCGCCGCGTTTGTGCTGCCCTTGCTCCAGCACCACCAGGACAGGACCCTGGCCCGCGCGCCAGGTGGCGGCGCCCGCCGCGTCCACACCCTGGTGCTGGTACCCACGCGCGAACTGGCCGCCCAGGTTGGCGAGGTGCTGCGCAGCCTGGCCCAGAACCTGTCCCAGCCCCCGAAGGTGGTGGTGGCGTTTGGCGGCGTCTCCATCAATCCGCAAATGATGGCTCTGCGCGGCGGGGCCGATGTGGTGGTGGCCACCCCGGGCCGCCTGCTGGACCTGGTGGCGCACAAGGCGCTGAAGCTGTCCGCTGTAGAAGCGCTGGTCCTCGACGAGGCCGACCGCCTGCTCGACCTAGGGTTTGCCGAAGAACTGAACCAGGTGCTGGCCCTGCTGCCCGCGCGACGCCAGAACCTGTTTTTCTCGGCCACCTTTCCGCCCGCCGTGCAAGCGCTGGCCCAGGGTTTGCTGCGCGATCCGGTGCGGGTGGAAGTGGCGCATGAACCGGAGGAAATCACCTCGATCGCCCAACGCGCCATTGCCGTCGATGCGGGCCGCCGCACCCAGCTATTGCGCCACCTGGTCACCCAGGAAGGCTGGGAGCGGGTGCTGGTCTTCGTCGCCACCAAGTACAGCGCCGAACGGGTGGCCGACAAGCTCTACCAAGCGGGCATCTATGCCACGCCCTTCCATGGCGACCTGAGCCAGGGGGCCCGCGCCCAGGTGCTGCAAGAGTTCAAGGAGATGCGCTGGCAGGTGGTGGTGACCACCGACCTGGCCGCCCGTGGCATCGACATTGCGCAACTGCCGGTGGTGGTGAACTACGACCTGCCGCGCTCGGCGGTGGACTATGTGCACCGCAT
>CAZQXQ010000328.1:0-1547 GCA_964597235.1 uncultured Burkholderiaceae bacterium | reverse complement strand
ATGCGAAGAAGCCCCGGAGGGCTTCTTAAGGGTCAAAACAGGCTTGAAGCCAATAAAATAAAGCGGTATTAGCTATCAATAAAGTAGCAAATCAGATGCGCATCGGCATCACCACGTACTTGAACTGGGTGTTGTCCGGAATGGTGATCAGTGCCGAGCTGTTGCTGTCCGCGAGCTGGATCTGCACCATGTCCTGGTCCATGTTGGCCAGCGCATCGATCAGGTAGGTGACGTTGAAGCCGATCTCGATGGATTCGCCACCGTAGTCGATGTCGAGTTCATCCACGGCTTCTTCCTGCTCGGCGTTGTTGCTGGCCACGCGCAGCAGGCCGGGTTCGATGTGCAGGCGCACGCCCTTGAACTTGTCGCTGGTCATGATGGCGGTGCGCTGCAGACAGGCCAGCAGCGGGGCGCGGCCCAGGACCACGCTGTTCGGGTGGTTGCGCGGGATCACGCGGTTGTAGTCGGGGAACTTGCCCTCGACCAGCTTGGTGACGAACTCCATGCCACCAAAGTGGAAGCGCGCCTGGTTGTTGGCGAACTGCATCTCGATGTGTGGCTGGTTCTCGCCACCGGCGTCCGAGAGCAGGCGCTGTAGCTCGATCACCGTCTTGCGCGGCAAGATCACTTCTTGCTTGGGCACTTCCACGTCCAGCGTCGCGCTGGCAAAGGCCAGGCGGTGGCCGTCGGTGGCGACCAGGGACAGCTGCTTGCCCTCGGCCACGAACAGGATGCCGTTCAGGTAATAGCGGATGTCCTGCACGGCCATCGCAAATGACACCTGGCCCATCAAATCTTTGAGCGTCTTTTGCGGCACGCTGAAGGTGGGGCCGAAGCTGGCCGATTCCTGCACCAGCGGAAAGTCCTCGGCCGGCAGGGTCTGCAGCGTGAAGCGGCTCTTGCCGCCCTTGAGCAGCAGCTTGCTCTGGCTGGCTTCCAGGCTCACCGTCTGGTCGGCGGGCATGGTGCGCAGGATGTCGATCAGCTTGCGCGCGCCCACGGTGGTGGCGAAATCGCCGACATCGCCGCCCAGCTCGGTGGTGGTGCGGATCTGGATTTCCAGGTCGCTGGTGGTCAACTGCAGCGCGCTGCCGGTCTTGCGGATCAGGATGTTCGCCAGGATCGGCAGGGTGTGGCGGCGTTCCACGATGCCGGACACGGCTTGCAAGACCGCGAGAACCTTGTCTTGGGGGGCTTTCAGAAGGATCATTTCAGGCTTTTGGGAAATTCGGGATAAGGCAGCGTGCGCGGGGAGAAGCCCCTCATTTTGCCGTTGAATTTGGCCGGTTTCGGCCACATCCAACGAGGGGAAAACGGGCTACATCAGCCCTTCAGCGTTTGCTCCAGCACATGCAGTTGCTGGTTCAGCTCGGTGAGCTGCTGGCGCTCGCCGGCAATCTTGCGCACGGCGTGCAGCACCGTGGTGTGGTCGCGGCCACCGAACAGCTCGCCGATCTCGGGCAGGCTTTTCTGGGTCAGCTCCTTGGCCAGATACATCGCGATCTGGCGGGGTCGGGCAATGCTGGCCGGGCGCTTCTTGCTGTACA
>CAZQXQ010000327.1:0-1547 GCA_964597235.1 uncultured Burkholderiaceae bacterium | reverse complement strand
TGATGCTCATGTCGTTGTCGTTGAGCACCACCAAGAGCTTGCCCTCGGCCACGCCGGCGTTGTTCAGCGCCTCGAAGGCCATTCCAGCGGTCATCGCGCCGTCACCGATGATGGCCACGGCATGGCGGTCCTCGCCCTTGCGGTGGGCGGCCAGCGCCATGCCCAGGGCGGCGGAAATGCTGGTGCTGGAGTGCGCGGTGCCGAAGGTGTCGTATTCGCTCTCGCTGCGCAGCGGAAAGCCCGACAGGCCGCCCAGCTGGCGCAGCGTGCCCATGCGGTCGCGCCGGCCCGTGAGGATCTTGTGCGGATAGGTCTGGTGGCCCACGTCCCAGACCAGGCGGTCGTAGGGGGTGTTGAAAACCGCGTGCAGCGCAATGGTCAGCTCCACCGTGCCGAGGTTGGAGCTCAGGTGCCCGCCGGTCTGGGCCACGCTGTGCAGCAGAAAAGACCGCAGCTCATCGGCCAGCACCTTGAGTTCGTTGCGGGACAGACCGCGCAGGTCGGCCGGGTCGTTGATGGTCTGCAACAGGGGGTAATTGGTGGTGGACATTGCTCTTAATTTAATAGCACATACCGCCCATAATTAGGGCTTTGGAGGGCGTTTTTGCTCAAAATCGGGCTATGGGGGCACCGGGGGTGCCGGCCCAAGACTCAATGGCTGCGCTGCACGACCAGATCGGCCAGCGCGGCCAGCGCGCGGGTGTCGGGCAGGCCAGTGCGGGCCAGCGCATCGTGGGCCTGCGTGCGCAGGTCCTTGGCATAGGCCTGGGCCTGGGTGAGCCCCATCAGCGAGACATAGGTGGGCTTGTCGTTTTCGGCATCCTTGCCGGCGGTCTTTCCCAGCGTGGCGGAATCGGCCACCACGTCCAGGATGTCGTCCACCACCTGGAAGGCCAGGCCCAGCGCGGCGCCGAAGTCGCCCAGCGCCAGCACGGTCTCGGCCGGCGCGCTACCGCAGACAGCGCCCAGCAGCACGGAGGCCCGCAGCAGCGCCCCGGTTTTCAGGCGGTGCATGTGGCGCAATTCGTCTTCGGTCAGGGCCAGGCCGATGCTGGCCAAGTCGATGGCCTGGCCGCCCGCCATGCCACTGGAGCCCGACGCGTGGGCCAGCAGCTGGCACAGGCGCGCCTGCAGCGCATCGGGCACGCTGCCATCGCCGGGGGTCAGCAGCTCAAAGGCCAGCGCCTGCAGCGCATCGCCCGCCAGCAGGGCCAGGGCTTCGCCGTACTGCACATGCACGGTGGGCTTGCCCCGGCGCAGTACGTCGTTGTCCATGCAGGGCATATCGTCATGGACCAGGGAATAGGCGTGGATCAGCTCCACCGCGCAGGCGGCGCGCAGTGCGGCTTCGGTCTCAGCGTTGGCGGGCGTACCGGTGTTTAGGCTCTGCACGGCTTCATGGGCGGCCAGCACCAGCAGCGGGCGCAGGCGCTTGCCACCGTCGAGCACGGAATAGCGCATGGCCTGGGCAAGGTCGGCCGGGGCATCGGCACCCACCCAGGTGGACAGGGCCTGCTCCACGCGGGCCAGGTGCTGCTGGCTCCAGC
>CAZQXQ010000326.1:0-1556 GCA_964597235.1 uncultured Burkholderiaceae bacterium | reverse complement strand
TGAAATAGCTGGCCGAAGACGCATCCGACTCCACATGCACCGTGCCCGGCGACCGATAGCGGCTGCCGGCGGGGATGTGAAAGCGCTGCCAGTCCTCGTGCGTGACCGTGATGCCAAAACGCGCCAGCAGCTGCAGCGTGATCGCGATGTAGGGCTTGGAGATCAGCTCGCCGACCACCTCGATCGTGATGGCCTGCTGGTTCGATGCCAGCGGCAGCGCCATCAGCAGCGCGGTCAGGAACTGGCTGGAGACATCGCCGCGCACCTTGATGGGCTGGTCCAGCGCCAGGGCGGGGCGGCCCTGGCTATGGGCGATGCGCAGCGGCGGGTAGCCCTCTTGCCCCAGGCAGTCGATCTGGCAACCTAGCTGGCGCAGCGCATCGACCAGGTCGCCAATCGGGCGCTCGTGCATGCGCGGCACGCCCGACAGTGTGAACTCGCCGCCCAGCAGGGCCAGCGCGGCAGTGAGCGGGCGCATCGCCGTGCCGGCATTGCCAAGGAAGAGCTGTGCCGGAGCCTTGGGCGCCCGGTCGCCCAGACCGGTGATGTGCACGGTGTTGCCGCCCACCTCGTCCACACCGCAGCCGATGGCGCGCAGGGCGTCCAACATGACCCGGGTGTCATCCGAGGCCAGCAGGTCGTGCACGGTGGTGGTGCCAGCACTCAGGGCGGCCAGCAGCAGCACGCGGTTGGAAATGCTCTTGGAGCCGGGCAGGGTGACAGTGCCCCCGGCAGTGGCGAGCGGCGGCAGGTCGAGGAAGGCGGTACGGAACATGGGCAAAAAAGGGTTAGCAGCCGCCCAGGCGCCAGGCAGACCGGGCCTGGCTGGCGCCTTGCAGCAGGGCTTCGAGGGCAGCGGTATCGGGGGCATCGATGGCCTGCTCGATGGCGTGCAGAGCCTGTTGGAAATGCCGCAGCTGGGTCTGCAGCGCGCCGCGGTTGGCGATCAGGATGTCGCGCCACATCCGGGGCTCGCCGCCGGCGATGCGGGAAAAGTCGCGAAAGCCCGGACCCGCCATGGCCAGCAGATTGGGCGCATCGGCTTGGGCCAGCACGCCGTTCATGTAGGCAAAAGCCAGCAGATGCGGCAGGTGGCTGACAGCGGCAAACGCCTGGTCGTGCGCCTCGGGCGCCATGCGCTGCACGCGGCAGCCCAGGGCCCGCCAAACGGCTTCGGCCCGGTCCACGCCTTCGGACGCGGTTTCCGGCAGGGGGGTCAGTACGACCAGGCTGCCTTGGTACAGCTGCGCGTCGGCATGGTCCACGCCCGAGACTTCCTTGCCGGTGATCGGGTGGGCGGGGACGAACGCGCCGAGCTTGTCTTGCAAACCCGCGCGGGCGGCCTGGACCACATCACCCTTGGTGGAGCCCACGTCCATCACTACCATGCCGGGGTGGATGGCGGGGGCAATGGCGCGCAGGGTGGCTTCGGTCGCGGCCACGGGCAGGGCCAGCAGCACCAGGTCCGCACCTTGGGCGGCGTCCAGGGCCGAAGGGGCAATGGCGTCGATCACGCCGCGCTCCAGTGCCCGGGCCGTGGTGCTGGCCGAGGCGCT
>CAZQXQ010000325.1:0-1558 GCA_964597235.1 uncultured Burkholderiaceae bacterium | reverse complement strand
TCACGCTGCGCGCGCGGTTGGGGTTCTTCAGGCTGAAGTCCGGGTGCTGCATCAGCTGGCGCACCAGCGGCAGCACATGGCCTTGGCGGTCGCTGGCGCCGGCTTGCAGCGCAAACCATTTGTCCAGCACCAGGGCATCGCCGCGGAAGGTCTGGTAGAAGCGCTCCAGCGCGGGGGCGGCCAGTTCATGGCCTACGCCCACGAGGGCGGACAGGGCATTGAAGCGATCGGTCATGTTGCCGGCGCTCTTGACCCGCTGGTAGGCTTTGCCCGGCCAGACGGTGTCTCCGGTGCGCATGGCGTCCAGACAGAGCATGTGTAGCGCCATGCCACCCAGCGCGCGTCGTCCGGACGACACGGGGTCGGGGCGGTAGCCGCTGCTGTTCTGGTGTGCAGTCCAGGCCCATTCCCAGTCGGTCCGCAGCGCCTGCGCCAGTTCCTCGCGCAGGGTTTCGCGCACGGCGTGGATGCGCTGCGGGTCCACCACCGCCAGCTGTTCGGCCAAGTAGGTTTCGGAGGGCAGGGTCAGCACCAGCTCCTTGAAGGCGGCGTCCAGCTCGGGGTGGCGCAGCACCTGGCGCATCGCGGCGATAAAGCCTGCGCCCAGCAGCGGGCGGTCGAACCGGCCTGTGGCGTTGGGTACCAGCGTGTTGTCCTGGATGGCCTGCAGCGCCAGGTTCAGCGCCAGGCGTTGTCCAGCTTCCCAGCGGTTGAAGGGGTCGCTGTCATGGGCCAGCAGGGTCAGCAGCTCGTCCTCGCGGTAGGGACAGTCCAGAACCACCGGGGCGCTGAAGCCACGCAGCAATGAGGGCACCGGCGCGGCATCCAGCCCCTCGAACACCAGGGTGAGCGAGGTGTCGGCCAACACGATGGTGCGCTCGGTCGCGCCAGTGGCGGTTGCGCCTTCGATCTGCAGCGGCAGGGCTTGGCCGTTCGCGTCCAGCAGGCCCAGGGCGATCGGGATTACGAAGGGCTCTTTGGCAGCTTGGCCCGGGGTGGTGGGGCAACTTTGGGTCAGCGTCAGCGCGTAGCGGCGCGTGCCGGCGTCGTACTGGCCCACGGCCTGCACCCTGGGCGTACCGGCCTGGCTGTACCAGCGTTTGAACTGCGGCAGGCGCTGGGCTAGCTCGCTGCTGGGGTTGGCGTCGGCAATGGCCTGGGCGAAATCGTCGCAGGTCACGGCCTGGCCGTCGTGGCGCTCGAAATACAGCTTCATGCCCCGGGCAAAGCCTTCGCGCCCCACCAGGGTTTGCATCATCCGGACGACTTCGGCGCCTTTTTCGTAGATGGTGACGGTGTAGAAGTTATTGATCTCGACATAGCTGTCGGGGCGCACCGGGTGGGCCATGGGACCCGCGTCCTCGGGGAACTGCAGGGTGCGCAGCACCCGCACGTCTTCGATGCGCTTGACGGCCCGGGCCGAGGGACTGCCGGCCAGGTCCTGGCTGAACTCCTGGTCGCGAAAGACCGTCAGCCCTTCCTTGAGGCTGAGCTGGAACCAGTCGCGGCAGGTGACGCGGTTGCCGGTCCAGTTGTGGAAGTACTCGTGGCCGACCAC
>CAZQXQ010000324.1:0-1563 GCA_964597235.1 uncultured Burkholderiaceae bacterium | reverse complement strand
TTGGTGGCACGCATTTCACGCCCATCATCAACGCGCCGGAAGTGGCCATCCTGGGTCTGTCCAAGTCGGCCATGAAGCCGGTGTGGGATGGCAAACAGTTTGTGCCGCGCCTGACGCTGCCGCTGTCGCTGAGCTACGACCACCGCGTGATCGACGGCGCTGCCGCCGCACGCTTCAATGCCTACCTGGGCCAGGTGCTGGCGGACTACCGCCGCATCTTGCTGTGAAGGGAAAACGAACATGGCAGTGATCGACATCCAAGTGCCCGACATCGGCGACTTTGCCGAAGTGGGCGTGATCGAAGTGCTCGTGAAACCGGGCGACCGCATTCAGGCTGAACAAAGCCTGGTCACCGTCGAGTCCGACAAAGCCTCGATGGAGATTCCCTCCAGCCACGCCGGCGTGGTCAAGGAGCTGAAAGTCAAACTGGGCGACAAAGTGGCCGAGGGCTCGGTGCTGCTGAGCCTGGAGGTGGACGAGGCCAGCGCGGCAACCGCCGCCCCGGTACCCGAGGCACCAAAACCGGCTCCAGCGCCTATTTCAACAGCGCAAGCAGCTATCAAAATAGAAGCATCGGCCTATGCTGGCAACGCCGACTTGGACTGCGACCTGCTGGTGCTCGGCGCCGGCCCTGGCGGCTACAGCGCCGCTTTCCGTGCCGCTGACCTGGGCCTGAAAGTGGTCATCGTCGAGCGCTACGCCACGCTGGGCGGCGTCTGCCTGAACGTGGGCTGCATCCCGTCCAAGGCGCTCTTGCACGTCGCCGCCGTGATGGACGAGGTCAGCCACCTGGGCGAGCTGGGCATCGAGTTCGGCGCCCCCCAGGTCAGCATCGACAAGCTGCGCGGCCACAAGGAAAAGGTGATTGGCAAGCTCACCGGCGGCCTCGCGGCGATGGCCAAGATGCGCAAGGTCACCATCGTGCGCGGCTTGGGTCAATTTGTGGGCCCGAACCATGTCCAGGTTGAAGAGACCACGGGCACCGGCCAGGAAAAGACCGGCAGCAGCAAGGTCATCGCCTTCAAGCGCGCCATCATTGCCGCCGGCAGCCAGGCCGTGCGCCTGCCGTTCCTGCCCGAGGACCCGCGCATCGTGGACAGCACCGGCGCGCTGGCGCTGCAATCCGTGCCCAAGAAGATGCTGATCATTGGCGGCGGCATCATTGGCCTGGAAATGGGCACCGTTTATTCCACTCTGGGCGCCCGCCTGGACGTGGTCGAAATGATGGACGGCCTGATGCAGGGCGCCGACCGCGACCTGGTCAAGGTCTGGCAGAAGATGAACGCGCACCGCTTCGACAACATCCTGCTCAAGACCAAGACGGTCGGTGCCGAGGCCACGCCCGAGGGCATCAAGGTCCAGTTCGAGGGCCTGGACGGCACGAAGAGCGAAGGCCTTTACGACCTGGTCCTGCAAGCCGTGGGCCGCACGCCCAACGGCAAGAAGATCGCCGCCGACAAGGCCGGTGTGGCGGTGACCGAGCGCGGCTTTATTGAGGTGGACATCCGGATGCGCACCAACGTGCCGCACATCTTCGCCATTGGCGACATCGTGGGCCAGCCC
>CAZQXQ010000323.1:0-1563 GCA_964597235.1 uncultured Burkholderiaceae bacterium | reverse complement strand
GGACTACGACTACCAGCGCATGCAGTACAACACCGTGGTCTCCGGCGCGATGAAGATGATCAACGCGCTGGAAGACTTCAAGGCCTGGGACGAGCCTGGCGGCGCTGTCGCGCTGATCGAGGGCTTTGGCATCCTGCTGCGCTGCCTCTACCCCGCCACGCCGCACATCACCCATGCGCTGTGGAGCAGCCTGGGTTACGCCAACCACCTGGGCGATTTGCTCGATGCGCCCTGGCCCCAAGTCGCGGCCGATGCCTTGGTGCAGGACGAGATCGAACTGATGCTGCAAATCAACGGCAAGCTGCGCGGCTCCATCCATGTGCCCGCCCAGGCCGACAAGGCCGAGATCGAGCGCATTGCGCTGGCCTCTGAGGCCTTCGTCAAGCAGGCCAACGGCGCCCCGGCCAAGAAGGTCGTGGTCGTGCCCGGCCGCCTGGTCAACCTGGTGGTCTGAGCATGGACCGGCGCACGCTGTTGCAAGGGATCTCGGCCGTGGGCCTGGCAGGGGGTCTCGCAACCGGCCTGGCCGGCTGTGGTTTTCGCCTGCGGGGCGCGCCGGAGTTTGCCTTTGGCTCGCTCTACCTTTCCGCGCCGGCCAGCTCCCCGCTGGCGCGGGAATTACAGCGCACGCTGGAAAGCGCCGGCGGCCAGTTGAAGGTGCTGCGCGACCCGGCCCAGCTGCCCCAGGCCGAGGCGGTGTTCGAGTTGCTGTCCGAGCAGCAGGAGCGCGCCGTGGTGGGCCGCAACGCCGCTGGCCAGGTGCGCGAGCTCCAACTGCGCCTGCGCGTGCGTTTTCGCCTGCGCAACCCGCAGGGCGAAGAGATGATCCCGCCCACCGAGCTGCTCCAGCAGCGTGACATCAGCTACAGCGAAACCGCTGCGCTCTCCAAGGAAGCCGAGGAGCTTTTGCTCTACCGCAGCATGCAGACCGAGATCGTCCAGCAGCTGCTGCGCCGGCTGGCTGCATTGCAGCCTTGAGCCCCCTCACAAACCGTCAGCGCGTGGCCGCATCAGCGTGCTTTTGCCAAACAGGCTTTCCACCAAATCCACCGCCAATTCGGCGGTCTGGTTGTGCACATCGCGGGCGGGGTTGAGTTCCACCAGATCCATGCTGGCCAGCGCGCCGGTGTCGGCAATCAGTTCCATGCACAGCTGGGCCTCGCGGTAACTGGCGCCGCCGCGCACCGGGGTGCCCACGCCGGGTGCGATGCCGGGGTCGAGAAAATCCAGGTCCAGGCTCAGGTGCAGATGGGTGTTGGCATCCACGCCCAGCAGGGCCTGGGCCATCACGGTGCGCATGCCCAACTCGTCCACGCAGCGCATGTCGAACACTTCCAGCCCCAGGCGGTGCACCAAGCGCTTTTCTTCGGGGTCCACGCTGCGGATGCCCACCTGTCGCAACTGGCCAGGCTGCAGCGCCGGGCGGCCGTCGGGCAGGCGGGCCAGCTGTGTCAGCGCTGGTGGTCCGAGTCCGCACAGGCAAGCCACCGGCATGCCGTGCACATTGCCGCTGGGGGTGATGGCGGGCGTGTTGCAGTCGGCATGGGCGTCCAGCCACAGCAC
>CAZQXQ010000322.1:0-1626 GCA_964597235.1 uncultured Burkholderiaceae bacterium | reverse complement strand
TGATGAACAAGTACCTGGAAGAAGGTGACTTGAGCGAAGCCGAGATCAAGCAAGGTCTGCGTACCCGCACCATTGCGACCGAAATCCACCCTATGCTGTGCGGCACTGCGTTCAAGAACAAGGGCGTGCAGCGCATGCTGGACGCCGTGATCGACTATCTGCCTGCCCCCACCGACATTCCTGACGTGGCCGGTACCGATCCCGACGACGAAGAGAAGAAGATGTCGCGCAAGGCCGACGACAACGAGAAATTCTCCGCGCTGGCTTTCAAGCTGATGACCGACCCCTTCGTTGGTCAGCTGACTTTCGTGCGTGTGTACTCGGGCGTTCTGTCGAAGGGCGACACCGTATTCAACTCCGTCAAGGGCAAAAAAGAGCGTATTGGCCGTATCGTGCAGATGATGGCCAACGATCGCGTCGAAGTGGACGAAATCCGCGCCGGCGACATCGCTGCCTGCGTGGGTCTGAAGGAAGTGACCACCGGTGAAACCCTGTGTGCCGCCGAGGCTCCCGTCGTGCTGGAGCGCATGGTGTTCCCCGAGCCCGTGATTGCTCAGGCCGTCGAGCCCAAGTCCAAGGCCGACCAGGAAAAGATGGGTATCGCCCTGTCGCGTCTGGCTGCTGAAGATCCGTCCTTCCGCGTGCGCACCGACGAAGAATCCGGTCAGACCATCATTGCCGGCATGGGCGAGCTGCACCTGGAAATCATCGTGGACCGCATGAAGCGCGAATTTGGCGTGGAAGCCAACGTGGGCAAGCCCCAGGTGGCCTACCGCGAAACCGTGCGCAAGTCGGTGTCCGACGTCGAAGGCAAGTTTGTTCGTCAGTCCGGTGGTAAAGGCCAGTACGGTCACGTGGTGTTCCGCCTGGAGCCCCAGGAGCCTGGCAAGGGCTTCGAGTTCCTGGACGAAATCAAGGGCGGTGTGGTGCCCCGCGAATACATCCCTGCCGTGGAAAAGGGCGTGATCGAAGCCCTGACCACCGGTGTGTTGGCCGGCTACCCCGTGGTGGATGTGAAGGTTGCACTGACCTTCGGTTCCTACCACGATGTGGACTCGTCCGAACAGGCGTTCAAGATGGCCGCCATCTTCGGCTTCAAAGAAGCCTGTAAGAAGGCCAGTCCCGTGATCCTGGAGCCGATGATGGCCGTCGAGGTGGAGACGCCCGAAGACTACGCCGGTACCGTGATGGGTGACCTCTCCAGCCGCCGCGGCATGGTGCAGGGTATGGACGACATGGTTGGCGGTGGTAAGGCCATCAAGGCCGAGGTGCCGCTGTCTGAAATGTTCGGCTACGCCACCACCCTGCGTTCGATGACCCAGGGCCGTGCCACCTACACGATGGAATTCAAGCACTACGCGGAAGCTCCGCGCAATGTGTCGGAAGCCATTGTGGCCGCCCGCGCCAAATAATTGGTCAAAATGGCCTGCATCGCCCTATCGACGGGCGGTGTTAGCTATTAAATTCATAGTATGTCTGCGATGTGGTGCCCTCCCGTCGCCGGTGCAGGTCGAATCCGCAACCGCATGCAGACGTAAAACCCGACACCGGCATAGCTCTTTGGAGAAAAGAAAATGGCAAAAGGTAAGTTTGAACGGACCAAACCGCACGTCAACGTGGGCACCA
>CAZQXQ010000321.1:0-1636 GCA_964597235.1 uncultured Burkholderiaceae bacterium | reverse complement strand
CGATTCCTGCGGGGGCGCTGCACGGCCTGAAGGTGGTGGCCGTCGCGGTGGTCGCGCAGGCGGTCTGGGGCATGGCCCGCACGCTGTGCACCGACCGCCTGCGCGTGACGCTGATGGCGCTGGCCGCCTGCGTGGTCCTGTGGTGGCCGTCAGCCTGGACGCAGGTGGGGGTGATTGCGGTGGCGGGCCTGCTGGGGCGGTGGCTGATCCCGCCCGTACAGGACGGCGCCCACGACCCGCTGCCCATCACCGTGAGACGACGGACCGGCGTGGTGTGGCTGTCGCTGTTTGCGGCCCTGCTGCTGGGCTTGCCGCTCCTAGCCGTGCAATGGCCCAGCCCGGCGCTGGCGATGGTGGACGCCTTCTACCGCGCAGGCGCCCTGGTGTTCGGTGGCGGCCATGTCGTGCTGCCGCTGCTGGAGGCGGCGGTCGTGCCTTCCGGCTGGGTGGATCAGGACGCCTTTTTGGCAGGCTATGGCGCCACCCAGGCGGTGCCAGGCCCGCTGTTCACCTTTGCGGCGTTTCTGGGTGCATCGATGCAAACCGGACCGACCGGCTGGACGGGAGGCCTGCTCTGCCTGTTGGCGGTGTTTGCGCCATCCTTCCTGCTGGTGGCCGGCGCCCTGCCCTTCTGGGAACGGCTGCGGCGCAACGCGCACGCGCAGTCCACGCTGGCAGGCATCAACGCCGCCGTGGTGGGCCTGCTGGTGGCGGCGCTGTACCAGCCCGTGTGGACCAGCGCGATCCACGGGCCGCGCGACTTTGGCCTGGCGCTGCTGGCCCTGGTCGCGCTGATGGCCTGGAAGCTGCCAACCTGGCTGGTGGTCCTTGGCACCGGGCTGGCCGGCTGGGGACTGAGCCTGGCGGGATAAAAGGCCTCAGGCCACCGGGCCCTCGCCGACCTCGTCCAACAAGTGCTGCTTGAACGCCCTGGCCAGCGGGGAGAGTTTCTTGCTGGCTGGGTGCACGATGTGCCACGCCGACGGCAGGGGGAAGCCCTCGACGTCGATGACGCTGACGCCATGCTCTTTTTGCTGGCCGTGCAAGGCGTGCAGCGACACCAGCCCGATCCCCAGCCCGCCCGCCACCGACTCCTTGACGGCTTCGTTGCTGCCCAGCTCCAGGCGGACATCGGGGCGGAAACGCATCGCCCGGAAAAACCGGTCCCCCGCCATCCGCGTGCCGGAGCCTTTCTCGCGCAGGATAAAACGGCGCTGCGCGAGGTCCTGCAGGGGCACCCGCTGCCGCTCAGCCAGCGGGTCCGCGCTCGGCGCGATCACGACCAGGGGGTTGGGCATAAACACTTCATCGCCCAGGTCCATGTCGGCCGGCGGCATGGACATGATGTAGAGGTCGTCCATGTTCTCGCGCAGGCGGTGCACAACGCCGTCGCGGTTCAGGATTTCCAGCGCCACATCGATCTCTGGATGGCGGGTGCAGAAACTGCCCAACAGGCGCGGCATGAAGTACTTGGCGGTGCTGACCACCGCCACGCGCAACTTGCCCCGGGACAGCCCTTTGCGGGCATCGATGCCCTGCTCGAACGCATCCCAGCTCTGGGCCAGCGCACGGGCGGTCACAGCCAGCTCCTGGCCGATCTCGGTCAGATAGATTTTTTTGCCGATGACTTCGTACA
>CAZQXQ010000320.1:0-1640 GCA_964597235.1 uncultured Burkholderiaceae bacterium | reverse complement strand
CGCGCCGCCCGCCCGGCCCACGAGACCGAGGCCCGCGTGCAGTTCTACGCCAGCATGGGCCAGGCCCTGGCCACGGGCCTGTGGAACGGTGACCGCGACACGCTGGCCACACCGCCCGAGCCCGAGGTCTGGAGCCCGGTCGCGGCCGAGGGCAGTTCCTGCACCGGTAAGCATTGCCCGGTCTTCAGCCAGTGCAGCTACTTCGAGCAACGCAAGGCCCTGGTCGGGGCGCAGGTCATCGTCGCCAACCACGACCTGCTGCTGTCCACGCTGGGCGCGCGGGTGCTGCCCGAGCTGGACAACTGCCTGCTGGTGCTCGACGAAGCGCACCACCTGCCCGCCACCGCGCTGGAGCAGTTCGCCAGCCAGATGGACCTGAGCCGCCTGGGCTGGATCGACCGCCTGGCCAGCCGCGCGCTGCGCATCGGCGCGCTGGTCGAGGTCGAAGAGATTGTCGACATCCCCAAGCACTCCGCCCAACTGCGCCAGACCCTGCAGGACCTGGCCCGGCTGGTCATGGACGCCTATGGCGAGCCGCTGAAGGCCCAGAAGGGCGCCTACGGCCCCGCACGGGCCCGGGTGGCGGGTGGGGTGCTGCCACCAGCCCTGGTGGCGCCCCTGGGCCTGCTGGCGCACCATGCCGACGGCTTTCTCGATGCCCTGCGCGCCATCAGCAAAGCCCTGAAGGCGGAAATCCGCGATAAGCCCGACGAGGCGCGGCGCCTGTCCACGCTGTACGCGCAGATCGGCTCGCTGGCGCCCCGCCTGGAGGCGGTGCATGCAACCGCCCAGCTGCTGCTGCACGAGCCGCCCGAGGGCGGAGTGCCGGCGGCCAAGTGGTTCACGCTGGAGATGGACGGAGAGTTCATCACTGTCAAGGCACATGCCAGCCCCCTGCTGCCCGGCGCCACGCTGCGCCAGCACCTGTGGAGCCAGGTGCGCGGCGCGGTGCTGACCTCGGCCACGCTGACCAGCTGCGGGCAGTTCGACTTTTTTCTGCGCGAATCCGGCCTGCAGGGCGATGCGGCCACCACCACGCTGGAAGTGCCCAGCCCCTTCGACTACGCCGCCCAGGGCACGCTGGTGACCGCCGAAACCTGGGCCGACCCCAAACACGCCGCCCAGTTCACCCCCGAAATGGTCGAAGCCCTGCTGCACGACCTGGCCCAGGTGCAACACGGCGCGCTGGTGCTGTTCACCTCCCGCGAGCAGATGCGCCAGGCGGTCGATGGGCTGGCCACCGCCATGCGCGACCTCGTGCTGGTGCAGAACACCCTGCCGCGCCAACAGCTGCTGGCCCGCCACCGCGAGCGGGTGGCGATGGGCGAGCCCTCGGTCATCTTCGGCATGCAGTCCTTTGGCGAGGGGCTGGACCTGCCGGGCCGGCTGTGCGAGACGGTGTTCATCACCAAGCTGCCCTTTGCCCCACCCGACGATCCGGTGGGCGAGGCCCGGGCCGAATGGCTGCGCACCAGCGGCCGCGACCCCTTCATCGAGCTGGTGGTGCCCGCCACCGCCATCCGCCTGGCCCAGTGGGTGGGCCGGGCCATCCGCACCGAGGAAGACCGCGCCCAGGTCTTCTGCTACGACCGCCGCCTGACCCGCACCACCTACGGCCAGCGCCTGCTGGCGGGCCTGCC
>CAZQXQ010000319.1:0-1645 GCA_964597235.1 uncultured Burkholderiaceae bacterium | reverse complement strand
GCCGCCGCCGAGGCCATGACCCTGGCCAAGCGCTCGGTCAAGAGCAAGAGCCTGCGCTTCCTCGTCGCCCGCGACGTGCACCCCCAGTCCCTTGAGGTGATCCAGACCCGTGCCCGCCCGCTGGACATCGAGGTGCTCGTGCCCCAGAGCGATGCGGAATGGGACGCCGCGCTGGCCGGCGACTACTTTGGCGTGCTGGTCCAATACCCCGGCAGCTGCGGCCGCGTGGCCGAGCACCGCGCCACCGCCGAGCTGGCCCATGCCCGCCAGGCGGCCGTGATTGCCGCCGCCGACCTGCTGGCCCTGACCCTGATCGCCGCGCCCGGCGAATGGGGCGCCGACATCGTGGTCGGCACCACCCAGCGCTTTGGCATGCCCATGGGCGCCGGCGGCCCGCACGCCGCCTACATGGCCTGCCGCGACGCCTTCAAGCGCTCGCTGCCCGGCCGCCTGGTGGGCGTGAGCGTGGACAGCCACGGCCAGCCCGCCTACCGCCTGGCACTGCAGACGCGCGAGCAGCACATCCGCCGCGAAAAAGCCACCTCCAACATCTGCACCGCGCAGGTGCTGCCCGCCGTGATCGCCAGCATGTACGCGGTCTATCACGGCCCCGAAGGCCTCCAGCGCATCGCCCAGCGCGTGGCCAGCTTTGCCGCCATCCTGGCCCAGGGCCTGGAGCAGCTGGGCCACCGCCTGCGCCACGACACAGCCTTCGACACCGTCACCGTGCTGAGCGGCGACGCTACGGAAAAGATAGCTAGCACCGCCCGTGGAATGGGCTTCAACCTGCGAATTCATGCCGAAAACGCCCTGGGCATCTCGCTGGACGAAACCACCACCCGCGAAGACCTCGCCGCGCTGTGGCAAGCCTTCGCCCAACCCGGCCAGGCGCTGCCCAGCGTGGACGCCTTCGCAGCCGGCGTGGCCCCGCGCCTGCCGCAGGCCCTGCAGCGCCGCAGCGCCTACCTGACGCACCCGGTCTTCAACACCCACCACTCCGAGACCGGCATGCTGCGCTACATCCGCCAGCTGTCCGACAAAGACCTGGCGCTGGACCGCACCATGATCCCGCTGGGCTCCTGCACCATGAAGCTCAACGCCACCAGCGAGATGATTCCCATCACCTGGCCGGAATTCGCGCAGGTCCACCCCTTCGCGCCCGCCGAGCAGCTGGCCGGCTACCGCCAGCTGGACGAGCAGCTGCGCGCCTGGCTGTGCCAGGCCACCGGCTATGCCGGCATCAGCCTGCAGCCCAACGCCGGCAGCCAGGGGGAATACGCCGGCCTGCTGGCCATCCAGGCCTGGCACGCCTCGCGCGGCGAGGCCCACCGCAACATCTGCCTGATCCCCAGCAGCGCCCACGGCACCAACCCCGCCAGCGCGCAGATGGTGGGCATGCAGGTGGTGGTCACCCAGTGCGACGCCAACGGCAACGTGGACCTGGCCGACCTGCAAGCCAAGTGCGAGCAGCACAGCCAGAACCTGGCCTGCATCATGATCACCTACCCCAGCACCCACGGCGTGTTCGAGACCCAGGTGAAGGAGTTGTGCGCGCTGGTACACCAGCACGGCGGCCGCGTGTACGTGGATGGCGCCAACATGAACGCCCTGGTCGGCGTGGCCGCCCCCGGCGAGTTTGGCGGCG
>CAZQXQ010000318.1:0-1696 GCA_964597235.1 uncultured Burkholderiaceae bacterium | reverse complement strand
GCCTGCATCAGGTCGGCGCTGCCCTTGTAGGGCACGTGCAGCAGCTCGATGCCCAACTTTTGGGCAATCTGCTCCATGGTCAGGTGGGGGCTGGTCATGGTGCCGGTCGAGCCGTAGCTGAGCTTGCCGGGGTTGGCCTTGGCCCAGGCCACGAAATGCGTCCAGGTCTTGAACGGCGAATCTGCGGGCACCACCAGGCCGAAGGCGTAGCCGGTCACGTTGATCACATAGCTGATGTCCTTGACCGGATCCCAGCTGATTTTGGTGGTGTAGGGCAGACGGAACACACCCAGCGGAATCTGTGCCACCGTATGGCCATCGGGCTGCGCAGTCTGCAGGGCCTGGGCGGGCAAGGTGCCGCCAGCGCCGGGCCGGTTCTCGACGATCACCGGTTGCCCAAGGATCTTGCTGGCGTTCTCGGCCAGCACGCGCATGGTGATGTCGGTGGGGCCACCGGCCGGAAAGGCCACCAGCAGCTTGATCGGCTTGCTCGGGAAGTTCTGGGCCTGGGCGCCCGTGGATGCCAGGGCGGCAGCGGCGCCCCATTGCAGCAGGTGTCGGCGTTGCATGGTGTGGATGCTCCTTGTGCTTGTGGGTCAGTTTGAGAACAGCCATTTTTCCACGCGCTACCGCCCTTGGATCACCCTGGTGGTACCGTTTGTCACCCGCGCGACGGGGGTCCTTGATGCAGATCATGGACCTGCAAATCCGCATCGCAACCCTGCCCGGCGGCCACCCAGCGCCGGGCCAGGGCCGAGACCCAGCGCAGTAGCCAGGGCCAGGTCCAGCCGGTGACGCCCGCCGGATCGCTGATCAGGCCGCAGCGGTACTGGCGCCCGGGCTCGTTCCAGCGCAGCGCTACGCAGGCACCGTGGCGACGGCGCGACACCAGCATGCCCAAGGGACAAGGCTCCGCCAGGCAGCACAGACCGCAGCCGTTGCAGGGCGAGCCCAGCGCTGGCTTGGGCGAGGCCTCGGGCTGGAGCCAGACGATGGGGGTAGAACGGGGATCGGGATGGGGAGCGAGCATGGAACAGGACGCATGCATGGTAGCGATGACGGCGCGACCAACCGGGCAAAACACCAAATTCATCCACTACAGTTGGTGCATGAGCGTTGCCTACAGCCATTCCACCATCCAGTGCTTGACGGTGATCGCCCAGCACCACGGCATCCAGGCGCTGCCGGAGCGTCTGATCCACGAGTACGCCCTGCCCGCCGCCGAGCCTGACAACGCCCTGCTGCGCCGCATTGCCGGCGATCTGGGCCTGAAAGCCGAGGCGGTGCAAAGCGATTGGGCATCCCTGACCCAGCTGCAAGGCGTGTTCCCCCTGATCGCCCGCCGGCACGATGGCCACTCGCTGATCGTTGCCGGCATTGAGCGCGACCCCGGCGATCCGCAGCGCCTGCAGGTCGCGGTGCTGGACCCCTTGCAAAAGCCTAGCCAGGTCCGGCGCCTGGACGAAACAGCCTTTGCCGCCGAATGGTCGGGCACGCTGGTGCTGCTCAAGCGCCAGTACCAATGGACCGATGCGGACCAGCCCTTTGGCCTGCGCTGGTTCATTCCGGAGATCCTGCGCCAACGGCGGGCCTTCCGGGACATCGCCATCGCGGCGGTGATGCTGCAGTTCCTGGGCCTGAGCATGCCGATTTTTTCGCAGCTGATCATCGACAAGGTGCTGGTCCACCAGAGCTA
>CAZQXQ010000317.1:0-1699 GCA_964597235.1 uncultured Burkholderiaceae bacterium | reverse complement strand
ACCAGGCCATTCGGGTCGGTGACGATGGTGTGCTCGCGCGACAGGCTTTTCGTGCCCTTGCCCGTGTCCTGCGCCGCCACCAGGGGCCGCAGGCCCACCCAGACGCTGCGGATGTCGCCGCGCGTGACGGGCCGGCGCAGCACCTTGCCCGCCTCGCGCAGGATGAAATCGAGTTCGGCCTCGAAGGGCCGGGGTTCGCGCGGCAGGTCCTGGCGCGGGGTGTCGGTGGTGCCCAGGATCAGGGAGCCCATCCACGGCACGGCAAAGAGCACGCGGCCGTCAGCCGTCTTGGGCACCAGCAGGGCGTGGTCGCCCGGCATGAAGGCGCGGTCCACCACCACGTGCACGCCCTGGCTGGGCGAGACCAGGCGGGGCGGCGGCGCGGCGCCCGTGGCGTCCAGGGCCTGCTGGCGGACGGCGTCCACCCACACGCCGGTGGCGTTGACCACGGCCCGGGCGCGGACCAGGGCCTCGCCGCCATGGCGGCGGTCGCGCACGGTCAGCGCGAAGTGCGCGCCCGGGGTGCCGGGCGAGGTCCCGGGCCGCAGGCCCAGGACTTCGGTGTGGTTGAGCGGCAGGCCCCCGGCGCGCTCGATGGTGCGCGCCAGGGTCAGGGCCAGGCGGGCGTCGTCGAACTGCCCGTCCCAGTACTGGACGCCCCCCCGCAGCCCTTCGGCGCGGATGCCGGGCAGGGCCTGCTCGGTGCGGGCGGCGTTCAGCCGTTGCGTGGCGCCCAGGCCGGCGCGCCCGGCCAGCAGGTCGTAGAGCTGGAGCCCCAGCCCGTAGAAAGGCGTTTGCCACCAGCGGTAGGACGGCATCACGAACGGCAGCGGCTGCGCCAGGTGCGGGGCAATGCGCAGCACCGTGGCGCGCTCGGCCAGGGCCTCGCGCACCAGGGCCACATTGCCCTGGGCCAGGTAGCGCACCCCGCCGTGCAGCAGCTTGGTCGAGCGGGACGAGGTGCCCCCACCGAAGTCATGCGACTCGAACAGCACCACGGAAAACCCGCGCAGCGCGGCGTCCAGCGCCACGCCCAGCCCGGTGGCGCCGCCACCGATGACGGCCAGGTCGTAAACGGCTGTCGGGGCCAGCCGCGCCCACAGGGTTTCGCGTGTCATGTTCTCGTGCAGAGGGGGTAAGGACGGTCAGCGCGCCTTGCCGGCCTTCCAGGCGTCCAGCAGGGACTGGTAGGCGATGGTCTCGCCCTTGGGCTTTTCATTCGCCAGCTTCTTCCAGGGCGCGGCCTTGTCGCTCAGCCACTTGGCGGGATCGCCCTTGGGGTTGAGCTTGGGCGCGCACTTGGCCATGCCGGCGCGCTCCAGGCGGGCCATGACCTGGTCCATCTCGTCGGCCAGGGTGTCCATGGCGCCCTGCGGGGTCTTCTCGCCGGTCACGGCCTGGGCCACGTTCTTCCACCACAGCTGGGCCAGCTTGGGGTAGTCGGGCACGTTGGTGCCGGTGGGCGACCAGGCCACGCGGGCCGGGCTGCGGTAGAACTCCACCAGGCCGCCGAGCTTGGGCGCCATGTCGCTCATGGCCTTGCTCTGGATGTCGGACTCGCGGATCGGCGTCAGGCCCACCAGGGTCTTCTTCAGCGAGGTGGTCTTGGCGGTCACGAACTGGGCGTAGAGCCAGGCGGCGGCGGTCTTGTTGGCGTCGTGGTCCTTGAAGAAGGTCCAGCTGCCCACGTCCTGGTAGC
>CAZQXQ010000316.1:0-1717 GCA_964597235.1 uncultured Burkholderiaceae bacterium | reverse complement strand
GCTACAGGGGTCATGTGGTATTTGAAACCCTTGCCTTCGACATGGAAGTGGCCTGGGCTGTGGGTATCAGGGGTGACAGTGACATGGGCCCCCAGCTCGCAAGGCATGCGGCCTACATGGACCTGTTCGGCCAGAGCCAGCAAGGCGGCATCCTGGGGCTCCGCGGGACGGGAAGCCGCCATCGCCATGGCGCCAGCGCCCAAAGCGCTCGCCCCTACGCCCGTCAGGGCCGCCACCTTGACGGCCTTACCCATCTTGGAGGACTTGGCGGCCACCGCTTGCTTGCCGACAGGCACAAGGCTGTCCTTGGCGACGGTCTTGAGGGCCTTGTTCTTGGTCCCCATCGGCTTGCTATTGATGGCCGCGTGGGCTGTCCCCCACAGGGGAATGGCGCACAACAGGGCTGTGGCAATCACACGTTTCATGGCATTTCTCCTGCAGAGATCAGGCAAGGGCGTCCGGCGACTGCAACCACGCACGCACCGACGCGGGCAAGGCACGCCCGGTGCGGTGCGCCCGCTCCAGCACATGCCAGTAATAACGGTAGCTGGCACGGTCGTGCAGCACACCGTGGTGGCTGATGGGCGCCCAATTGGCGGCGCTGGCCGCCAGCAAAATCTGGGCCGATTCCTCGATTTCCTCGCGCGCGGGGGCAAAGGCTTCCAGGATCGGACGAATCTGGGCGGGGTGGATGCTCCACATCCGGGTGTAGGCCAACTCCCGCGCCGTACGGCTGGCCGCCGCCTTCAAAGCCTGGGGGTTGGAAAATTCGGTGACCACGCAATGCGACGGCACCTTGCCGTGGGCGTGACAGGCCGCCGCGATGGCCAGTTTGGCGCGCACGACCATGGGATGGGTGAACTGCCCCTCGGAGCGCATGGCATCGGCCGGAATGGCGCCGCCATGGGCGGAGACAAAGTCCATCAGGCCGAAGCTGATGCTCTGCACACGGGGATGCGCGGCGATGTCGAAGGCGCGGTGCACGGCGCCTGGCGACTCGATCAGCACATGCAAGGGAAGATGGTGGCCACCGGCACGGTCCACGGCTTTTTCGGCCAGCAGCACATCGTCCACCGACTCGACCTTCGGCACCATCAGGTGGCACAGGCGGTGCGCGGCTTCGCCGACGATGCAGGCAACGTCGTTGGCAAAGGCGGTGTGGTCCACGGGATGCACCCGGGCCGCTACGCGGCTGCCGGGGGCGGCCTCCCGGGCCAGAGAGGCGACCAGGGTGGCATGGGCCACTTCGTTGCCGACCGTGGCGCCATCCTCGCAATCCAGGGTCACATCGAAGACGCAAGCCCCGAATTCCTGGGTCATTTCTGCCTGCAATTGCAGGCTCTTGCGCATGCGCAGCTCCACGCCGCTGTAGTGGTCACAGACCGGCAAGCCGCTGGACTGGGCCTGAGCGCCCAGCAGAACCTCCCGGGGATGAACCCCTGCCACCGACGGTGCGGCCGTGGGCGCGGACAGTGGAGCCTGGCTCATGCTTACAGCAGGTGCTTGACGCCGTCCTGCTCACCCAGCAACTCGGCCAGGGTCTTGTCGATGCACTTCTGGCTGAATTCGTCGATTTCCAGACCTTCGACGATCTTGTATTCGCCGTTTTCGCAGGTCACGGGATAGCCAAACATGACTTCCTTGGGAATACCGTATTCGCCGTTGGAAGGAATGCCCATGGTGACCCACTTGCCGTTGGTGCCCAGGGCCCAGTCGC
>CAZQXQ010000315.1:0-1719 GCA_964597235.1 uncultured Burkholderiaceae bacterium | reverse complement strand
AGCTTGTCGCAGGCGTCGGACGCGTTGGAAATCAGCTCGCGCAGGAAGATTTCCTTGTTCGAATACAAGGAATGGGTGACCAGGTGCAACAGCTGGGCCACTTCGGCCTGGAAGGAATGGGTTTGTTTGCTCATGGTGTCGTTCTAGAGAAAGCCATCAACGGGAATCGAAACGAAAGCGGCCCGACCAAGCAAGCGCCTGCGGCCAGCACGCGAGCAAATGGGGATGGGGGACGGGTTTTCAAGCAGAAAAAAACCGCCCGAAGGCGGCGCGAGGCGGAATGCGGGCCTGCCGCCTGCAGACTTACGCATTCTTCAAGAACTCGGACACGGCCTCCGTCACGCATCCTCCTCAGCCAGCCAGTCAAGTTGCCTATCCACCGGTGGCCAGGTGCCAGCAGCAACGCTCTCGGCGTACCAGCGGTGCATGGCGGCATCGTCCACCGCGTATTCACTGCGCGCCGACTTCCAGATCAGGCTGGGTTGGCGGGCGCGCAGGCCATCCAGGGCGGTCTGCACCTTCTGCGCGGTCACTTTGTCACCGGTTTTCTCCTGGTAAAAGCGCAGGGCATCGGCATCGTATGGCCGAAAGCGCGGGCCCTGCTCCAGGATGCGCCAGAGCACTGCCTGCTCCAGCGGTTTCAGTCCCAGATAGTCCGCAGCCATCTGCGCCTCGTCGGCGCGTTGGCGCTGTTCGGCGGCAGCAAGCATGGCCGTCTCGAAACGCCCGGTGATGCCAGACAAGGGGCTGAGGGTGGCGCCCAGCGCAGCCATGAAAAACTGCGGACGTCTGCCAAAACTCTGGAACGCTTGCGCGAGGGCGGTTTGATCGACAGGGCACAGACCTGGGCGCTGCTGTTCAATCAACCCGGCAACATGGGCAATGAAGTCGTCGCCCAGTTCGGGCATGCGGTGAATCTGCGAACCGAAAAATGGCGCAGCATTGCTGTTGACCAGCCGCAGCAGTTTGTCGCGGTCGGAACCGGACATGACCAGCATGAGATTGACCCTCCCCGGTGAATTCAACTGATCGCGTGCCGATTTGAGTGCCGCCATGGCGTTCTCTCCAGCCTCGCTGGTCAGGGCGTGTTGGGCTTCGTCAATGATCAGGGCGACCGGGGTCCCTGCAGCCTCCAGCAAAGCGCGCAGGGCATCGGGCAAGGTGGCGCCATCGAGCCGACCGATCTGGCTGGTATCGATCTTGAAGGCGCCTGCAATGCTCACGCTTTCCAGCCCGGCTTTGCGCGCCACTTTGGCCACCAGCCCCAGGTGGCGTCGCAGTGCCTGCCCGATGGCCTCCGCAATGAGATCACCCGGGTCGCGGCGGCGGTCGGCCCACAGGTCGGTATAGACGACCGCCACGCCCTCGCGCTCCAGTTCCGGCTTGAGGTCTTCGGTCAGGAAAGTGGATTTGCCGGTACGGCGCGGCGCTGCCAGAAACAAGCCGTTGTGGGCGTCACCAAACAGATCAAGCCCACGGATGGCACGCGCCAGCTGCTGGGCCAGTGCGGGGCGAGGAAAGTGCAGCATGGAATTATCCTGGCTTATCGAAAAAGGATATTTTATGAATTACTCCATAAAATCCCATAATCGACGCAACTCCAGTGATCCAGCCGACCCCGCAAAACAAAAAGGGCCCGGAATGATCCGGGCCCTTTTTTGATTTGGTGGGCCCCCCGAGAGTCGAACTCGGCACCAACGGATTATGAGTCCGCTGCTC
>CAZQXQ010000314.1:0-1743 GCA_964597235.1 uncultured Burkholderiaceae bacterium | reverse complement strand
ACAGGCTGGCGCGCATGCCGCCCACCGACTTGTGGCCCTTGAGCTGCAGCAGGCCCCGCGCCTTGGCGCCGGCCAGAAAGGCCTCGTTGCGGCTTTCGTCACGCAGGAAGAACGGAATGTTCATGCGCGAGCGGCAGTTGGCCGCCACCTTGTTCACGTACAACGAGGATTGGTCGATCGTGTCGTACAGCAGCCGCGCCTTGGCGATGTTGCGCTGCTCCATCGCGGCCAGGCCGACCGCATTGCCCTCGCGCTGGCGCTTGAGCCATTGGAAGGTGAGGCCCGCCATGTAAATGCCCCAGGTCGGCGGGGTGTTGTACATGGACTGGTTCTCGGCCACCAGCTTGTAGTCGAAGGCGCTGGGGCAGATGGGCAGGGCGTGGCCGATCAGGTCCTCGCGCACGATCACCAGTGTCAGGCCGGCGGGGCCCAGGTTCTTTTGCGCGCCGCCAAAGGCCAGGCCCACGCGCGACCAGTCCACCGGGCGCGAGGCGACATGCGAGGAAAAGTCAATCACCAGCGGCGCATCACTGCCCAGGGCCTTCAGGTCAGGCAGTTCATGGAATTCCACGCCGTGGATGGTCTCGTTGCTGCAAATGTGCACGTAGCTGGCGCCCTGGCTTAGCTGCCAGGTGGCCGGATCGGGCAGGGTGGTGAATTGGCTTACCTCGCCAGTAGCGACGAGCTTGACCTCTTCTGCGTACTTGTGTGCTTCCTTGTAGGACTTTTGGCTCCAGCTGCCGGTCACCACAAAGTCCACCACGCCGGCGCGCGACAGGTTCATTGGCACGATGGCGTTTTCGCCCAGGCCGCCCCCCTGCATGAACAGGATCTTGAAGTGGGCTGGCACCGAGAGCAGTTCGCGCAGGTCGGCCTCGGCCTGCTCGTAAATCGAGATGAATTCCTTGCCCCGGTGGCTCATTTCCATCACGCCCATGCCGCTGCCGTGCCAGTCCAGCATCTCGGCGGCGGCTTGTTCGAGGACTTCGACGGGAATGGCGGCCGGGCCCGCCGAGAAGTTGTAAGGGCGCTGGAGGGTCATTTGGAGTTCAATTGGGCACCAGGCCAATGAATTCGGGCGGTGCTAGCTATGGTTTTAGGAGTGATGGCGAAGTGAGTGGAAAGGCGCTCACTCGCTGGTGGGGCTGTCGCTGTCGGGGGCGGCACCCTCGGCCGGGCTGTCTTCGCCCTCATTGCCAGGGTTGGCGTCGTTCTCCACGATGCGCTGCAGGCCGCTGAGCTTGGCGCCTTCGTCCAGCGCAATCAGCGTCACGCCCTGGGTGGCACGGCCGAGTTCGCGGATTTCCGCCACCCGGGTGCGCACCAGCACGCCGGTGTCGGTGATCAGCATGATTTCGTCATCGGCCTGCACCAACGTAGCGGCCACGACCTTGCCGTTGCGCTCGCTTTGCTGGATGGCGATCATCCCTTTGGTGCCCCGGCCGTGGCGGGTGTATTCGCCGATCGGGGTGCGCTTGCCGTAGCCGTTCTCGGTGGCGGTGAGCACGCTTTGCGTTTCGCCCTCGGCCACCAGCATGGCGATCACGCTCTGGCCTTCTTCCAGGGTCATGCCGCGCACACCCCGGGTGTCGCGGCCCAGCGCGCGCACGTCGTTTTCGTCAAAGCGCACGGCCTTGCCACCGTCGCTGAACAGCATCACATCGTGCTGGCCATCGGTGATGGCGGCGCCGATCAGCTGGTCGCCTTCGTCGAGCTTGATGGCGATGATGCCGATCTTGCGCG
>CAZQXQ010000313.1:0-1751 GCA_964597235.1 uncultured Burkholderiaceae bacterium | reverse complement strand
TCGGCCACCATGCCGCCGCCGTTGTAGGGGGTCTTGCCACCCCAGAGCATCTGCGCGCGCACCACCAAGTCGCCATCGAGCAAACCCCCAATGCACACCAGCACGATGGCGCTGTGCGCGGCGATGTAGCCGATCTTGTTGGCGGCGCCGGCCTTGGCGGCGACCATCCAGCCGTCCTCGCGGGACTGCAGCTTCACTTTCCAGCCGCCGGACACCAGGGTTTTGCCAATGCGCTGCGCGGCCTGCTCGGGCGCCTCGCCCTGGGTGGCCTCGGCCTTGTGGTGGAAGGCGCGCAGGCTCTGGGCGCGGATGTTTTCTTTGTAGGTCTTCAGATCGACCAGGATCTTGGGTGTGTTGCGCGCAATGCACAGCGAGGTGCTGATCACCAGAAACGCCAGGATCAGCAAGAACCACCAGGCGCTGTAAACCGCGTTGAGCTTGAGCGCCACGAACAGGCTGGCCCAAAACGGCCCGAACTGGTTGACGTAGTTGGTCAGCGGCTCGTGCTGCTTGAGCACGGTGCCAATCACCGAGGCAATGCAGATGACGGTCAGCAGCGCGATCGCAAAACGCATGGAGGCCAGCAACTCGATCGCCGCGCGCCAGGCATCGGCACCGGACGGAGAGCGGTCGGAAGGCAGGCGACCTTGGAGGGTGTCGGACATGGGTAGAACAACTCAAAAAAAAGGACGGGACCATCTGGGATGGACCCGCCCTCTTGGGGGTGGCTTTCCGAAGGAAGTTCCTGGACGACCGGGCCGCCAACGCTACGGCCCTCAGACTCAGCGCAAACCGGCGATGTAATCGGAAACAGCCTTGATTTCGCGGTCGTTCAGCTTGGCGGCCACTTGCATCATCTGGTTGCTGTTGGCACGCGAGCCTTCGCGGAAAGTGTTCAGCTGGGTGACGGTGTAGTCGGCGTGCTGGCCCGCCAGGCGGGGGTACTGGGCGGGAATGCCAGCACCACTGGGGCTGTGGCAGCCCACGCAGGCGGCGATGTTGCGGTCGGCAATGCCGCCGCGGTAGATGCGCTCGCCCAGGGCGACCAGCTGTTTGTCCTTGGCGAAGCCGGGCTTGGCTTGCTGGGATGCCAGCCAGTAGGCGATGTTCTTCATGTCCTCATCGGACAGACCCGCCGCAAAGCCCTTCATGATCGCGTTGTTGCGCTTGCCCGATTTGAACTCCTGCAGCTGCTTGACCAGGTATTCCGGGTGCTGCTGGGCCAGCTTGGGGTTGGCAGCGATGGCGGAGTTGCCATCGGCCGCGTGGCAGGCTGCGCAGACGGCGGTGTAGGTGGCTTCGCCCTTGGCCAGGTCTGGTTTGGCCGCTTTTTGCGGTGCTGCGGGAGCGGGCCCGGCAGCGAAGGCAGGGACCATGGGGGCTGCCAGCGCGGCAGCGGTCAGCAAGGAGGCGAGCAACTTCATGGCAAGAATCGGTAGGTCGGAAATGGGATGCGCAAAACCGCGCGATTCTACAATGCAGCCCCGCCGCCATCGAATTTGCGCCATGAACACCCTTTCCCTCACTCCGGCGGACGCCCTGCCCCCTCCTCCTGACGCCAAAACCGCCATGGGCTGGATGCACACCGCCCGCTTCCTGACGACGGCGGCCCAGCTCCACCATTTGCCGCCCATCGACGTGCCCGAAATCGCGTTTGTGGGCCGCTCGAACGCCGGCAAATCCACCTGCATCAACACCCTGACCCAGACCAAGCAGCTGGCTTTTGCCTCCAAGCGCCCGGGCCGCACCCA
>CAZQXQ010000312.1:0-1761 GCA_964597235.1 uncultured Burkholderiaceae bacterium | reverse complement strand
AGAGGCTGAAGGCCATGTTGGAGGACTTCCACATTTCCAGCACGGCCGTGGAGACGAGTGTGGGCAGGCCCTGGCCACCGTATTCCACTGCGGCGGGCATGCCGTTCCAGCCGCTTTCACAGAAGCTGGCATAGGCTTCTTTGAAGCCATCCGCGGCCTGAACCACTCCATCCTGCCAGCGAGCGCCTTGCTGGTCTCCCGGATAGTTCAAAGGGTCAAGGACACCGTTGGCGAACTTTCCGGCCTCTTCCAGAATGGCCTCCACCAGATCAGGGGTGGTGTCCGCATGGGCGGGCTGGGCGGTAATGGCATCCAGGCCACCCAGTTCTTTCATGGTGAACAGCATGTCGCGCACAGGTGCTTGGTAAGGAAACATGGCTTGGAACTCCAGGGGAAAGGGGTCCGCCCGGCATTCAGGCGGAGTGACAAAGGTTCAAAAATTCAGAAGCACTTCACCGCCCCCCGCAGCACTGGCGGAGGGAGGTGTACAGGATCACGCCGCGTGGGAAGCAGAGCGCGAGTGGTTGATGAAGGCCAGGGCCACGGCACCAATCACGCCGGCAGCGGCAATCACCAGGAAGTTCTGCTCGAGCGGCAGGTTCAGCGACACGATCAGGCCAATCAGCAGCGGGGCCAGGATGGCGCCGGCACGGCCCACGCCCGCCGCCATGCCGATGCCGGTGGAGCGGATGGACATGGGGTAGTACTGGCCACAGTAGGCATACGCCACGATCTGCGCACCGGTGGAGCAGGCACCTACGGCAGCGACCACGAAGTACAGGATGTCGGTCGGCATCTTGATGGTCATCAGGTACAAGAACACCCCGCCCAGCGCATACATGGTCACCAGCACCCACTTGATGTGGAACCTGTCGGCCAGCCAGCCGCCCACGATGGCGCCGAACATGGCGCCCAGGTTCAGGGCGATGACGAAACTCAGCGCAGAGCCCAGGCTATAGCCCGACATGGCCATCAGCTTGGTCAGCCAGGAGCTCAGGGAATAAATCATGAACAGGCCCGTGAAGAACGCCACCCAGAACATCAGGGTGCTCAGGCCACGACCGTCCTGGAACAGCTTGGCAAGTGGCGCGCCGCTGGCCACATCCACCTCGGGAATCACGAACTGGTCTTCGGCCTTGAGCTTCAGGCTGGGCTCGACGCGTTGCACAACCTCACGCAGGTGGCGATCATCCTTGTGGGAGATCAGGTACGGCAGGGATTCCGGCATGGTCTTCAGGATGAAGGGAATCAGCACCACCGGCACGCCAGCAGCGAAGAACACCGACACCCAGCCGTACTCACCGATCAGCTGCTTGCCCAGCACCGCGGCCAGGATGCCGCCCACGGCATAGCCGGAGAACATCAGCGTGGTCATGAAGCTGCGGATCTTCTTGGGCGAGTATTCGGTCATCTGCGCCACGATGTTCGGCATCACGCCCCCAATGCCCAGGCCGGCAATGAAGCGCATCACGCTGAAGCTGATCGGGTCCTTGGTCAGGCCGGCAGCCGCGGTGAACACGCTGAACAGGAAGACGCAGATGCAAATGGTCCAGCGGCGGCCAATCTTGTCGGACAAGGTGCCCAGGCCGATGGCGCCGAACATCATGCCGAACAAGGCCGAACTGGCCATGAAGCCGGCGGTGGAGGCATCCACCCCCATTTCCTTCATGATCGACGGCAGGGCCGTGCCCGCTACGGCGATGTCATAGCCGTCAATGATGATGATCAACAGGCACCAGACGAGTACCTTGAGGTGGAAGC
>CAZQXQ010000311.1:0-1769 GCA_964597235.1 uncultured Burkholderiaceae bacterium | reverse complement strand
CCTCGCCCTCGCGCAGCACGCCGATGCAGGTGCGGCAGCTGCCGTTGCGGCAGGAACTGGGCCAGTCCAAGCCGCCCTGTTCCAGCGATTGCAGCAGGGTGTGCTCAGGCCAGGCGTCGCATTGCTGGCCGTCGGGTTCGACGTGGGCGATGAAAAAGGGGGCAGCGTTCATGTTCAAAGGTCAAATCGGGCGCTAAGCCAATCAATACCAGCGGTAATAGCTATCAATACCGTAGCGTTTTTGCAGGATGGGCAAGAAGCGCTTGGCCGATCCAGATGAGGGAATGGGTTGCTGAAAAAACAGGCATTCCGAGCGAAGTCTTTGTGAATCAATCACTTGCATTGCCCATCCCGGACTTGTTCAGGCTTATCCACAATCTTGTCCAGTGCGGACAGGGATAAGCCTCAGGGCTCGATGTTCACGCCTTTCCAGAAGGCCACGCGGCCACGCACGGCCTCGGCTTCGGGTTTGGGGTCGGCGTAGGTCCAGGCGGCCTCGGGGTTGAGTTCGCCGTTCACCAGCAGCGAGAAGTAGGTGGCCTGGCCCTTCCAGGGGCAGGTGCTTTTGTGGTTGCTGAAGGTGAGGTATTCGCGGCGCAGGGCGGACTCGGGAAAGTAGTGGTTGCCTTCGACGAGCACGGTGTCGTCGCTTTCGGCCACCACCACGCCATTCCATGTGGCTTTCATAGGGAGCTTTCGGTCAAAGGATCAAAAAAACAGAGGGAGAGCGGGCGGTGCGGGCGTCAGGCCAGCAGGGTTTCAAAACCGCCTTCTACCGGCCAGAAGCGGCGCTGCTCAAAGCGCAACCGCGTCGGGCCGGGCATGGCGCGCTCAGGCACCGAATGGCGCGGATCGCCCGGATAGCACAGGATGCGCACGCCATCCTGCTCGAAGGGCTCGGGCTGGATGGTCGGCGGCGGGCGCTTGCGCGCGGCGGCCAGCACCTCGCCCACGTTCGGGTGGCGGGCCAGGTGCTGCAGGCTCATGATCTGCGGCGCCGCCAGGTCCATGGCGCCGTCGCGCCAGCGTAAGAGCGCATCGCGCGGGGTGATCCACAGGCTGTCGGTGGTTTCGCCGTCGTCGTGGCGGGCGGTCTGGTCGGCGGGTGCGGCGGCGACGAAAAAGCGGGTGTCAAAGCGGCGGGTGCCCAGACTGGGCGCCAGCGGGGTGATCCAGCGGGTCCAGGGGGCGATGTGGCGGGTCTGCAGGCGCAGGTGCAGTGCGTCGAGCACCTGGGTGAAGGACTGGCCTTCGTCCAGCAGTGCGCGGGCGCGTTCGGCGTCAATGCCCTGATGGGCGGCGGTGTCGCGCGCCTCTGCCAGCAGCACGCCGGATTCTTCCAGTGCTTCGCGCAGCGCTGCCATGTACAGACCAGCGGCTTGGGCGGGCGCCAAAGCGGGTTCGTTCAGGCTGGCGTGCATGGCGCTGATGGGCTGGTCCAGCAGGCGATGGGCATCGCTGGCGCAGGCTTCGCAGTCGGCCGCATCGAGCTTGCCGCCAGGAAAGACGTACATGCCCGGCATGTTGGCGGCCTGGGCGGTGCGGCGCAGCAGCAGCACTTCCATGCCCATGCCGGCTTCGCCTTCGCGCAAGAGCAGCACGGTCGCTGCGGGACGGGGCGTTTCAATGGCGGGAGAGGCGGCGGGCTGCATGGGTTTGTCTCGTGGGGGTGTTACGTTAGGGTCACCAACTTTAAAGGCAAACGTCCCCCGCTGGGCAATGCCAGTCAGTTAAGCCCCTGCAGGGCTAAAGACGGCTAAAAAGGGAAC
>CAZQXQ010000310.1:0-1775 GCA_964597235.1 uncultured Burkholderiaceae bacterium | reverse complement strand
CCCCCGATGTGCAGGACCTGTACCTGGAGCAGATCCACCCCGAAGACCCCAGCCGCTACCGCACCCCGGACGGATGGGCGCCATTTGCCGTGCGGCAGGAGCGCATCCGCATTAAAGGCCAGCCCGACGAACTGCTGGCCGTGCGCAGCACCCGCCATGGCCCGGTGATCAGCGACGCCCAGCCCGAGCGCCACGGCAAGGTGCTGGACCTGCGCCGCCATGTGCTGGCCTTGCGCTGGACCGCACTGGATGCCGACAACCAGACCGTCACGGCCGCGCTGCGCGCGAACCAGGCGCGCTCGGTGCCCGAGTTGTTCGAGGCCCTGGCGCTCAACCACGCGCCCATGCAAAGCGTGGTGGCGGCCGATGTGGACGGCCGCATCGGCTTCAAGGCCGCCGGCCGGGTGCCGCTGCGCCACCGCGACAACGACCTGCGCGGCGTGGCGCCCGCGCCCGGCTGGGAGGCGCGCTACGACTGGCAGGGCTGGTTGCCCTACGCCCAGACGCCGCAGGACGATGGCCAGGCCAGGGGCTGGATCGCCACGGCCAACCAGCGGATCACTGCGCCGGACTATCCGCATTTCCTGACGCAGGACTGGGTGCTGCCCTACCGAATGCAGCGCATCGAACAGGTGCTGGAAGGCAGCGAGCGCCACGACCTGGCCAGCATGCAGGCGCTGCAGGGCGATGTGCTGTCGTTGGCGACCCAGGTGTTACTGCCTTGGCTGAAGCAGGTGCAAAGTGCCCATCCCTTGGCTGCGCCGGTCCAGCAAGGGCTGAAGGACTTTGACGGCACCATGGATGCCAACCAGATGGCGCCGTTGGTGTTTTCTGCGTGGGTGGACGAACTGACACGGGGGCTGATCGCCCCGCGCATTGGCCAGGAGCGCTTTGACGACCATTACGGCAAGCGCGATTTCCGTGCCGGGCTGGAAGGCATCCTGGCGCGGCAGGACCCGTGGTGGTGCGGGACGGAGGGCTGCACGCTCCAGGCCCGCGCTGCCTTCGACCGTGCACTGGAGCGCCTGCGCCGTGCCTACGGCCCCGATCCCGCGAAGTGGCGCTGGGGCGAGGCCCACCCGGCCCGCAGCCAGCACCGGCCGTTTGGCAATGTGCCCGCGCTGTCTGGGTGGTTCGATGTGCGCGTGCCGTCGGATGGCGATAACTACACGGTCAACGTCGGCCAATACCAGCCCGGCGATCCGGTGGCGCCCTTTGCCAATCGCCATGCGGCGTCGCTGCGCGCCATCTATGACCTGGCGGACCTGGAGCAGTCGCGCTTTATTTATCAGACGGGCCAGAGCGGCTTGGCTTTTTCGCCGCGCTACCGTGACATGGCCCAGGCTTGGCGCAGCCAGGGCTACCGCCCCTTGCAACTGCAGCCCCAGCGGTGGAAGCACCGGCTGGAGCTGCGTCCCGAAGAAAGTCCCGAGAACCGTCCGCAGGGCGCGAAGCCCTGAGGCGGAGGTGGGGGCTTAGCTGCCGCGTGTGATCGGCACGCTGGCGTCGCGGCCGTAGCTGCCGTATTTGCCCAGCTCCCACTTGGCAATCGCGTTGCGGTGCACTTCGTCCGGGCCGTCGGCAAAGCGCAGGGTGCGCGCGTGGGCGTAGGCGCTGGCCAGCGGGAAGTCGTCGCACATGCCGCCGCCACCATGCACCTGCATGGCCCAGTCGATCACTTCGCAGGCCATGTTCGGCGCGACCACCTTGATCATGGCGATCTCGGTGCGCGCGACCTTGTTGCCCACGGTGTCCATCAGCCACGCGGCCTTGAG
>CAZQXQ010000309.1:0-1807 GCA_964597235.1 uncultured Burkholderiaceae bacterium | reverse complement strand
TGTCCTTGGTGAAGTCGGTCAGCATCTCCACGCCCTTGAAGTAGGCGGCGAAGGCCCGGTCGAACTTGTCGTAGTGCTTCTCGTCCTTGACCAGCGTCATACGGGACAGGTGATAGAAGTCGTCCAGGCTCCAGGCGCCGTCGGACAGCGGGCCGGCTATGCCCGCCTGCAGCGCTTCGAGCAGGGTCAGCAGTTCCTTGACCGAAACCGGCAACTTGGCCGCGCGCAGGGTGTAGAAGTAGTCGATCAGCATGGTGGGGCTCTCAATTCCTTGATCAATCAGTGCGCCAGCACATCACAGCCAACTCTCCACCTTCAGCCCCGGCACCCGCTCAAACTCGCGCAGGTTGTGGGTGATGAGGGTCAGGTCTTCGGACAGGGCGTGGGCGGCAATCCAGAGGTCGTTGCCGCCAATCGGCGTGCCTTTGGCTTCGAGGTGGGCGCGGACCTGGCCGTAGTGGACGGCGGCTTCTGCCGGCAGGGGCAGGGTGGCAATGGCCTGCAGCAATTTTTCCAGTCGCGCCGCCAGGGCGTTGGTGCGTGCGCTGGGGCCCAGTTTTTGGAGCCCAAATTGCAGTTCCCCAGCCGTGATGACAGATACCGCCAGACGGTCGGGTGCCGTGCCCATGAGCCGGTGAGTCAGCGCCGGCGAATGGTCGCGCAGAAAGTAGCTGACGGTGTTGGTGTCGAGCAGGTAGGAGCTCATGGCGCGTTGTCGGTGCCCAGCAGGTCTGCCCAATCACGGTCTTGTGGCGCTTCTGTCGCAAGACTTTGCAGGGCCATCTCCCACGCTTGGGCGTCTTCGGTGGAAATGGAGGGCCAATCTCCCAAGGCTTGCGCCAGGGTCTGGCGCCGCTCCCGCAGCACTACCTCGTCGCCACGGCGAAAAATGTCCACCGAATCGCCTTGGAACCGGAAGGACTTGGGCAGGCGAACGGCTTGGCTGTTGCCCGACATGAACACGGCGGCGGTTGTCATGGTGGCTCCTTGTATATACGATTTGTATATATTAAGCGGGTAAGTCCGTGGTGGCAAGGTCAGAAAAGGCGCCGTTATGGTTTTGACCCAAAAAGCCTTCTAGGGCTTATAAAACGCGCGCTAGTAGCTATCAATTTTGAAGATTGCGCCGCTGGCGCCAGCGCCGGGCGCCCTGCAGACCCAGGCCACCGCCGCCGCCCACCAGCAAAATCGCCACGATGCTGCCGGTGCCGTAGCCCTCAGCAAACAGGTCCAGGCCCAGCAGCAGGCCCAGGCCGTAACCGGCCAGCGCGCCAGCCAGGAAGCCGACGGCGTCCGACAGGCCTTCGAGCAGCAGGCGGTTGGCGTCGCTCATGGTGCAGGGCTCAGCGGTTGCGCTGGTTCATGAAGACCAGCTTTTCAAACAGGCTCACGTCCTGCTCGTTCTTGAGCAGTGCGCCCACCAGCGGCGGCACAGCCACCTTGGCGTCCGCCGTTTGCAGGGCCGACAGCGGGATGTCCTCGGCCACCAGCAGCTTGAGCCAGTCCAGCAGCTCGCTGGTCGAGGGCTTTTTCTTCATGCCGGGCAGGCCGCGCACGTCGTAGAAGGTTTTCATCGCCGCCGTGAGCAACTCGCTTTGCAGCGTGGGGAAATGCACCTGCACGATCTGGCGCATGGTGTCCGCGTCGGGGAACTTGATGAAGTGGAAGAAGCAGCGGCGCAGGAAGGCGTCAGGCAGTTCTTTTTCGTTGTTCGAGGTGATGAACACCAGGGGGCGGTGCTTGGCTTTGATCAGTTCGCGCGTCTCGTAGCAGTAGAACTCCATGCGGTCGAGTTCGCGCAGCAAAT
>CAZQXQ010000308.1:0-1841 GCA_964597235.1 uncultured Burkholderiaceae bacterium | reverse complement strand
CAGGCACCGGGGCCGGGTCGTCGCGGTCCAGCGTGGCGGACAGGCCGCTCACCGGTGCAGCGGTGACCGTGTCGCTCAGGGTTTCGGTCTTGCCCTGCCAGGTCTGCAGGTGGGCCAGCAAGGCGGCATCGACGGTGCGGATATCTTCGGTCATGGGCGCATCTCTCAAGGGAAAACGGTCAACGGAAAATTGGAATGGCCTGCATGGTGCCGAGACCTCGCTCCTTGGGCAATCACGCATTTCAAGACTGAGGGTTTTGCAAATCCGAAGCCTTACGGGGTTTTCCCTTAGGATCGGGCCATGCAATTCGACCTGACCGACCTGCGCCTGTATGTGCGCACTGCCGAAGAACTGAACCTCACCCGCGCCGCCGCCCGCCAGCACCTGTCGCTGGCGGCAGCCAGCGCCCGCATCAAGGCGCTGGAGGAGCAGGCGGGCCTACCGCTGTTCTACCGGGAGGCCCGGGGTGTCAAGCTCACCCCACCGGGCGAAGCGTTTTTGCACCATGCCCGGGGAGTGCTACGCCAGACCGACCAACTGCGCCAGGAGCTGCAGGAATACGGCGGCGGCCTGCGCGGGCATTTGCGGGTGTTTGCCAACACGACCGCGGTGAGCGACTTTCTGCCCGAGCTGCTGCCCACCTTTCTGGCCGCGCACCCACGCGTGAACGTGGATTTGCAGGAAAAACCGAACGCCGACATCCCGCGCGGTGTGCACGATGGCCGGGCGGACCTGGGCATCGTCGCCGGGCAGGTGGACACCCTGGGTCTGCAGGCCATCCACTTCAGCACCGACCGGCTGGTGCTGGTCACCCCGCGCCAGCACCCCTTCGCACAGCAGGCAGACATCGACTTTGCCGATACGCTGGACCAGGACCATGTGGGCATGCACCAAGGCAGCACGCTGCAAAACTTCCTGGCCCAGGTGACGGACCGGCTGGGCAAGCCCTGGCGCCTGCGCATCCAGCTCAGCAGCTTTGACGCCATGTGCCGCATGGTGGGCGCAGGGGTAGGTGTGGCCATCGTTCCGGAAAGCGTGGCCCGCCGCAACCTGGACGCCATGGGCCTGGCCCTGGTCGAGTTGCGCGACGCCTGGCGCGTGCGCGAGCGCTACCTGCTCATGCGCGACCAGGCCACCCTGCCCGCCTATGCCGCCGCGCTGGTGCAGACCCTGCTGGCCCATTACCCGCCACCGCCCGCAGAGTGAGGCAGCCGGACTTTGGATTCCAAATCTGGCCTCAGGCCAATGGAATCCATCGGTACTAGCTATCAATAAAGGAGTGAATCGCGGGTGGCTTTGCCGCCTTGCCCAGCGCTTCAACCCAAGGCTGGCGGCAGGTAGCCGGCGGCCAGCGCCAGGAACGCGTCGAGTTCCGGGTCTTCCCCGGTTTCCTCGCGCAGGATCGCGGCCACGGCGGGCGCCATGGCCATGGCCTGCCGGGCGTCCAGGAACAGCGCACGCCAGCGCCGCGCCAGCACGTCTTCCACGGTGGCGGCGTATTCGTGACGCACGGCGTGGCGCACCATCGCCTCGCTCAGGCCCATGCCCAGCAGGCGCTCGGCGCCGGGGCAGGCCTGCACCCGCGCCCATTCGCTGCCATACAGGTGCGCGCCCGGCGGCCGGTGGATGGGCACCACCGCCTGACCAGCCTCGGGCGCGCCCACCAGCGCGTGGTGCGGGGTGAGCGCGCCAGCGCGCTCGGGGAGCATGCCGGCGGCAAAGCAGGCGGCCAGCACGTCCTCGGCCATGGCGCGGTAGGTGGTCCATTTGCCGCCGGTCACCGTAACCAGGCCATTCGGGTCGGTGACGATGGTGTGCTCGCGCGACAGGCTTTTCGTGC
>CAZQXQ010000307.1:0-1932 GCA_964597235.1 uncultured Burkholderiaceae bacterium | reverse complement strand
GACCGCCGCCGCACCCACGACATGAACACGGCGAACTGGATTCCCGACCTGTTCATGAAGCGCGTGATGGAAAAAGGCAGCTGGACGCTGTTCTCCCCCTCCGACGTGCCCGACCTGCACGACCTGTTCGGTGCCGATTTCGAGAAGGCCTATGTGGCCTATGAAGCCAAAGCAGCCCGGGGCGAGATCAAGCTGTCCAAGACCCTGCCCGCCACCGACCTGTGGCGCAAGATGCTGACCATGCTGTTCGAGACTGGCCATCCCTGGATCACCTTCAAGGATGCCTGCAATGTGCGGTCGCCCCAGCAGCATGCCGGCGTGGTGCACTCGTCCAATCTGTGTACCGAGATCACGCTCAACACCAGCGACACCGAGACCGCCGTCTGCAACCTGGGCTCGGTCAACCTGCTGCGCCACCTCAAGGACGGCGCCAACGGCAAAGTGATTGACCACGACAAGCTGCGCAAGACCATCACCGTGGCCATGCGCATGCTGGACAACGTGATCGATATCAACTACTACGCCGTCCAAAAGGCCAAGGACTCCAACCTGCGCCACCGTCCCGTCGGCCTTGGCATCATGGGCTTTCAGGACAGCCTGTACGAGCTGCGCATTTCCTACGCCTCGCCCGAGGCGGTGGAGTTCGCCGACAAGGCCATGGAAGCGGTTTGCTACAACGCCTACTGGGCTTCCACCGAGCTGGCCCGCGAACGCGGCACCTATTCCAGCTACCTGGGCTCGCTGTGGGACAAGGGCATCCTGCCCTTTGACACCCTGAACCTGCTGGCCCAGGCCCGTGGCGGCTATGTGGAAGTGGACCGCTCCGCCACCCTGGATTGGGACGCCCTGCGTGCCAAGATCGCCAAAGACGGCATGCGCAACTCCAACTGCGTGGCGATTGCCCCGACCGCGACCATCTCCAACATCGTCGGCGTGGATGCCTCGATCGAGCCATCGTTCGGCAATCTGTCGGTCAAATCCAACCTGTCGGGTGAATTCACCGTCATCAACGCCTACCTGGTGCGCGACCTCAAGCGCTTGGGCCTGTGGGACGACGTGATGGTCATGGACCTCAAGCACTTCAAGGGCTCGCTGCAGGCCATCGACCGTGTGCCGCAGGACATCAAAGCCTTGTACGTCACCGCCTTTGAAGTTGAGCCACGCTGGCTGGTCGAAGCCGCCTCGCGCCGCCAGAAATGGATCGACCAGGCCCAAAGCCTGAACATCTACATGGCCGGTGCCTCGGGCAAGAAGCTGGATGAGACCTACAAGCTGGCCTGGGTGCGTGGCCTCAAGACCACGTACTACCTGCGCACGCAAAGCGCCACCCACGTCGAGATGAGCACGGTGAACACCCGCCAGCTCAATGCCGTGGCTTCCGGCGGCGAAGCGGCCGCGCCCAGCGCCCTGGAAGCTGCTGCTGCGGCAGCCCGCGCCCAGGCCGAGGCTGTGCCTGCCACCGACGTGAAGTTTTGCGCGATTGACGACCCCGGTTGCGAAGCCTGCCAGTGATGCCCGCCCCGCCCCTGTGATGCGCAGGGGCGTTTAATGGCATCAACCTCCTAAAAACAGCGCTCTGTAACCCTGGAGTGCTTTTCTTTTTGCAGCACTGCTTTCATAATCCATCCCTTCTAGGAACACCTATGCTGACCTGGGACGACGACGTCAAGACCTCTCCTACCGAGGCCATCCACACCAGCCTGCCGCCTCTGACCGCAGCGGGGTCTTCCGCTGCGGCGGTAGCCTCTGCCCCCGAGCCGGCAGCAGCAAACTCTGCGCCGCACCGCCGAGTGAATGCGGCCGACAAGCGCATCATCAACGGCCAGACCGATGTCAACCAGCTGGTGCCGTTCAAATACAAATGGGCCTGGGAAAAATACCTGGCCACCTGCGCCAACCACTGGATGCCGCAAGAGGTCAACATGACCCGCG
>CAZQXQ010000306.1:0-1934 GCA_964597235.1 uncultured Burkholderiaceae bacterium | reverse complement strand
CGACCACGTCGCCTTCCTGGATCAGGTCGTGCTTGACGGTGATGCCGGTGATTTCGGTGAACGCCTTGGCCAGGGTCTTGGCCTCGTACTCGTGGGTGGTGATGGTTTCGGACACCACCGAGATCTCCTTGACGCCCTTGGCCTGCAGCTTCTTGGCGGCCTCGATGAACCACTTCATCTCCGCCATCTGCTGGTCTTTGGACAGCGTGGAGGGCTGGAACTCGGCGTCGATCCACTTCTTGGCCTCGGCCTCGCCGGCCCAGGCAGCCTGGCCCAAGGCCAGGGCCGCGGCGGCGAATGCGATCACCTTGAATTGCATCTTCATTGCTGTCTCCTCAAAGGACACCCCCATTGGTGAACAGACACTGGCCCTGGGGGGTTCGGGCCGGTACCTTGGAATCATCCCGAGCGATCGCTACCGGCGTTTGACACCCGCACGAAAAGCATGGTTTGGGGCCACATGGACCGTCAGACCTGCGGAAGCTGCTCTCTTTTTCATATCAACCCTTGCGCAGGACCAGGGCCAGCAGCGCCATCGAGGCCACAAAGCTGATCCACACCGAGGGCTCGGCGTCCAGCGCCAGCCATTGCGCCAGCCGGGCGCCCAGGCCCACGAAAGCCAGGTTCACGTAGGCGGCCGCCAGCAAGCCGATGAAGAGGCGGTCGCCCCGCGTCGTGGCGATGGGCAGGAAGCCCTTGCGCAAGGTGGTGGGCGATTGGATCTCCCACACGGTCATGCCGATCAGCATCAGCACGATGCAGGTGAAGAACACGGCCACCGGGGTGGTCCAGGCCATCCAGTCAAACATTTGCCAGCTCCCTCAAACACGGCCCATCGCGAAACCCTTCGCGATGTAGTGGCGCACAAACCAGATGACGATGGCGCCGGGCACGATGGTCAGCACCCCGGCGGCGGCCAGCGTGGCCCAGTCCATGCCGCTGGCGCTCACCGTGCGCGTCATCGTCGCGACGATGGGCTTGGCGTTCACGCTGGTCAGCGTGCGCGCCAGCAGCAGCTCCACCCAGCTGAACATGAAGCAGAAGAACGCCGCCACGCCCACGCCGGCCTTGATCAGCGGCAGGAAGATCGTCAGGAAGAAGCGCGGGAAGCTGTAGCCGTCGATGTAGGCCGTCTCGTCGATCTCGCGCGGGATGCCGCCCATGAAGCCCTCCAGGATCCACACCGCCAGCGGCACGTTGAACAGCAGGTGCGCCAGCGCCACGGCGAGGTGCGTGTCCATCAGCCCCACGGTGGTGTAGAGCTGGAAGAAGGGCAGCAGGAACACGGCCGGCGGGGTCATGCGGTTGGTCAGCAGCCAGAAGAACACATGCTTGTCGCCCAGGAACTGGTAGCGGCTGAAGGCGTAGGCCGCCGGCAGCGCCACGGTGAGCGAGATCACGGTGTTGATGGCCACGTAGACCAGGCTGTTGATATAGCCCGAGTACCAGGACGCATCGGTGAAGATGGTCCGGTAGTTGGCCCAGGTGAAGTGCTGCGGGAAGAAGGTGAAGCTGGACAGGATCTCCTCGTTGGTCTTGAAGCTCATGTTGACCATCCAATAGATGGGCAGCAGGGCGAAGACCAGGTAGGCGATCAGGAACAGGGTGCGCTTCTGGAAGCGGGGTTCATTCATGGCCGGCCCCCTCCGGTTGGGCGGTGCCCACGCGCTGCATCCAGTTGTAGAGGATGAAGCACAGCAGCAGGATGATGAAGAAATAGATCAGCGAGAACGCCGCGGCCGGCCCCAGGTCGAACTGGCCCACGGCCTTGGTCGTCAGGTACTGGCTGAGGAAGGTGGTGGCGTTGCCCGGCCCGCCGCCGGTGAGCACGAAGGGCTCGGTGTAGATCATGAAACTGTCCATGAAGCGCAGCAGCACGGCGATCATCAGCACGCCGCGCATCTTGGGCAGCTGGATGTAGCGGAACACGGCGA
>CAZQXQ010000305.1:0-1935 GCA_964597235.1 uncultured Burkholderiaceae bacterium | reverse complement strand
CGAAGCCTGTTCCCCGCCTGCCCCGTTTTGCCCTTGTTTGCACGCCGGTAGCGGCAGTGCCTCCTTTTGAGTCTTCCATGAGCGCCAACGCCAACGACCCGAACCTTGTCCTGCTCCAGCAAGCCCGCGACCAGCTCGCCAAGGGTGACCTGAAAACCGCCGCCAAGACCCTGCAGAAAGCCCAGAAACAATGGCCCCGTGACCCGCGGGTGTTTGTGCTGGCAGCCGTCATGGCGGAGAAGTCTGGCAACGTCAATGGCGCCCTCGACGCCCTGCGCCGCGCTGTGAGCATGGCCCCTGACTGGGGCCCGGGCCTGCTGGAGCTGGCCCTGCTGCACGCCCGCAGCAACCAGTTCCAGGATGCGATTGCCAACGCTGAAAAGGTCGCAGCGCTGGAACCCAAGAACCTGCGCGTGCTGGCGGGGGTAGTGGACATCGCTCACCGCGCTGGCCACCTGGAGATGGCTGTGCGCCATCTGCGCCGGGGGCTGGAGCTGGTGCCGGGCGACATCACCTTGCGCCGCAATCTGGCCAATGACCTGCAGGCCCTGGGCCAGTACGACGAAGCCCTGGCCCTGTGGGAGGGCCTGCTGGCCGAGCAGCCCGCCGACCCGCATGCCCTGGTCGGTAAGGTGCAAACCTGCCTGGCCGCCGGCCGCGCCGCTGAAGCCCAGGCCAGCGTCGATGCGCTGCTGTCCCAGGCGCCGGACGATGCGGTCTACCAATACCTGGCACAGCGCGTGCGCGGCGAAACACCAGACCAGCAGCCCGCCGGTCTGACTGTGCCACTGTTCGATGGCATGGCCGACACCTACGACCGCCATGTGGTGAGCCACCTTAAATACCAGCTGCCACGCCAGGTGGCGCAAGCCCTGCTGGCCCGCTACCCCGACAAACCATTCAACGTGCTGGACCTGGGCTGCGGCACCGGCCTGCTGGGCCTGTACCTGGGCGAGATCGAGGGTTTCCTGATCGGTGTGGACCTGTCCGCCAAGATGCTGGAGCAGGCCGCCAAGCACGGGGTGTATGACCGTTTCCACCAGGTCAACCTGCACGATGCGCTGCGCGACACGCCGGATGGGCTGTACGACGCTATCACCGCGCTGGACGTGTTCATCTACGCCGGCGACCTGAGCCAGGCGGTGCCGAATGCGCTGCGTATCCTGAAGCCGGCTGGTCAATTGATCTTCTCCTGCGAAGCCGCTCCCGAAGACGGCCCTGACCTGGTGCTGCAGGCCAGCGACCGCTACGCCCACCGCCGCAGCCAGGTCGAGCGCCTGTGCCGCGAGGCCGGCTTTGCCGAGGTGCAGATCACCGACCAGGTGCTGCGTCTGGAAGGCCAACAACCGGTGGCGGGCTTTGTGGTCACCGCCACCAAGGCTGCCGCCTGAACGCGGGCTTGACGCCGAAGTGACACCGCCATGAAAGTCTTTCGCGGCTTCCACCATCCGGGGCTGGCCGAGGCCTGCGCCCTGACGATTGGCAATTTCGACGGGGTCCACCGTGGCCACCAGGCCATGCTGGCGCTGCTCAGGAGCGAAGCGGCCCACCGGGGCCTGCCCAGCTGCGTGCTGACCTTCGAGCCCCACCCGCGCGACTACTTTGCCGCCGTGCACCACAAGCCCGAGCTGGCGCCGGCGCGCATCGCCACGCTGCGCGACAAACTCTCGGAGCTGGAGCGCTGCGGCGTGGACCAGGTGGTGGTCATGCCCTTCAATGCGGCTTTTGCCGCCCTCAGCCCCCAGGCCTTCATCGACGAGGTACTGGTGCAGGGCGTGCGCGCCCGCTATGTGCTGGTGGGCGATGACTTCTGCTTTGGCGCCAAACGGGCCGGCGACTACGCCCTGCTCGACCAGGAAGGCGCACGCCAGGGCTTTGACGTGGCGCGGATGAACAGCTACGAAGTCCACGGCCTGCGCGTGTCCAGCTCCGCCG
>CAZQXQ010000304.1:0-1945 GCA_964597235.1 uncultured Burkholderiaceae bacterium | reverse complement strand
GTGAATGGCTCATGGCGGTGTCGTTGGAACTGGACATGGGCGCAGATATTACCAGCGAAGCATCGCCCTTGAATTTCAAGGTTTTTTGGCCTCTAGATCAATAGATTCGGGCGGTTATAGCTATTAAATCAATAGCAAACCCCTTGTCGCTGACGCAACTCAGTAGCGATGGCCGGTCACCCACAGCGCCAGGCGCATCAGGCCAAAGGCGATCCGGTCCAACACGCGCTGGCGCAAAGGGCGGTCGGCATAGCGGGCCGGGTCCATGGGAAGGCCCGCCTGCCGCATGGCCTGCTCCAGCCGACGGTGCAGGTCGGCGGCAAAGCGAGCGTCCTGTACGACCACGTTGGCTTCGCGTGCCAGCAGCAGGCTCAGGGGGTCGAGGTTGGACGACCCCACCGTCGCCCAGGGCCGAGGGCCGTGGGCATCGATCACCGCGACTTTGGCATGCAAAAAGCTGCGCTCGTACTCGTGGATCTCGACGCCCGCCGCCAGCAAGGGGCCATACACGGGCCGGGCGGCGTGGTATTGCATGAAGTATTCGTAGCGCCCTTGCAGCAACAGCCGCACCCGCACGCCGCGCTGCGTGGCAGCCACCAGGGCACGGCGCAGACGGCGGCCGGGCAGAAAGTAGGCATTGGCAATCACGATTTCCTGCCGCGCGGCCGCAATGGCGCGCAGGTAGGCTTTCTCGATGCGGTTGCGGTGGCGCAGGTTGTCGCGCAGCACCAGTGCCGCCTGGATGGCGCGCGATCCACCCAGCCCTTGCACCGCCGACAAGTTGGCGCTTGCCATGGCCGCCCGGCGCGCGGCACGCAGCGATTGCAGCGCCTCGGGCAAGCGGCGCCGGCGCACCTGGCGGGCCGCCTGCATGCGCCACCACAACTGCTCCATCGCACGCTGGGCATGGGCCACCAGAGCGCCACGCACCTGCACCGCGAAATCAAAGCGGGGCTCGCTCAATGGGCCGTGGTGGGGGTCGTGGAAATCGTCCAACACATTGATGCCGCCACAAAACAGCAACTGTCCATCAATCACGCACAGCTTGCGGTGCAGACGGCGCCAGCGGCTGGGCAGGAGCAGCCCCAGCCATCCCAGCGGTGCAAAAACACCCAGCTCCACGCCCGCTTGGTGAAAGGCCTTACGCAGCCCTGCAGGCAACTCTCCCGTCCCCACGCCATCGACCAGCACCCGGGTGTGCACGCCCCGGCGGGCTGCCTGCACCAAGGCCTCGGCCACCATGGCACCCGCACCGGTGGCGTCAAAGATATAGGTCTCCAGCAAGATGGAGTGGCGCGCGGCGCGCATCGCGGACACCATCGCGGGAAACAGCTCCGTCCCGCCCTGCAGCAACTCCAGGCGGGAAACCGTCGTGACCAGCCCGTGCCTTGCCACGGCCACGCCCCCCGTCAAACCCAGCGAAAGTCCGCGATCAGCGGCAGATGGTCGGACATGCGCCACCAGATCCGCCCACGGGGCACATGCAGGCGCAGCGGCTGCAGGCCACGCGCATAAACATGGTCCAACTGCGCCAGCGGCAAGCGTGCCGGGTAGGTGCGGGCCTGCGGATCTGGCTGGCTGTGCAGACCGGCCTCGGCCATCAAGTTGCGCACCTGCACACCCCAATCGTTGAAGTCACCAGCGACCACCACCGGGTGGTCTGCAGGCACCTCGCGGTCGATGAAATGCAGGAGCTGGTCCGTCTGGCGGATGCGGCTGCCCGGAATCAGCCCCAGGTGCACCACGACCACGTGCAGCGGGCGCTCCTGCACCGTCACTTCCACATGCAAGAGGCCGCGCTGCTCGAAACGGTGGTCGGAAATGTCCTGGTGCTGGTGCCCCTGCACTGGCCAGCGCGAGAGCAGCGCATTGCCATGCTCGCCGTGGCGCGTGATGGCGTTGGTGCGATAGACGGCCTCGTAGCCCTCGGGCGCCAGGAAATCGG
>CAZQXQ010000303.1:0-1954 GCA_964597235.1 uncultured Burkholderiaceae bacterium | reverse complement strand
GCTCGATCATGCCGTGCTCTTCGGCCATGCGGCGGATCCACCGGTCGCTCTTGATACTCATGCGGGCGCTCCTGAATAAATAGCTGGTACCGCGCACAAAGACTGCGCGGGCGCGCTATTTTGCGCGAGAACGCGTCACCTGCGCGCCTTGGGGGGAGCGGCAGAATGCCCATCACCCGCTGCACGCTGCGTAAGATGCCCCGCGATGCACGACCCCCGCCCCTTTGGCGCTTTTTTCAGGAGACCCTATGCCCCAATTTGTGGACACCTCGCCCCCAGGACTATGCCTGTTTTGCCGCCTGGTGGCGGGTGAAATACCGTCTGCCCGCGTCTATGAAGACGATTTGACGCTGGCCTTTATGGACATCGGCCAGGTCACCCCCGGCCATGTGCTGGTGGCCAGCAAACGCCACGCGACCGACCTGTTCGAATTGACGCCAGAAGAAGCCGGCGCCGTGATGCAGACCGCACAAAAAGTGGCCCTGGCCGTGCGGGAAGCCTTCCAGCCCAGCGGCCTCACACTGCTGCAGGCCAATGGCGCCGACGGGGGGCAGACGGTGTTTCACTTTCACCTGCACGTGGTGCCCCGCTATCCCGAGGACGGCATCGCCACCACCTGGCCACGCAAGGAACCCGGTGCGACCGTGCTGGAAGGCTATGCCGAACGGCTGCGCCGCCTGCTCAAAAACTCCTGAATTGATAGCTACTACCGCTCATCAATAAAGGGCTAGAAGCCAATTTGATCTAAAAATCCCACAAGGAGCCCTCCCCATGGACGACATCGTCAAACAAGCCCTGGCCAAGTGGCCGAATGTGCCCGACTGCCATGGCTGGCTCGGCCTGGATGCGCGCGGTCGCTGGTTCATGCGCGACGACCCCACCCAGGCCGCTGGCCCCTTCCCGCAATCCAAGGGCTCGTTGCTGCAGCACGAGAAGCTGATCGAATTTATCCAGCGCAACTACGAGCCCGACGCCGAGGGCCAATGGTTCTTTCAGAACGGGCCGCAGCGGGTCTATGTGGAGCTGGAATGCACGCCGCTGGTCTGGCGGGTACATGCGGATTTCAGCGTGCAAGCCCACACCGGCCATGTGGCGTCGCACATCCTGGCCTGCCTGCTGGACGAGGCGGGCCGGCTGTACCTGCACGCGCCGCTGGGCCTGGGGCTGGTGCATACGCTGGACATGGAAACCGCGGCCAACGCGGTCGAACAAGGGCTGTGGCAACCCGAAGCGGTCCAAAGCGCCGACCTGCCCTGCCGCTTTGGCTTTGTGCGCAGCCCGCAGGCACGGAAACTGGGCGCTGCGGCCTAAAGCTAAATCAGCAGCGCCCTCCCCCAGTCGTTGCTTCAGTCCTGCTCGACAAAGCGCTCGAAGAACTGCTTGAGCCGATGCTCCCAGTCGCGCTTGTCGCTGTCCGGGGCAAAGCTGGCCTCGAAGCTGTTGAAGGCCAGCTGGTAAGCGTGGCGGGCGGTCATGCCGGTGGCGGCAAAGACCTGGGTGAAGTTATGGTTGATGTAGCCACCAAAGTACGCGGGGTCGTCCGAGTTCACGGTCGCCACCAGCCCCGCCTCCAGCAGGGACTTGAGGTTGTGGTCCTTGAGGTCGGGGAACACGCACAGCTTCTGGTTGGACAGCGGGCACACGGTCAGCGGGATGCGTTCCTGGGCCAGGCGCTGCACCAGGGCCGGGTCGCGCAGAGCCTGTACGCCGTGGTCAATGCGCTCGGCCTGGAGTACATCCAGCGCGCTCCAGATGTAGGCCGGCGGCCCTTCTTCGCCCGCATGGGCCACGACATGAAAGCCCAGCTCGCGACAACGGGCAAACACCCGGGCAAATTTCTCCGGGGGATGGCCAACCTCGCTGCTGTCCAGGCCCACACCGATGAACTTGTCCTGCAGTGGCAGGGCCTGCTCCAGGGTCTGGAAGGCCTCTTCCTCGCTCAAGTGGCGCAGGA
>CAZQXQ010000302.1:0-1969 GCA_964597235.1 uncultured Burkholderiaceae bacterium | reverse complement strand
GGGGCGGTGCCGGCCATGTTGGCGTGCTTGAACACGTCGGAGCAGCGGTCCACGCCCGGCCCCTTGCCGTACCAGAGGCCAAACACGCCATCGAACTTCTGGCTTTGCGGGTACAGCGCCAGCTGCTGCGTGCCCCAGACGGCCGTGGCGGCCAGCTCCTCGTTCACGCCGGGCTGGAAGACGATGTCGTGCCGATCCAGGTGGGGCTTGGCCGCCCACAGCGCCTGGTCGTAACCGCCCAGCGGGCTGCCCCGGTAGCCGCTGATAAAGCCGGCGGTGCGGTGGCCGGCGGCGGCGTCGCGCTGCTGCTGCAGCATGAGCAGGCGCACCAAGGCTTGCACGCCGCTCATGAAGACGCGGCCGCGCTCGACCGCGTATTTGTCGTCCAGCGTGACGGCCGGGGTAGCGGCCGGGACAGCGGGGTGAATCCCAGTGGGCAAGGGCGCATTCATCACGGGCCTCCTCTCCATCCGGGCAGGGCGCCCGGCAGCGGACTGCCAGTGTAGGACGGCACCATCCCCCTGTCTTTCAGGGATATCCAGGGCGCCGGCAACGTCAAACGCTCCTAAAAAGAGAGCTACAACCGCTGATAAATAGAGCGCTAGAAGCCAATTTCATTCAAAATCCTGTTCCCCATCGCGCCGGCAAGGGCTGCGGGCAGGCTTGGGCACGGTGGCTTCGCCGCACAATCTGGACCATGTCCGCCTTGCCCGAACCCGAAAGCCACCGCCCGCCAGCGGCCGCCAAGCCGCCCGAAGACGAGTCCAGCGTTCCCCTGCCCCAGGCCGAAAACCACTCCCCGCTGGCGCCCTTCTCGGTGCCGGTGTTTCGCATGCTCTGGCTGACCCTGCTGGTCGCCAACACCTGCATGTGGATGAACGATGTGGCGGCGGCCTGGCTGATGACCTCGCTGACCACCTCGCCGGTGCTGGTGGCGCTGGTGCAGTCGGCCTCCAACCTGCCGGTGTTCCTGTTGGGCCTGCCCAGCGGGGCGCTGGCCGACATCCTGGACCGGCGGCGCTACCTGGTCTTCACGCAGTTCTGGGTGGCGGTGGTGGCGGTGGTGCTGTGTGCAGCCATCCTGTCGGGAGGCATGACCGCGCCGCTCTTGCTGGCGCTGGTCTTCGTCAACGGCGTGGGGCTGGCGATGCGCTGGCCGGTGTTCGCCGCCGTGGTGCCCGAGCTGGTCAACCGCACCCAGCTGCCCGCCGCACTGGCGCTCAACGGCGTGGCGATGAACGCCTCGCGCATCGTGGGGCCGCTGGTGGCGGGCGCCATCATTGCCAGCGCAGGCAGCGTCTGGGTGTTCGTGCTGAATGCGGTGCTGTCGGTGGTCTCGGGCCTGGTCATCCTGCGCTGGAAGCGCGAGCACCGCCCCAACCCCCTGGGCCGCGAACGTTTGGTCAGCGCGATGCGGGTGGGGGTGCAGTTCGTGCGCCAGTCGCCCCGGATGCGCTCGGTGCTGTGGCGCATCAGCGCATTTTTCGTGCACGGAACGGCGCTGATGGCGCTGCTGCCGCTGCTGGCCAAGGGCCTGGACGGCGGTGGTGCCGGCACTTTCACGCTGCTGCTGGCCTCGATGGGTGGCGGGGCGATTGCGGCGGCCCTGCTGCTGCCCCGACTGCGCCAGGCCATGCCGGCGGAAGTGCTGATCCGTCGCAGTGCCCTGGTGCAGGCCGCCTGCATGGCGGTGGCGGCGATTGCGCCAAACGTCTATGTGGCGGTGCCCACCATGGTGCTGGCTGGCATGGGCTGGATCACGGTGGCCAATTCGCTGAGCGTGTCGGCCCAGCTGGCCTTGCCTAACTGGGTGCGGGCACGGGGCATGTCGATCTTTCAAATGGCCATCATGGGCTCCACCGCGCTGGGCGCCGCCATCTGGGGCCAGGTGGCCAGCTGGACCGGGGTGCCCGTCAGCCTGGCCGTGGCGGCGCTGTCCAGCGTGCTGGTCATGGCCCTGGTGCAGCGC
>CAZQXQ010000301.1:0-1970 GCA_964597235.1 uncultured Burkholderiaceae bacterium | reverse complement strand
GCTGCACCAGAAAGACCAGGGCCTGGTCGTCATCGACATACATCACATGGCGGCGGCGCTCGGGCGCTGCGGGAGGGGAGGGCGGGGCTGGGGCCGGGGTCGAGGCTGTGACTTCGGCGGCGACGATTGGGCTGGCGCTGTCGGCGGCGGCTGTCGGCACTGTGGCCTGCGGAAAGTACAGCGTGAAGCAGCTGCCCTGGCCCGATTCGCTGTGCACATCGACCGCACCGCCGTGGGTGCGCATCACGCCGTGCACCACGGCCAGGCCCAGGCCGGTGCCTTGCCCGACAGGCTTGGTGGTGAAAAAGGGCTCAAAAATCCGCTGCAGCGTGGCCGCGTCCATGCCAGGGCCGTTGTCGCGCACCGACACCGCCAGGTAGGCACCAGGGGCCAGGCCCAGGCGTTGGGACTGGTGCGGGTCAGGGTGCACTGGCTCCGCACAGACCTCGATCAAGCCCTTGTCCGGGCCAATCGCATGGACGGCGTTGGTGCAGAGGTTGAGCAGCGCCTGCTCCACCTGGGTCGGGTCGGCCAGCACGGGGGGCAGCGCGGTGGGAACGTTTAGCCGCAGCGTGATCGCGGGGGGGAGGGTGACGCGCAGTAGGCGCTCGGTGTCGCTCGCCACCTCCGCCAGTGACACCGCTGATCGCCGTGGGGGCTCGTTGCGGCTGAAGGTCAGGATCTGGCGCACCAGATCGCGCGCGCGGCGCCCGGCCTTGTCAATCTCCTGCAGGCAGACCATGGCGGGCAAGTCGGGCGCCGTGTCGGCCTGGGCCAGCGTCACATTGCCCAGGATGGCGCCCAGGATGTTGTTGAAGTCGTGCGCGATGCCGCCGGCCATGGTGCCCACGGCCTGCATCTTGTGCGATTCGCGCAGCTGGGCTTCGAGTTCGCTGCGCTGGGCCTCCGCCTGTTTGCGCGCCGTGAGGTCGCGGGCAAAGATGGTGGTGGTTTCGCCTTCGCCATGGCGCTCGAAGGTCATGCTGACCTCGACGGCCAGCGCATTCCCCTTGGCAGTCTGCGCGGTCATTTCGCCCAACAGGGCCTGGCTGGGGGTGTCCGGTGCGGACAGCAGCCGCGAGACTTCGGGCAGAAAGCGCACCAGCGGGCTACCCAGTGCCTGCTCGGCGGGGCACTGAAACAGCGCTTCCGCCGTGGGGTTGAACACGGTGATGCGCTGGTGTCGGTCCACACAAATGATGGCGTCCAGCGCGGAGTTGATGACAGCCGCCAAGCGTTTTTCGCTGGCACGCAGCTGCTCGTTGCGCTCTTGCAGCGCCTGGCGCTCGGCCAGCAGCGGGCCCTGGTCGATCACCGCGCACAGGTACTGTCTCAGGGACGGTCCCCCTTCCTGGGGCGCATCGATGCGGGCGATGTGCAGGTCCCCCAGGATCTGGGTCTGGGGCGTGATCTCGAACACCACCTCCGACAGCTCGCTGTGGCCGATGTCTTCGGCCTGAGCGAAGGCCGCCGCCACGCGGTCCCGGTCTGCCTCGCGGACAAAGGGCTGTAGCGAGGTCAGATGCCGGTCGCGCTCGGTGGGCTGGAAACTCTGGTGGGCCATGGCGTTGGCCTGGATCACCATGTCGTGCTCGTCCAGCACCATCAGCGCCAGGGGGACGGCGGCGAACAGGGTCTCGAAACGCTCAGACGCGCTTTCCGCCACCGCCTGGCTGTAGCGCAGCACCCGGTTCTGGATTTCCAGCTCGGCCTGGTAAGCGCGCAGCTCGGCCACCAGGTCGGTGCCGCTCGCTGCCTGGGCGGACGCACTGGCAGGGTCAGCAAGGACGGCCAGTGGGATGTCCCCCCGTCGTCGCTGGGGAGGCGGGTCGGTCAGCAGAAAGGAGAGGGCGTGACGGGGCATATCGGCGAACGTTCGAATTAACGGGCGCTGTTAGGCGTCCCGTTGAATGAGGGTTAGCCCACGGTTTACTCATAGTGCGTCCACATGCGCAGGACGCGAACGGTTT
>CAZQXQ010000300.1:0-1970 GCA_964597235.1 uncultured Burkholderiaceae bacterium | reverse complement strand
AACCAGGCGCCGATGCGCTCGGCCTGGGCACGGCCCTCGGCGCTCAGGTTGCGCTGGCTGGCGCAATCGTCCAGCCGAAACCCGGGCGGATCGCCCCCACCCGGCGCAAGCGCATGGCGAAACAGGACCACACGGGCCGAGCCCTACCAGAGGGGCAGATCGGGAGGAGCCGCGGTGAGTGCCGACGCCAGCCCCTGTGCGCCCAAGCGCCCGACCAGGCCGGCGCCGACCGACAGGCCTATCAGCCGCTGCACCAGCCATCGGCGAGACAGGCCAGAGCCTGGACCAGGGCATCCCAGCATCCCGCGCTGGGGAACAGCCTGCATGAGATCCATGGTGTTTCTCCTGAGGTGATGGACACTTGCAGACAAGGCATGGGCGAGGCCCTGGGTTGCCAGCCTGCTGGGGCCCGTTACAGCGCCATCGATGGCCGGGCGGCCATGGCCGCGCGCCAGCGCAGCAGGTGCGGATGCTGCTCGCCGGGCTTTTGCTTGACCACGCGTGCGAAGTCCACCGCCACCACTGCCGTGATGTCGGCCACGCTGAAACGATCGGCCGCCACAAACTCGCGCCCTGCCAGGCACTCGTCCAGGTCCCGGAAAAACTGCGCCACGCGGAGCAGGCCACGCTCGGCCAGCGCAGGGATTTGCGGGTAGTCCACCGCGCCCGGCAACGCGCGGTTGGCCATGGCGGGGGCGCTGTTGCGCAATGCCTCCGCGATGGCCAGCAGGCCTTCAAACTCCATGCGCCAGTTCCAGCTGGCAATCTCGGCCTTTTCTGCGGGCGTCTCGCCCAGCAGCGGCGGGAAGGGGTAGCGCGCCTCGACGTAGGCTGCAATCGCGGCGTTGTCGGTCAGCACCAGCCCCTCGTCGGTACGCAAGGCCGGCACGGTGCATTGGGGATTGATGCGCCGGTAAGCCTTGCCCAATTGCTCGCCGCTACGCAGGTCCACGGGTACGGTGTCGTGGGCAATCCCTTTTTCGGCCAGCAGGATGCGGGCACGGCGCGGGCTGGGTGCCGTGGCACAGTCATACAAAGTGATCATGGCAAGGTCCTTGAGGGCACAACAGGGTCAGGAGGCCGAGGGCTGCTTGTCCTGCGTCTTGGTGTCGAAATCGCTGGCATCGTGGCGCTCGTGCAGCTGGCTGGCGGGCTCACCCCAGGTCCGATTGACCTTGCGGCCACGTTGCACGGCGGGACGCTGGGCAATTTGGTCGGCCCAGCGCAGCACATGGGTGTATTCATGCACCTGTAAAAACTCGCCGGCCTCGTACAGCTGGCCCTTGACCAGTGCGCCATACCAAGGCCAGGTGGCGATGTCCGCCACGGTGTACTCGTCGCCAGCCAGGTAGGGCTGCTCGGCCAGGCGCTGATTGAGCACGTCCAGCTGGCGCTTGACTTCCATGGCGTAGCGGTTGATCGGGTACTCGTACTTTTCGGGGGCGTAGGCATAGAAATGCCCAAAGCCGCCGCCCAGAAACGGCGCACTGCCCATCTGCCAGAACAGCCACGACAGGCACTCGGCGCGCGAGGCCGGCGCAGTGGGCAAAAAGGCGCCGAACTTTTCCGCCAGGTAAACCAAGATGGCGCCCGACTCGAAGACGCGCACGGGATGGGCGGCGTCGCTGCGGTCCAGCAGCGCCGGAATCTTAGAGTTAGGGTTGACCGCCACAAACCCGCTGCTGAACTGCGCGCCCTGCTGGATGGGAACCAGCCAGGCGTCGTATTCCGCACCACGATGGCCCAGCGCCAGCAGCTCTTCCAGCATGACCGTGACCTTGACGCCATTGGGCGTTGCCAGCGAATACAGCTGCAGCGGGTGCCGGCCCACCGGCAGGTCCTTGTCGTGCGTGGCGCCCGCGATGGGACGGTTGATGTTGGCGAACTTACCGCCGTTTTCCTGGTCCCATTGCCAGACGGCGGGGGGAATGTAGGGGGACGAAGGGGTCATGCCAAAAGCTCCTGCAGGT
>CAZQXQ010000299.1:0-1972 GCA_964597235.1 uncultured Burkholderiaceae bacterium | reverse complement strand
TCGCGCCAGATGCGCAGGAACTCCGCCGACTGGGCGTAGCGCTGGGCATGGTCCAAGAACACGCCATCGCCTTCCAGTTCGGCCTGGTCGCCGCCCGTCACCAGGTTGATCAGCAAGCGCCCCCCCGAGAGGCGGTCAAAGGTCGCCGTCATCCGCGCCGCCAGGCTGGGCTGGTGCAAACCGGGGCGCACCGCCACCAGGAATTTGAGCTTGCGCGTGACCGGAATCAGGCTGGCCGCCACCACCCAGGGGTCTTCGCAGGAGCGGCCCGTGGGGATCAGGGCGCCGTCGTAGCCCAGGCTGTCGGCGGCAATGGCCACCTGCTGGAGGTAGTCGTGGCTGAGTTGCCGGGCGCCCTTGGCGGTGCCCAGGTAGCGGCTGTCGCCGTGGGTGGGGATGAACCAGAACACTTGCATGGCGGGCCTCAGAGGTTGACCGGCGCGGCATGGCGCAGGTTGAGCTTTTTGGGGATGAGCTTGAGCTCGAAGAAGGTGTCGGCAATGGCCTGCTGCTCGGCCAGGATGTCGGAGGTGACCGGGACCTGGCCGAAGCGCAAATTGCCCACATAGCGCTCGACGATGCTGCGCTCCAGGCCCAGCACTTTCGACAGCTCGGCCGCTGCGTCGGCCTTGTTTTTGGCGGCCCAGGCGTCGATGGCGGCCACTTCTTCCAGGGCAATCTTCAGCACATCAACGTTCTTGGCCGCGAAGTCGCGCGAGGTGAAGTAGTAAGAACGGTTGTTGGCCACGCCCTGGGCATCGGCCAGCACGCGCGCTTCCAGCGTCTTGATGGCGGCGGACAGGAAGGGGTCCCAGATCACCCAAGCATCCACCGAGCCGCGCTCGAAGGCGGCGCGAGCGTCGGCGGGCGGCAGGAAGACCACCTGCACATCGCTGTATTTCAGGCCATGTTTTTCCAGCAGCTTGACCAGGAAGTAGTGGACGTTGGAGCCCTTGTTCAGCGCCACTTTCTTGCCCTTGAGCTCGGCCACGGTCTTGACCGGAGAACCCTTGGGCAGCAGCACCGCCTCGTTGTGCGGACGCGGTACGGTGGTGCCGGCATAGACCAGCGGCGCCCCGGCCGCCTGGGCAAAGATGGGTGGGGCCTCGCCCACATCGCCAAAATCGATGGAGCCCACGTTCAGCGCTTCGAGCTGAACCGGGCCGGCAGTGAATTCGGTCCAGCTCACTTTCACGCCCAGCGGCGCCAGGCGTTTTTCGAGCGTGCCGCGGCCTTTGAGGATGGAAAGCCAGCCTTTTTGGTGGCCGATGCGGAAGAGACGCTCGCCGCTTTGAGCCCAGGCGGCGCCACTGAAAGCCAGGGCGCCCAGGCCCGCCAGCAGGGCCTGGCGGCGGTGGAAGAAGGGAGTGGCATCGTTCATGGGGAAAACCTTTCAAAAAATGGGCGACAACAGCCCGCCCTGCCTGCGGGTGGCAGGCCATGTGTTTTCAAACAAAAATGGGCGCTAGCGCTTTAAATAAGAGCGGTATTAGCTATGTTTTCAATAGCAATCACACGCTGCACTGCACCTGCGCGAAGGGCACGGGGTCAAACTGACCGGACTGAAAGCGCGCGCCCAGCGACTCGGTGACCAGCAGGTTCACCGCCTCGTCGAGCCGGTCCTGGATGTCTGGGGCGACGTGGTAGGCCCCTTCTGGCGTCAGCGTGACCTGGGCATCGGTGGCATACACCCCGGGCAGGATGTGCTTGGCGCCCAGCGACTGCAGCACGGGCCGCAGCGCGTAGTCCAGCGCCAGCATGTGGTGGGGGCTGCCGCCCGTGGCCAGGGGCAGAACGGTCTTGCCCTTGAGCGCGGTCTGGGGCAGCAGGTCCAAGAAGACCTTGAGCACGCCGCTGTAGGCTGCCTTGTAAACGGGGGTGGCGACGACCAGCACCTCGGCATTCGCCACCTGGGCGCTGGCGGCCAGCACATGGGGATGGCCAAAGTCGGCCAGCAGCAAGGCCTGGGGCG
>CAZQXQ010000298.1:0-1987 GCA_964597235.1 uncultured Burkholderiaceae bacterium | reverse complement strand
GCTGGTCCAGCGCGATCTGGCCGTCTTCGATCAGGATCACGCGGTCGGCCAGGGCCACCGCCTCCTGCACGTCGTGGGTGACCAGCAGGGCCGTGAAGCCGGTGCTGCGCCACAGGCCTTCGATGAGGCGGTGCATTTCGATGCGGGTCAGCGCATCCAGCGCGCCCAGGGGTTCGTCGAGCAGCAGCAGTCGGGGGTTGTGCACCAGCGCTCGGGCAAGGGCCACGCGCTGGCGTTGGCCGCCAGACAGGCGGGCGGGCCATTCGCCCAGGCGGTCGCCCAGGCCCACGCGGGCCAGCACCTCGGCGGCGGCGCTGTGCTGCTCCGGCGGCAGGCCCAGGGCCACGTTGTCCTGCACGCGCTTCCAGGGCAGCAGGCGCGCGTCCTGGAACATGATGCGGGTGTCCTGCGACAGGCCCGTCAAAGGCTGACCGTCGGCCAGGATGCGCCCCCCGCTGGCGGATTCCAGGCCCGCCACCAGGCGCAGCAACGTACTTTTGCCGCAGCCGCTGCGGCCAACGATGGCGACAAACTCGCCGGGCGCGATCGTCAACTGCGCTTGGCGCAGCACATCACGCTGGCCGTAGCGCTTGCGCAGGCCCTGGATCTCCAGGCGCACGCCAGGGGTCTTACTTGCAGAATTCATGGTCAAAATGGCCTTCAGGTCAATGGATACCAGCGGTACTAGCTATCAAATCAGGAGTACTTGAGGGTCAAGCCGACTGATAGCCGGGGTGCCAACGCAACCAGTAGCGCTCCAGCGCCTTGGCGAAGACATCGGCCAGCTTGCCCAGCAGGGCGTAGAGCAAGATGCCCACCAGCACGATGTCGGTTTGCAAGAATTCGCGGGCGTTCATCGTCAGGTAGCCGATGCCGGCCTGGGCGGAGATGGTCTCGGCCACGATCAAGATCACCCACATCAGGCCCAGCGAGAAGCGCAGCCCCACCAAGATCGAGGACAGCGCCCCCGGCAAGATGATCTGGCGGTACAGCTGCCAGCGGTTCAGCCCGTAGGTGCGCCCCATCTCGACCAGGCCCTGGTCCACATTGCGGATGCCGTGGAAGGTGTTGAGGTAAATCGGGAAAAACACCGACACGCTGATCAGGAACAGCTTGGCCGTCTCGTCGATGCCGAACCACAGGATCACCAGCGGAATCAGCGCCAGCGCGGGAATGTTGCGAGCCATCTGGATGGTCGAGTCCAGCAGCGTCTCGGCCACGCGCAGCGAACCGGTCAACAGCCCCAGCAGCAAGCCCAGGCCGCCGCCGATGAACAGGCCCGTGAGCGCGCGGCCGGCGCTGACCTTCACGTGGGTCCACAGCTCGCCCGATAGGGTGAGCGCCCAGGCCGAAGTCACCACGTCCAGCGGCGCGGGCAGCACCCGGGTGGACAGCCAGCCCAGGCTGGACGCCAATTGCCAAGCCAGCACCAACACGGCGGGCACCAGCCAGGGCAAGAGGCGTTGGACCAGGCTTTGAGCCCAGGCCGGCAGCAGCGGCGCGGGGGCCCCCTCGGGGGCAATGGCCGTCGCGGCGTCAAAAGTGGGGGTCGAACGCATGGACACAACTCCTGTCGCGATTCAGCTCGCCGCCTGCAGCGTCGGCTGCGAAGCCGTTGGCAGGGCGCCTGGCGAATGCAGGTTGGCCACCGTTTCACCGAACGGGCCCAACGGAATGGCGCCGGCCAGCTTCTGTTGCAGGGGGCGGGGCAGCAGCGGGAACACCAGCTCGGCAAAGCGGTAGGCCTCTTCCAGGTGCGGGTAACCAGACAGCACGAAGGTGTCGATGCCCAGGTCGGCGTATTCCTGCATGCGCGCGGCCACGGTCTGCGGATCGCCCACCAAGGCCGTACCAGCGCCCCCGCGCACCAAGCCAACGCCGGCCCAGAGGTTGGGGCTGATTTCCAGGTCGGCACGGCTGCGCTTGGCGCCACCGGCATGCAGCGCAGCCATGCGGCGCTGGCCCTCGGAATCCATCTTGGCGAACG
>CAZQXQ010000297.1:0-1987 GCA_964597235.1 uncultured Burkholderiaceae bacterium | reverse complement strand
GCGCGCCGCCAGGTGGGCTTTGCCGACCAGATCTTCCTGTCCAAGACCGACCTGGTCGAGGTCGAGGCCGTCGATGCGCTCACCCACCGCCTCAAGCACATGAACCCCCGCGCGCCGATCGAGGCCGTGCATTTCGGTGAGGTGCCGCTGGCCAAGGTGCTGGATTTGCGTGGCTTCAACCTGAACGCCAAGCTGGACATCGATCCCGATTTCCTCAAGGAAGAGGAACATCACCACGGGCATGACCATGACCATGACCATGACCATGACCATGAACACGGCGAGCACTGCAACCACCCCTCGCACCAGCATGGCCACGCGCATGGCCACCACCATCACCACGACGACGATGTGAAGAGCTTCGTCTATCGCTCCGAGCGGCCTTTTGACCCGGCCAAGCTGGAAGATTTCCTGGGCGCCATCGTCAACATCTACGGCCCGCGCATGCTGCGCTACAAGGGCGTGCTGCACATGGTGGGCACCGAGCGCAAGGTGATCTTCCAGGGCGTGCACCAGCTGATGGGCAGCGACCTGGGCCCGCAGTGGGCCGAGGGCGAGCCGCGCGTCAGCAAGATGGTGTTCATCGGCATCGATCTGCCGCAAGACATCCTGGTTCAGGGCCTGGACCAGAGCCTGGCTGCGTAAGCACTGGCAAGCGCTGGCAAGCACTGGCAAGTGTCGGTAAGGGCTTTTGCCTAAGGCCTTTTACCGAAGTGTGTGGGGAATTTGCAACGCTTGTGTTCCCCGCGCCTTGCGTGGCTACAATCGCGCCCCGAAAACGCCCGGAAGGCTGGCCGACCAGCCTCCATCCGACCCCATTTCTGGCCTGGGAGCTTCCTGCCCAGTCCCTGACCGACGCACCATGTCCACTCCCACCCGCGCCCCGTCTTCGAGCGCCATCCCCAAAAAAGATCCCAAGTTGGCCAACGTCTGGCAAACCAAGCCTGTCGAGGAGCTGAGCGACACCGAAGTCATGTCCATGCCAGAGGCCGAGTACATGAACGACACGCAGCTGGCGTTTTTCCGCCTCAAGCTGCAAAAGCTCAAGAAAGACATCCTGGAAAGCGCTGGTGAGACCACCGAGCACCTGCGCGAGGAAACCATCGTCGTGCCCGACCCGGCCGACCGCGCCACCATCGAGGAAGAGCACGCGCTGGAGCTGCGCACCCGCGACCGCGAGCGCAAGCTGCTCAAGAAGATCGAGCAGGCCATTGCCCGCATCGACTCGGGTGACTACGGTTACTGCGACGAAACCGGCGAGCCCATCGGCGTGGGCCGCCTGATCGCCCGTCCTACCGCCACCCTGTCCCTCGAAGCGCAACAGCGCCGCGAGCTCAAGCAAAAGATGTTCGGCGACTGACGCGCTTTTTCTCCTTCACCCCCATGGCCGCTGATCTGTCCTTGCACGATGCTGTGCTTGACGAAGCGGCCTTGCGTTTTGCAGCGGGTGATGCCGAAAACGCAGCCCAGGTCTTGAGCCAGGCGCTGGCCGATCCCGCGCTGGCTCCTTCCGAGGCGCTGGCCTTGCACGACACCCTGCTGGACCTGTACTGCGCCATGGGCGATGCAGCGCGCTTTGAGGCCCTAGCCCTGGAGGGTGCGCAGCGCTTTCAGTCCTCGCCGCCGGCCTGGGTCCACCTGCCGCAGCAATGGGCGGACTGGCGTGCTGCCTCTCGCACGCCCCGCCATGGCCTCCACTCCGGTGCCGGGATCGTCTGGCAAGCCCCCGTGCACCTGCGGGCGACGGATTGGCCCACGGTCCCTGCGCCGGACCTGGGCGATGCCCCGCGGGTGCTGGACTGGTCCCGGCTCTCCCAGATCGACCCGGCGTCGGTGTCTGCGCTTGCCGACGGTCTGCATGACTGGGCCGATGCGCCCATCCCCCTGATCCTGGTCGGGACCGAGGTGCTCGATGCTTGGCTCGGTCCTGCCTTGCAGGACCCCGATGCTTCGGAGGCACTGTGGCGCCTGCAACTGGCCTGGCTGC
>CAZQXQ010000296.1:0-2001 GCA_964597235.1 uncultured Burkholderiaceae bacterium | reverse complement strand
AGGATGTGCTCGGCCACGTAGCTGAAGATCATGTTGGTCGAGATCGGCGCCACCTGGTACAGGCGGGTTTCGCGGAATTTGCGCTCGATGTCGTATTCGCAGGCAAAGCCAAAGCCGCCATGGGTCTGCAGACAGACGTTGGCCGCCTCCCAGCTGGCCTTGGCCGCCAGGTACTTGGCCATATTGGCCTCGGCGCCGGCGTTTTGCATGGCGTCGATCTTCTCGCAGGCCTTCCAGCGCATCAGGTTGGCGGCTTCCAGCTCGATGAAGGCGTCGGCAATCGGGAACTGCACGCCCTGGTTCTGGCCGATGGGGCGGTTGAACACCACGCGCTCGTTCGCGTACTTGCTGGCGCGGTCGATGAACCAGTAGCCATCGCCAATGCACTCGGCGGCGATCAGCACGCGCTCGGCGTTCAGGCCGTCCAGCAGGGTCTTGAAGCCCTTGCCTTCTTCGCCCAGCAGCGCGTCTTCGGGGATTTCGAGGTTGTCAAAGAACAGCTCGTTGGTCTCGTGGTTGACCATGTTCAGGATGGGGCGCACGGTGAGGCCGTTGCCAATTGCCTGGTGCAGGTCGATGAGGAAGCAGGACAGGCCTTCGGACTTTTTCTTCACCTGGTCGGCCGGCGTGGTGCGGGCCAGCAGGATCATCAGATCGCTGTGCTGGATGCGCGAGATCCAGACCTTCTGGCCGTTGATCACCCAACGGCCATCCTTCTTGACGGCGCTGGTCTTGAGCTTGGTGGTGTCGCTGCCGGTGGTGGGCTCGGTCACGCCCATGGACTGGATGCGCAGCTTGCCCGAAGCGATCTGGGGCAGGTACTTTTCTTTTTGCGCCTGCGAGCCGCTGCGCACGATGGCGTTCATCACGTACATCTGGCCGTGGCAGGCGCCGGAGTTGCCGCCGCTGCGGTTGATCTCTTCCATGATCACCGAGGCCTCGGCCATGGTCAGGCCCGAGCCGCCGTATTCCTGCGGGATCAGCGCGGCCATCCAGCCGGCGCGGGTCAATGCATCGACAAATTCCTCGGGGTAAGCGCGGGCCTCATCCACCTTGCGGAAATATTCGTCAGGAAACTGGGCACAGAGGGCGCGCACGGCATCGCGGATTTCCTGGTACTGGTCGGGCTGGTGGATCATGGTTGTTTCCAGTGTTTTTGGGCTCTAAGGCTTACGTGACAAGCGGTATTAGCTATGGTTTTAGATGTCGTCAGTGTCAGAACAACTCGGCGGTGCCCTGCATGGTGAGGAACCCCTCGTGGTCGTTGCCCCACAGACGCACGGTCTTGCTATCGGCCGAGGGCGCGCCGTTCAGGCCGAAGGGGTGCAAATCAAACGTGGGGCGCACGGCCTTGAAGTGGAAGCTCTTGACGCGGGCATCCGGCACATTGCGGCGCACCAGGTCCACCAGCAGCGTGGCAATCAGCGGGCCGTGCACGATCAGGCCGGGGTAGCCCTCGACCTGGGTGACGTACTGGCGGTCGTAGTGAATCCGGTGGCCGTTGAAGGTGAGCGCCGAATAGCGGAACAGCAGCACATCGTCGGGCGTGATGTCGCGGTGCCAGGGCGCGCCGGTCTCGGCAGCGGTGGGCGGGGGCACGGGGTCGCCGGGCTGGGGCGCAGCGCGATAGACGATGTCGTGCTCTTCGGTCAGCGCCAGGCCCTTGGCGTTGGAGATTTCATGCTTGACCAGCACGAACACCAGATCGCCCGTGCGGCCGGATTTGTGCGTCACGGATTCGATGCGCGAGACGCGCTGTACCGCATCGCCCACCACCAGCGGGTTGTGCTCTTCCCAGCGCAGGCGGCCACCGGCCCACATGCGGCGCGGCAGCGGCACGGGCGGCAGGAAGCCGCCGCGTGCGGGGTGGCCGTCCGGGCCCAGGCCGCTCTGGCGCACCTGGGGCAAAAAGTACAGCCAGTGCCACAGCGGCGGCAGCGCCGTGCCAGGCACCGGGGCCGGGTCGTCGCGGTCCAGCGTGGCGGACAGGCCGCTCACCGG
>CAZQXQ010000295.1:0-2006 GCA_964597235.1 uncultured Burkholderiaceae bacterium | reverse complement strand
TGCGCCGATGATAGTGCGGATCCCCGTGTGAAAGTAGGTCATCGTCAGGCTCTTATTAAAAACCCCTCTGGTAGTAATATCAGAGGGGTTTTGCTTTTTGAGTTCAAAATTGAATCGATGGCGTGATCAGATTCTTATCTTTCTCGTTGAATTGGGAATAGTCTTAGATAAGCCCGATGCGATGGGCTCACATGGTGGAAAAGGATTTGTAAAGGCAACCATCCTTAAACACCTTGAGACTGCCCGGAGAAAATGCCTCCCACGTTTCGTTTGAAGTCAAAGGTTCAGTGGCGATCACCACCACCCGATCGCTGGCTTGGGTTTCGGAAGCAAAGTCAATCCGAACGTCTTCGTCTGCCAATTGCGCTTCGGTGAACGGGTATTTGCGCTCAACGTAGTGCAGCTTGGTGGTGGCATGCGCCCACAGGGCCTCGCCGTTGGACATCAAAAAATTGAAGGTGCCATGCGGTGCGATTTGGGATGCCAGCTCCCGCAAGGTCAGGCTCAGTTCGTCCACTGACGGAACGCCAGCATGCGACTTGTACAGCTCTTGCATGATCCAGCAGAAGGCGTGCTCACTGTCGGTCTCACCCACCGGGTGAAATGAGGCGTGAAGACGGTGCCGGAAGTCTTTCAAGTCGCCGTTGTGGGCAAAGACCCAATAACGCCCCCACAGTTCGCGTACAAAGGGGTGACAGTTTTGCAGGCGGATGACGCCCTGCGTGGCCTTGCGGATATGGGCAATCACATTCCGGCTATGGATAGGGTACTCCCGGATCAGCTTGGCGATCGGTGAGTTCGCGGCAGGCTGGTGGTCCACAAAATGCCGCAAGCCCCGTTCTTCTTCAAAAAACGCAATCCCCCAGCCATCTGCATGATCGTCCGTGTTGCCGCCGCGCTGCGCAAAGCCGGTGAAGCTGAAGCGAATGTCGGTTGGGGTGTTGCAGTTCATTCCAAGCAGTTGGCACATGATGGCATCCAAAGACGAAGATTGATGAGTTTTGATTGGGTGTCTGGATCGGGCGCTCACACGGCCTTGGCGGCTGCGGCCTTGGCCGCGAACTCTGCGCGCAGAGCTTTGAGTTTTTCGCGGGGGTCTTCGCGGGCGGTTTTCTGGTCCAGCGCCATTTCGGCGATGAAGCGGCTGGGTTGGGCGGCCACCATCTCGCGGCCTTTCTTGCGGCGCTTGGTCCAGCTCACGGCCAGGCTGCGCTGGGCGCGGGTGATACCCACGTACATCAGCCGGCGCTCTTCCTGTAGGCGCAGCAGGGTGTCGTCGCTGACTTTCTCCTGTTTGCCATCGTCGTCGTCCAGCTTGAAGGGCAGCAGGCCCTCGGTGACGCCGATCAGCATCACGTGCGGCCATTCCAGCCCTTTGGAGGCGTGCAGGGTGGAGAGGGTGACCATGTCCTGCTCCTGTTCGCGCTCCGAGATGGTGGACAGCAGCGCAATGGTTTGCGCCACTTCCAGCAGGCTTTTTTGCTCGCGCACCAGGGCTCCGGCGCTGGTGTCGTCGGCCTGACCGCCGGCACGCTGGGCCATCCAGTCGCAGAACTCCAGCACATTGCTCCAGCGGGCGGCGGCGGCTTTTTCGCTGTCCTCGCTGTCGTAGAGGTGCTGTTCGTAGGCGATGTCCTTGAGCCAGTCGGCCATGAAGCTGCGGGCGGCCTCGGCGCCCAGGGTGTGGCGGGCGCGGTATTCCAGGTCGTTGATGGTGCGGCCAAACTCGTGCAGGCCGTCGATGGCGCGCTTAGGGACTGCCGCGGGCAGCATGCCGTTGAACAAGGCGCCAAACAGGCTTTGCTTGTGCTGCGTAGCGAACTGCCCCAGCGCTGCCAGCGTGGTGTGGCCGATGCCGCGCTTGGGCGTGGTGACGGCGCGCAGGAAGGCCGGGTCGTCGTCGTGGTTGATCCACAGGCGGAACCAGGCGCACAGGTCGCGGATTTCCGCCCGGTCGAAAAAGCTGGTGCCGCCCGAGACCTTGTACGGAATGTTCGCCTTGCGCA
>CAZQXQ010000294.1:0-2059 GCA_964597235.1 uncultured Burkholderiaceae bacterium | reverse complement strand
GGAGATGCGTCCGTTACACTGAAAATCGTTGCACTTTGCAGTTGAATCTGCGGGTCAAATTGGCCTCAAAGCCAATGAAATCCAGCGGTACTAGCTATGATTTTTGATAGCTCGGGCGGCGGTTATCGCCCTTAATTGCCCTTAAACCAGCCGCGCCGCGACCAGCTCTTTCTTCAGGTAGGCATAAAACAGCGGTGCCGCCACCAAGCCGGCTGGGCCATAAATGGCTTCGGCAATGAACATCACGCTGAGCAGCTCCCACACGCCCATCTGGGTGCGCTGGCCCACCACCTTGGCGTTGATCACGTACTCCGCCTTGTGGATCAGGATCAGAAAGCCCAGGCAGGCCGCAGCGGCGACGGGCGACACCGACAAGCCCACCAGCGTCAGCACCACATTGCACAGCAGGTTGCCGACGATGGGCACCAGCCCGGCCACGAAGGTGAGCGTGATCAGCACGGGGGTATAGGGCAGGCCCAAGTCCCAGTGCGGCAACACCAGCAGCAGGAAGACGGCGGTCAGCAGCGTGTTGAAGGCTGCAATCCAGAATTGCGCCGCCACGATCTGCTGGAAGGCTTCGCCAAACAGGGTCACGCGCTGGGCCAGTTCCTGGGCCAAGGGGCGGGGGTGCGCTGTCGCCTTGCGGATGGCGGCCAACGCGCCAATCAGCAGACCGACATAGGCAAACAGAATGCCCCCCAGCCAGGCCCGGCCCGCCAGGGCCAGAGCGCCGGCCTGCGCGCCCAGCACATTGGCCAGCACCCGCTGAACATCGGCCACACCTTCGGGCAGGTGAACCGCCAGGTCGGGTGGAAGTTTCTGGCGTAGCTCCAGCACCGTCTCGGCCAGGTAGCTCATCAGTTCGCGGTATTGCTGGGGCGCCTCGATGATGTAAGTGCGCGACTGGGTCAAGCCGGTGGCCAGCAAGGCCAGGGGCAGCAGCATGACCAGCGCGGCGGCGGCCATTTCAGCCCAGCGGGGGGTGCTGCGCAGCAACCAGGGCTCACGGCGCAGGCGGGCCCAGGTCCGCACAAACAGCCGCGTCAAGCCTTGGGTCAGCAAAAAACCGAGGCACACACACAGCAAGCCTGGAAGCAAGCCCCAGCCCATCACCACGAACAGGGCCAGCGCCATCAGCGCATAGCTGGTTCCCACAATGCCCCGGTGGGGGGCAGGGTGCACCGGCGAGGCCAGGGGCAGCGCCTCGGGCTGGGTGCGCAAGATGGCGCGGCTGGTGGAGTGTGGGTCCATGCGCGCGCCAAGGCTCAGGCGACGACGACGGCCGCGCCTTCACCGCGCGGGGCGATGCGCCCGATGGTGTACACCTGCTCGCCCGCCGCGCGCAGGGTAGCGGCGGTGGCCTCGGCATGGGCGGCGTCAATCACCACCACCATGCCAATGCCGTTGTTGAAAGTGCGGTTCATCTCGATGTCGTCGATGCCGGCGGTGGCCTGCAGCCAGGCGAACAGCTCGCTTTGTGGCCAGCTGCCTTTTTGCAGATGGGCAGCCAGGCCTTCAGGTAGCACGCGGGGAATGTTCTCCAGCAGGCCGCCGCCGGTGATGTGGGCCAGGGCCTTGATCGGGTGCTGGGCCAGCGCGCCGAGCACGCTCTTGACATACAGGCGGGTGGGGGCCATCACGGCCTGCTTGAAGGGCTGGCCATCCAGCGTGGCGGGCAGTTGATCGGCGGCGCGGTCGATGCACTTGCGCACCAAGCTAAAGCCGTTGGAATGCACGCCGTTGGAGCCCAAGCCCAGGACCACGTCGCCGGCCTGTACGTTTTGGCCCGTCAGGATCTTGGATTTCTCGACCGCGCCGACCGCAAAGCCAGCCAGGTCGTACTCACCGGCGGGGTACATGCCGGGCATCTCTGCGGTTTCGCCGCCGATCAGGGCGCAGCCGCTCAGCTCGCAGCCCTTGGCGATGCCACCGACCACGGCCGCAGCGGTGTCCACATCCAGCTTGCCGCAAGCGAAGTAGTCCAGGAAGAACAGGGGCTCGGCGCCTTGCACCAGCACGTCGTTGACGCTCATCGCGACCAGGTCGATGCCGACGGTGT
>CAZQXQ010000293.1:0-2073 GCA_964597235.1 uncultured Burkholderiaceae bacterium | reverse complement strand
ATTGCGACCTGGTCATCGAGGCGATTGCCGAGCGCCTGGACTGGAAGCACGCGCTGTACGCCCAGATTGCCCTCCGCTTGGCGCCGCACGCCATCCTGGCGACCAACACCTCGGGCCTGTCGATCACCGCCTTGGGCGAACCGCTGCCCGAGGCGCTGCGCCCGCGTTTTTGCGGCATCCATTTTTTCAACCCGCCGCGCTACATGACGCTGGTGGAGCTGATTGCCACGCCCCACACCCGCCCCGAGGTTCTGGACCAGCTGGAAACCTTTGTCACCAGCGGCCTGGGCAAGGGCGTGGTGCGCGCCAAGGACACGCCCAACTTCGTCGCCAACCGCGTCGGGGTGGCGGGCCTGCTGTCCACCATGCGGGAGGCCGAGCGCTTTGGCCTGACCCCCGACGTGGTCGATGACCTCACGGGCAAGAAGCTGGGCCGCGCGTCCAGCGGGACGTTCCGCACCGCCGACGTGGTGGGCCTGGACACCCTGGCCCACGTCATCCAGACCCAGCAAAGCCAGCTCAGCCCCGAGACCGACCCCTTCCACGCCAGCTTTGCCACGCCCGCCGTGCTGCAAAAGCTGCTGGAACTGGGCCACCTGGGCCAGAAAACCAAGGCCGGCTTCTACAAGAAGGCGGGCCGCGAGGTGCTGCGCTTTGAGCTGGACAGTGAGGACTATGTGCCCGCCGGCCAGAAGGCCGATGCCGTCTATGGCCGCATGCTGAAAAAGCCCGCCGCCGAGCGCCTGAAGCTGCTGCGCCATGCCAAGGGTGCCGAGGGCCAGTTCCTGTGGGCCATCCTGCGCAACAGTTTCCACTACGCCGCCGTGCACCTGGGCAGCATCGCCGACAACGCCCGCGATGTGGACCAGGCCATGCGCTGGGGTTTTGGCATGCAGCAGGGCCCGTTCGAGCTGTGGCAGGAGGCCGGCTGGCTGGAGGTCGCCCGCATGGTGCAGGACGACATCGACGCTGGCAAGGCGCTGTGCCGCACGCCGCTGCCCGACTGGGTGTTCCAGGGCCCCGTGGCCGAGGCGGGTGGCGTGCACACCGCCGAGGGTTCCTGGAGCCCCAGCCAGGGCCGGTTCGTGCCGCGCCGGGTGCTGCCGGTGTACGACAGGCAGCTGTTCCCGGAAAAGCTCCTGGGCGAAACCCACCTGCCCGACTGGCGCACGGCCGGCACCACCCTCGCCGAATCCAAGGCCCTGCGTACCTGGACGCTGGACGGCGAGGTGCTAATAGCCAGCATCAACAACAAGATGCACGCCATCAGCCCCGAGGTGATGGAGGGCCTGATGGAAGCGGTAGAGACCGCCGAGCGCGACTTCCAGGCGATGGTGATCTGGTCGGGCGATGCGCCGTTCTCTGTGGGCGCGGACCTGGAGGCCACGATGCCCGCCTTTGCCATCGGCGGGGCCGAGGCCATTGAGAGCATCGAGCAGGAGCTGCAAAACCTGATGCAGCGCATCCGCTACGCCCAGGTGCCGGTAGTGGCGGCCATCCACGGCATGGCGCTGGGGGGAGGATGCGAGTTGGCCGTGCACTGCGCGCGCCGCGTCGCCCACATGGAAAGCTACATCGGTCTGGTCGAGGTGGGCGTGGGCCTGGTGCCCGGGGCTGGCGGCCTGACCTGTATTGCGCGCCGCGCCGCCGAGAACATGGCTGCCTCCACCAGCAAGGACCTGCTGCCCTTCCTGACCGAAGGCTTCACCGCCGCCGCGATGGCCAAGGTGGGCACCAGCGCGCTGGAGTCGCGCAAGCTGGGCTACCTGCTGGACAGTGACCTGGTCGTTCCGCACAAGGACGAGCTCTTGGCCGTGGCCCTGAACGAGGCCAAGGCGATGGCGGCCGGCGGCTGGCGCGCGCCCTTGAAGCGCCTGTTCCCCGTGGCGGGCCGCAGCGGTCTGGCCACGATCAAGGCCCAGCTGGTGAACTTGCGCGACGGGCGCTTCATCAGCGCCTACGACTTCCAGATCGCTTCGATCATTGCCGAGGTGGTCTGTGGCGGCGACGTGGACCCAGGCTCGCTGGTCAGCGAGGAATACCTGTTGGCGCTGGAGCGCAAGGCCTTCTGCC
>CAZQXQ010000292.1:0-2076 GCA_964597235.1 uncultured Burkholderiaceae bacterium | reverse complement strand
GTGCGTCATCAGCGCGGCATCGGCCTCGGTGCCGCTGGCCACATGGTCCACCACCGCCCCAGAGCCGCGCAGGCTGCGCAAGAGGCCATCGGCCAGCACCTGGTCGTCTTCAGCGATGAGGATGCGCATGGGTCAGTCTCCTGGTTTTGATGGGAAAAGCGGCGGCAATTTTAGGGGCGGCTCCAGGCGCTCCGATCAGGCCCCGGCGGCGTAGGCCTCCAGGCCCATCGCCACCACGGTGGCCACGGCATCGCCCACCTCGGCGCGGAACTCGGCCTCGGTCTCGGCCACCGCCTCGCGGAAAGCCTGCAACCACGCCAGGCCGGTGGACGTAAAAACCACGCGCCGCGCGCGGGCATCGTGCGGGTCGGCCTCGCGGGTGACCAGGCCCCAGGCTTCGCACTGGTCCACCAGGCTGGCCATGGCCTGCTTGCTCATGCCGGCGCGCGCGGCCAGGTCCGTGAGCCGGTCGCCCTGCAGCGACAGGTGCCGGGTGATGTGGATGTGCGCCGCGCTGACCTGCGCACGCGCCGCCAGGTTGGACAGGGCTAGCGGCACCTCGACGTTGTGCGCCATGCGCTGCAGCACCCGGGCATCGAAGCGCTGCAGCGCCCGGCCCATCAAGCAGCCCAGGTGGGTCTCGCGCCAGGCATTGGACGATAAATCAGACATTCCTCAATTGTCAGGCAAACTGACCAAATTAAACGTTTACGATAGACATCCCTCCACTTAAACTACTGTTCACGCATACAGCCTGTGCTTAAAAACAGCTGTCGCGGCACCCCCATTTATGGCCACCAAAAGGAGCACCCCCATGGACACTTCTGTCAAAAGCACTGCCGACGCCAGCGAAAAAGCCAAGGCCTTGCAAGCCGCCCTGGCCCAGATCGAAAAGCAGTTCGGCAAGGGCACGATCATGCGTTTGGGCGAGGGCGAGACCACCGAGGACATCCAGGTCGTCTCCACCGGCTCGCTGGGCCTGGACATCGCGCTGGGCGTGGGCGGCCTGCCCCGGGGCCGCGTAATCGAGATCTACGGCCCCGAATCCTCCGGCAAAACCACGCTGACGCTGCAGGTGATTGCCGAAATGCAAAAGCTGGGCGGCACCTGCGCCTTTGTCGATGCGGAACACGCGCTCGACGTGCAGTACGCCAGCAAGCTGGGCGTGCACCTGCCCGACCTGCTGATCAGCCAGCCCGACACCGGCGAGCAGGCGCTGGAAATCGTGGACAGCCTGGTGCGCTCCGGCGCGGTGGACCTGATCGTGGTGGACTCGGTCGCCGCGCTCACGCCCAAGGCCGAAATCGAGGGCGAGATGGGCGACCAGCTCCCCGGCCTGCAAGCCCGGCTGATGAGCCAGGCGCTGCGCAAGCTCACGTCCACGATCAAGAAGACCAACTGCACCGTCATCTTCATCAACCAGATCCGCATGAAGATCGGCGTGATGTTCGGCAGCCCCGAAACCACCACCGGCGGCAACGCGCTCAAGTTCTACGCCAGCGTGCGCCTGGACATCCGCCGCACCGGCACCATCAAGAAGGGCGACGAGGCCATCGGCAACGAAACCAAGGTCAAGGTCGTCAAGAACAAGGTCAGCCCCCCGTTCAAGACCGCCGAGTTCGACATCCTGTTCGGCGAGGGCATCAGCCGCGAGGGCGAAATCATCGACCTGGGCGTGAACGCCAAGCTGATCGACAAATCCGGCGCCTGGTACGCCTACAACGGCGAAAAGATCGGCCAAGGCCGCGACAACGCCCGCGAATTCCTGCGCGAAAACCCCGCGCTGGCCCGCGAAATCGAGAACAAGGTCCGCGAAAGCCTGGGCATCACCCAGCTGCCCGCCGTGGCAGCCACCCCAGCGGCTGCGCCCGAGGCAGAAGACGAGGCCTGATCCGGCATGACAAGCCTGCAAACAAGACTTGCTCCTGCCCTGGACTTGGTTTAGGATCGCCGCCTTAGTCGGGCTCGCCTACCTCGTTGGTGTATTGAGGGTTCCCTCACCCGGCTTACCTCTTTTTCAAGGCCGCTTCACAGCGGCCTTTTTACATGGTGTGGTATGCACTTGCTCTACCTGGA
>CAZQXQ010000291.1:0-2107 GCA_964597235.1 uncultured Burkholderiaceae bacterium | reverse complement strand
GCAAGTACCCGTCAAAAAAACGCCAGTCAGCGCTTAACTGACTGGCATTGGCCTTAAGGCGCCCTTTTTTCTTGGGCAATGACCGATCGGTATTTCTTGTTGTGCTCTTGGCGTAGTGAAGCCATAGAATTACCTCTCGGTAACTGAGGGGGTGTTTTGATGGATTTGGCAGTCAATGAATTCCCGAGCGGTAATACACCACGGGTCATCCGCACTTCCGCCGATCTGGGAGCCGTTTTTCGGGCGCAACGCCAGGGCATGCAATTGCGCCAGATCGATCTCGCGGGCCTGGCCAACACCGGCAACCGCTTGATCGTGGACATTGAAAACGGGAAGCCGACCGTCCAGCTGCAAAAAGTGCTCGACTTGCTCGATATCCTGGGCCTGGAGGTCGTGGTCCAGCCCAAGACATCCCGGATGCTGTGATGCTTCCAGTAAATGCCCTGGACGTCTTTTACGGCGACGATCGCATCGGAAAGGTCTTTGATACCGAGCCGCTGTCGTTCCAATATGCGCCCCAGTGGCTGGAAAGGTCATTACCGGTCATTCATGCAGAATCGTGCGCGTTTGAACATAGTCCCTTCACTCTTTCGCATTCAAATAATGGCCATTCCTGACTACGAGACCTTGATGCTTCCTTTGTTATTACGTCTTTCAGACGGACGGGAGCGGGTTCTCAAGGAGTTGCAGCAGGAACTGGCAGAAGAGTTTCGGCTGACTCCTGAAGAGCGCATTCAGTTGCTGCCAAGCGGTGGTACTTTGACCTTTGCTTCTCGCATAGGTTGGGCAAAAACCTATCTCAAGAAAGCTGGCCTGGTCTCGCAACCCAAACGCGGAAACGTACAGATCACCGGGATAGGTAAAGACGCGCTTCGAGAATCACCAAGTCGGATAGATGTCAAATTTCTGGAGCGGTTTCCGGATTTCCTTGAGTTCAGAAACGGTTCTCGTGAGAAGACTGTCGTCGCCGATAGCGTGCCCTCAACGCAAATGGCTTTGGATTTGACCCCTGATGAAATCATCGAATCCGCTTATCAAAAGTCGGTTGCAGCGCTGGCGGACGAGGTACTGGAGCGTGTAAAGGGGTGTTCACCCTTGTACTTTGAGCGGCTTGTGGTCCAGTTGCTCATCAAGATGGGCTATGGCGGTAGCCGTGAAGAGGCTGGACGGGCCGTGGGGCGCAGTGGCGACGGTGGCATTGACGGGATCATCAATGAAGACCGGCTGGGGCTGGATGCGATCTACCTCCAGGCCAAGCGCTGGGATGGAGTCGTTGGCCGTCCGGAGATCATGCGCTTTGTGGGGGCATTGGCGGGGCAGCGCGCCACTAAGGGCGTCTTCATCACGACTTCACGTTTCACTCAGGAAGCAAGGGATTACGCTGCAAGTAGCCAATACAAGGTGGTGCTGATCGACGGTACCCGCCTGGCCGACCTCATGATCGAACACGACCTGGGGGTCTCGGTCGCAGCCACCTACCAGCTCAAGCGCATTGATTCGGACTTTTTCACCGAAGAATGAAGGGTGTCCCTCGCCCCTCACCTTATGACCCTCACCTACAAGATCCCCGAATCCGTGCTGGTGGTCATCCACACGCCAGCGCTGGACGTGCTGCTGTTGCGGCGCACCCTGCCGGCGCCCGATGGGTCGCCGTTCTGGCAGTCGGTGACCGGCAGCAAGGACCATCTGGACGAGCCCTTTGAGACCACGGCCGTGCGCGAGGTGGCGGAGGAAACCGGCATCGATGCGCGCGCGCCTGGCTGTGTGCTTCAGGACTGGTGTATAGAGAACGTCTACACCATCTACCCGCAATGGCTGGGCCGCTACCCACCCGGCGTGCGCCGCAACCGAGAGCATGTCTTTGGCCTGTGCGTACCAGCGGGCACACCCGTGACGCTGTCGCCCAGCGAGCACACCGACCATGTCTGGCTGCCCTGGCGCGAGGCGGCGGCGCGCTGCTTTTCTTCGTCGAATGCCGAGGCGATTTTGCTGTTGTCCCGGTTCACCCCGTTGCCCACCCTGGACTGCCCATGAGCCTTGCCCCGCACACCCCGGACATCCTGCGCATTGCCACCTACAACATCCACAAGGGGGTGCAGGGCCTGGG
>CAZQXQ010000290.1:0-2114 GCA_964597235.1 uncultured Burkholderiaceae bacterium | reverse complement strand
TCCAGAAAGCCGGCGAGAAAGCCCTGAGTCTGGGTGTCGGCCTGACGCAGGTGTTCGCCATGGTCAGCGCTTTCCGTGCAGATAACCAGCAGACTCCCGTCGTGCTGATGGGCTATGCCAACCCGGTCGAGCGCTATGACCAGCGCCACGGCGACGGCGCCTTCGTGCGCGATGCAGCGGCTGCCGGCGTCGATGGCGTGCTGATCGTGGACTACCCGCCCGAGGAATGCGAGGCCTTCGCCGCCCAGCTCAAGGCCCAGGGGCTGGACCTGATCTTCCTGCTGGCGCCCACCAGCACCGATGCCCGCATGGCGCAGGTGGCCCGCGTGGCCAGCGGCTATGTGTACTACGTGTCGCTCAAGGGCGTGACCGGCTCCGGCGCGCTGGACACGGCGGCTGTCGAGGCCATGCTGCCACGCATTCGCCAGCATGTGCACATCCCCGTCGGCGTGGGCTTTGGCATCCGCGATGCCGCCAGCGCCCAGGCCGTGGGCCGGGTGGCTGATGCGGTGGTGATCGGCACCCGCATCATCCAGCTGATCGAAAACCAGCCCCATGACCAGGTGGTGCCCACCACCATCGACTTTTTGCGCGGCATCCGCCAGGCGCTGGACGCCTGAACACTAGGCCTTCAAGGAATCCAAGGAAAAACCACCATGTCCTGGCTCGAAAAACTGCTCCCCTCCAAGATCCAGCAGACCGCCCCGGCTGAACGCCGCCAGCAGATGCCCGAAGGCCTGTGGATCAAGTGCCCCAGCTGCGATACCGTGCTTTACAAGAACGACCTGGAGCACAACCAGAACGTCTGCCCCCACTGCAGCCACCACCACCGCATTGGCGCCCGCGCACGGCTTGATGCCTTCCTGGACGGCGAAGGCCGCTACGAAATCGGCCAGGAAGTGCTGCCGGTCGATGCGCTCAAGTTCAAGGACAGCCGCAAATACCCCGAGCGCCTGAAGGAAGCCCTGGAGCAGACTGGCGAGACCGATGCGCTGGTGGTGATGGGCGGCTCGGTCAAGAGCATCAGCGTGGTTGCTGCCTGCTTTGAGTTCGAGTTCATGGGCGGCTCCATGGGCAGCGTGGTGGGCGAGCGTTTCGTGCGCGGCGTGGAAACCGCTATCGAGCAGAAGGTGCCCTTCGTCTGCTTCACCGCCACCGGCGGCGCGCGCATGCAGGAAGGCCTGCTGTCGCTGATGCAGATGGCCAAGACCAACGCCGCGCTGACCCGCCTAGCGCAAAAGGGCCTGCCTTACATCAGCGTGCTCACCGACCCCACCATGGGCGGCGTGAGCGCCGGCTTCGCCTTCGTGGGCGACATCGTGATCGCCGAGCCCAAGGCCTTGATCGGCTTTGCTGGCCCCCGGGTGATCGAATCCACCGTGCGCGTGACCCTGCCCGAAGGCTTCCAGCGCGCGGAATTCCTGCAGACCAAGGGCGCTGTGGACCTCATCTGCGACCGCCGTGAGCTGCGCGACACCATCGCCCGCAGCCTGGCCATGCTGCAACGCCTGCCCGCCGACGCCGTGCTGTAAGGCCTGGAATCCAGCGGTTTTAGCTACTATATTGATAGCTAATACCGCTGATATTTATTGGGCTAGAGGCCCAAAAGACCTAAATTTCAGGAATTCAGAATCCCAGACCACCGCCCAGCACAGCAGCCTGTAGGTGGCCCAGAACGATCATCACCACCTGCAAGGCCACCAGCGCGGCCAGGGGCGCCAGGTCCACGCCGCCCACCAACGGGATCAGCTTGCGAAACGGCTGCAGCACGGGCCCGCACAGCCGGTCCAGCACCTCGACCATGGGCGAGCGGGTCTGCACCCAGGACAGCACCGCATAGACGAGCAACAGCCCGATCAGGCCCGAGACCGCCACCCGCACCAGACCAAACACCGCCATCCAGGGCAGCCAGGCCAGCGCGGCGCCTGCGCCCGATAGCAGCCACAGCAGGAAATACTCAGCCAGCTGCACCAGCAACGCCGCCACCAGGCTGGCCAGATCCCACTGGCGGTAAGCAGGCACCACGCGGCGCAGCGGCAGGACCAACCAGTCACTCACAGCAAACACAAAACGCCCCATCGGGTTGTAGAACGACACCCGCACCAGCTGCATGT
>CAZQXQ010000289.1:0-2137 GCA_964597235.1 uncultured Burkholderiaceae bacterium | reverse complement strand
CGACGACAGGAATCACAATCCTGGACTCTACCAACTGAGCTACAGCCACCGTAGAAGCTAAGATTATAACGTAATTTTCATCTGAAATCGGTCACCAAATAAATCCCCATCACAAAGCCGCCTCAGGTCGGGTGACCTTGATCTGAACGGCAAAGCGGTGCTTCAGCAGTTCATAGTAAGCGGCCGCTTCGGCAGAGGCACGCAAACGCTGGTATTGAACGCCCTGCTGCACAGCCAGCGCTGAATTGGGTGCATCCCGCGGAATGACCCGCTGTAGTTTGACGACTGCATAACCTTCTTGACCCAAATCCACGCCGATCCAGGATGGCAAGCTATCTGCCGGAGCGCGTAGAACTTTTTCGACCAATGCGGATGGCAGGCCTGCTCTTTGAACACGAGAAATCGTGACGGCCGCTGCCAATCCGGATAGAGCCTCTGGCCTGGCTTGCCAAGCTGCCAATTGGGCCTCTCCCTGACTGCGAGCCAGAGCAGCAGACTTCTCGGCAATGACCAAGGCACGCACTTGTTCTTTCACTGCATCCAGCGGCAAACGTGCAGCTGGGGTGTACTCCAGAATACGACCAGCCACCATTTGATTTGGCCCAATCTCCAGTGCCTCGGTATTGCGCTTCTTCTCCAGGGCATCGACGCTAAACAACACCTCCAAGAACTTGGGGTTGGCAAGAACGTCCTGAACTTTACCGGAAGGCTGGCGACTCACGCCTGTCGCAGATTGCAACTTGAGGCGCAACTTTTCTGCTACCGGCTTAAGGCTGTCGGCCTGTTCATAAACACTGTTGGCGAACGTTTCTGCCACCTCAGCGTATTTGCGCTGGGCTTGTTGCTGTTTGAGGTCTGACTCCAGACTCGGACGCAGTTCTTCAAAGCTGGGCGCGCGCGGGGTTTTGATGTCGGTCAGCTGCAAAATATGAAAGCCGAACTCTGACTCCACCAGGCCACTGATCTCACCTTTATTCAGTGCGTAGGCGGCGTCTTCGAACGGCTTTACCATGGCACCGCGGCCGAAAAAGTTAAGGTCTCCGCCCAAAGGAGCGGACCCCGCATCTTCGGAATGCTTTTTGGCCAGCGCGGCAAACTCGGAGGGTGACTTGCGCACTTGTTCCAAGATTTCAGTGGCACGCACCTTGGCCGCCGCCCGATCTGCAGCCGAAGCCGATTTGGGTGCATTGATCAAGATATGGCTCGCCCGACGCTCCTCATTGCTGGCAAGACGCGCCAAGTTTTCTTTGTAATAGGTACGTAGATCTTCCTCACTCAGCACGACGCCTGCACGCACAGCGTCCAAATCCAGAACCAGGTACTCGACGTCGGCCTGCTCTGGTTGTTGGAATTTGTCGGGATGCGCTTGGTAATAGGCTTGCAGATCGGCGTCGGCTACCGTGACTTTGCTAGCAAACTCTGCCGCACTCCAACGGGCCACCTGAATTTCGCGCGATTGATAGAACGCATCCATGGCCAAGCGCACTTCGCTCGGGCTGGCCAGCGCTGAGTCCGCCACCCCTGCCATCACCTGGTTTAGCGACAAATCGCGACGAACACTGGCCTCAAAACCTTCCGGGGTCATGCCTTGAGCTCCTACCAGAGCGCGGTAGGCCTCCACATCCAGACTGCCATCGGGACGTTTCAAGGAAGCAATGGCTGGCATGGTCTGCAAGGTACGTGCCAGACGGGCATCGCTGGTCACCAAATGCATCTTTTCCGCAGCCGCTGCATAGACACGGTCACGCACCATGCGCTCCAGGGTGGCATAGCGTGCCTGGGAGGAATCCAGCAACTTGGGATCTATCGAAGGGGACTGAGCACGGATACGGTCAATCTCTTGCCTATGTGCGTTGTCCCATTCGGCTTGTGTGATTTCCTGGCCGTTGACAGTGGCAACGACAGGACTCTTCTCGGTAAAATAATTGCTGTCGATCCCCACCAACACAAAGGACGGAATGACCAACAAGAACAACAAGACCATGAAGATCTTGGAATGCTTGCGGATGGATTCAAACATGGGCGTACTCTCTGCGGACAAAAAGAAAGGGCTTAGATTACTCCAAGCCCTTGATTTGATGGTTTTTGGTGGTGGGTGCTAACGGGGTCGAACCGCTGACCTACGCCTTGTAAGGGC
>CAZQXQ010000288.1:0-2187 GCA_964597235.1 uncultured Burkholderiaceae bacterium | reverse complement strand
TCCCCCAGGGCCCAGCCCTTGAGCGTGGCATCGGTCACCACCGCCTGGGCCTTGGCATCGATGCCCGCCTGGACCAAGTCGGCATAGGCTGCTTCGCGCGCAAACGGGGTGTTGCCCAGAGCCCAGTACAGCGCATGCGGGGTGACGAGGCGATCCTGCCGCACGCCCATGTAATGCGCGTGACTGGACCAGGGCCACTGCCCCGCTTCGGTGCACAGACCGGCGCGGACCGGGTTCAGGTCGATATAGACCATGCAGGCAAGCAAATACCGTTCCGTCTCCACGACGGTGGAGCGGTAGCGCCCCTCCCACAGCGTGCCGGTGCGGCCATGGCGCTGGTTGAAATAGCGCACATAACTACGCCCCACGGCCTGCATGAACAGCGGCAGGCCGTCCTGGGTCTGCGGCGTGGCCAGCAGGTGGAAGTGGTTGTCCATCAGCACATAGGCGTGCAGGGCGACCTGGAACTTGCGGGCGGACTCGTCCAGCAAGGCAAGCATGCGCTGGAAGTCTTCGCGGTCGAGAAAGATGGGCTGGCGGTTGTTGCCGCGCTGGATCAGGTGGTGGGGGTAGCCGGCAAGGGCAAGGCGAGGAAGGCGGGCCATGGCGGGGTCAGAAATGGAGTCTGACCCCCATTTTGCTCCCGTTGCTCAGGCCAGTCCAAAGCGCGCGCCCAGCGCCTGTTCCAATCCGAACTCCTGCAGGATCGCACGCAGGCGCTCGGTGGCGCTGCGCTTTTTTTGGCCGGTGTATTTGGCGACGATCAGTTCGTTCTTCAGGCTGTGCTCCCAACCCACCAGCTCGGTCACGGTGACCTGGTAGCCGCTGGCCTCCAAGTGCAAGCAGCGCAGCACGTTGGTGATCTGACTGCCCAGCTCGCGGGTGTGGATGGGGTGGCGCCACAGCTCGGCCAGCGGGGTGCGGGCCAGTTGCAGGGCCTTGCCCTGGCGCAGGCAGGCGGCGACCTCGGCCTGGCAGCAGGGCACCAGCACCATGGCGCGGGCCTTTTTCTGCAGTCCGAAGGCGATGGCGTCGTCGGTGGCGGTGTCGCAGGCGTGCAGCGCGGTGACCATGTCGATGCGCTCGGGCAGCTCGGCGGCCTCGGCACTGTCGGCCACCGACAGGTTCAGGAAGGCCATGCGCTCAAAACCCAGCTCCTTGGCCAATTGGCGGGATTTTTCCACCAGCTCGGCCCGCCATTCGATGCCGTAAATCTGCCCCCGCCCCAGCGGCTTGAAAAACAGGTCGTACAGGATGAAGCCCAAATACGACTTGCCCGCGCCATGGTCGGCCAGCGTGGGCGCGTGGCCGTCGGCGCTCAACTCGCGCAGCAGCGGTTCGATGAACTGGAACAGGTGATAGACCTGCTTGAGCTTGCGCCGCGAGTCCTGGTTGAGCTTGCCCTCGCGCGTGAGGATGTGCAGGGCCTTGAGCAGCTCCACCGACTGGCCGGGGCGCAGTTCCTGCAGCACGGCGGGATCAGCGCCCTGCCCTGCCGCAGCGACAGGCGCAGGCGGACGGCCCTTGCCCGGTTTGCCGGCGCGTTGGGACGCAGCGCCGCTCACGCGGAGGCCTCCGGGTCGGTCTTGGGTTTGGCGACAGCCGCCAGCGCATCCGACGTCGCATAGGCCCCGGCCTGCAGCGCGTGCACCGGGCAGCGCGGGCCCACATCCAACGCCTGCCAGCCCGCCGTGCCCAAGGCTTCCAGGGTTTCCATGTTTTTCTCGAAGATCATTTCCGCCTCAGGAAAGGCCTCGACCGCCTCGTCCAGGCTGTCCTCGCGCAGCAGGTGCAGCGTGGGGTATGGCGCGCGGTTGGTGGCGTTGGTGATGTCGTCTGCCTCGGTGCCGTCAAACTGGAACTGCGGGTGAAAGCTGGCAATCTGGATGTCGCCCTCCAGCCCCAGGTCGGCCAGCAGCGCGTCGGCCTGGTCCAGAAACTCGTTGAAGTCCAGGAAGTCGGCAAACGCGTACGGCGCCACCAGCAACGTGGTGTCGCGCTGCGCGGCAGGCGTGGCGACCAGGTCCTGCAGCTCACGGGCCAGGTCGTGCAGCAGGCCCAGGTCGTCGCTGGCATGGCTGATGGCGTAGTGGATCTGGCCTTTGGTGTGCACGCCCTTGGCAAAGGGGCAGAGGTTCAGGCCGATCACCGCGCGCTCCAGCCAGCGCACGGTGTCTTCGCGCACGA
>CAZQXQ010000287.1:0-2273 GCA_964597235.1 uncultured Burkholderiaceae bacterium | reverse complement strand
CGCCCAGGAAGGTGTCGCCGTTGGTGGACAGCACTTCGAACTGCTTTTCGCCATCGACGTCGGCGATCTCGATGATCGAGATGTCGAAGGTACCGCCGCCCAGGTCATACACGGCGATCTTGCGGTCGCCCTTTTCGCTCTTGTCCAGGCCGAAGGCCAGGGCTGCGGCGGTGGGCTCGTTGATGATGCGCTTGACATCCAGGCCGGCGATGCGGCCAGCGTCTTTGGTGGCTTGGCGCTGGGCATCGTTGAAGTAAGCCGGAACGGTGATCACGGCTTCGGTCACAGGCTCGCCCAGGTAGTCCTCGGCGGTTTTTTTCATCTTGCGCAGCACTTCGGCGCTGATCTGGGGTGGGGCCAGCTTTTGGCCGCGAACTTCAATCCAGGCATCGCCGTTGTCGGCCTTGGCGATGGTGTAGGGCATCAGGTCGATGTCCTTCTGGACTTCTTTTTCCTCGAACTTGCGACCAATCAGGCGCTTGGCAGCGTAGATGGTGTTCTTGGGGTTGGTCACGGCCTGGCGCTTGGCCGAGGCGCCAACGAGGATCTCGCCGTCTTCCTGGTAAGCAATGATCGAGGGCGTGGTGCGCGCGCCTTCGCTGTTTTCGATCACGCGGGTGGTGTTGCCTTCCATGATGGCCACGCAGCTGTTGGTGGTGCCCAGGTCAATGCCGATGATTTTTCCCATGGTGATGTGCTCCGGTAATTTGGTGAAAGATTGAATGAGGGTTTACGTGTGGTTGCCTTGAACGGCTTCAAGGCGGGGAAGCTGCTTTTTTTGCTGCAGCTTCCCGCAGGTGTTTATTTGGAGGCGGAGACCGTCACCAGCGCGGGGCGCAGCACGCGGTCGGTGATGGCGTAGCCCTTTTGCAGCAGGCTGACCACGGTATTTGGTGCCTGGTCGGAGGGGACGGCACTGATCGCCTGGTGTTGATGCGGATCGAACTTGTCGCCGGCGGCGGGCGCAATGGCCACCAGCTTGTTACGCTCAAACGCAGACATCAGCTGGCGCAGGGTGGCGTCGCTACCTTCGCGCAGCTGCTGGGGTGTGGCATCTTGAATTGCCAGCGCCGCGTCTAGGCTATCAGCCACGGGCAGCAGGCTTTCCGCAAAGCTCTCGATGCTGAACTTGCGGGCCTTCGCTACTTCCTCCTCGGCGCGGCGGCGGGCGTTTTGCACTTCTGCCTGAGCGCGCAGGTATTGGTCGGCCAGTTCAGCGCTTTTGGCTTTGAGCTCGGCCAGCTCGTTTTGCAGGCGGCTCAGTTCGTCGGCGGCGTGGGCGGCCATGGCGGCTTCGGCTTCTTCAGGGGGCAGGGGGTTTTGTGGAATTTCGGACATGGTCAAAACAGGATGGGCCTTGGAAGAAAGGCGTCGTTAGACGAAGGAACTTCTGTGAAATGGAGGCATCTCGCCGCGTTTCAAGGCCCTTGCAGGTAAATGGTTAAAAAAGCTGGCTTGTCGTCATGGGGGTGGCGCGCAACGCGTGCGTGGCTATAATCGCTGACTTTGCCTTGCCATACCGCTTCACGACGCAGTGGATGGTTTCACCCAAAAGGAGTTTGCATGCGTCATTACGAAATCATTTTGTTGATCCATCCGGATCAAAGCGAGCAGGTTCCAGCCATGCTGGAGCGCTACAAGGGCATGATCACTGCCGGCGGCGGCAAGATCCATCGCGTGGAAGACTGGGGTCGCCGTCAACTGGCTTACCTGATCAACAAGCTGGCCAAGGCCCACTACCTGTGCGTGAACATCGAGGCCGACCAAGCCGTGATGGCCGAACTGGAGCATGCCTTCAAGTTCAACGACGCCGTGCTGCGCCACCTGACCGTCCAGAAGAAGAAAGCCGAAACGGGTCCTTCCTCCATGATGAAGACCGTGGAACGCGAAGAAGCCCGCAAGGCCAGCCAGGCTGAAGCGGCTGCTGGCGAGCGCTGATCCATTCCTCGGAGTGCAGAACCGCGTTCTCCTGACCGCCTGCCTGGCCGAAGCCGAAGCCCTGCGTTACACCCCTGGCGGCTTGCCTGCCATCACGCTGCTGCTGGAACACCAGTCGCAACAGACCGAAGCTGGTCAGCCGCGTGAAGTGAATGCACGTGTCAAGGCGGTGGCGTTTGGCAGTCTGGCCGAACAGCTGGCGCGGCAGGCATTGGGCAGTTGCTGGACCTTTGAAGGGTTTCTGGCTACGCCACGCAACGGCAAGCACCCGGTGCTGCACCTCCAAGCGTTTCAACAAGATTAATTTTCAAGAGGTCCGCAATGGCCACGTTCAA
>CAZQXQ010000286.1:0-2308 GCA_964597235.1 uncultured Burkholderiaceae bacterium | reverse complement strand
GAGCGCTGATCACTCAAGCTACGCACCAGGTGTATGGCCTGGCCATCGGGCGAGGCTTCATCCACCCCCTGCTCCACGCCGTAAGACGGGCTGGTGGGTTTGGAGCAGCCACCGCGCTTGAGGGGGCGCGATATTTGCCAACTCAATTCCAGACCAGGCAGCGTGCCTGCGCGTGGCGCAACGGTGCGCAGCACATACACGTTCTGCCCCTGCCACGCATCGGGCGCAGGGGACGACTTCCTGTCCATGCTTTCTAAAGACTCCAACCACTGCTGCACACGCTGCATGGTCACGCGCCCACTGCGGTCTTGGGTAGAAGGCGCTGGTGCGCTGGCATCGTCTTGCCACTGCTCTTGCTGCACCCCGGCTTGCAGCGCCAGCGCCACGGTATGTTTGCAGTCCACACCCACGGGGCAGCTGCACCGCCCGGTGAAAAAAAACAGTTCGCCCTCGTCCGGGCCAAACTCCAGCCGCGCTACCACCGCATAGGGATGGCGCTGGCTGCCCTGCACCATCCCTTCCAAATCCCAAAAGCGCAGCACCTGCGTGCCGACCGTGTCTTCGTCCTCATGCACGATGCACTGCAACACCTGGCCGCTGCGCTGCAAGGTATGCCCCCGCGTCAAGGTGGTGGAGCTGACATAGTCCAGCAACTCAGGCACATCGGAAGGCGACAGAAAGCCCATAACAATTCCTGCAGAGAAACGAAAAAACCGGCCAGGGCTTGCGCTCTGGCCGGTAGGTCAACAAGCTAAGTTGAAAGATTAGACCTTGGCGGCCACTTCCGCGTACTCAGCGATCTCGTTGAAGTTCATGTAGCGGTACACGCTGGCCTTGTCGGCATCGATCACGCCCATCTCCTTGAGGTATTCCTCCTTGGTAGGCAGCTTGCCCAGACGTGAGGCGATGGCGGCCAGCTCGGCCGAGCCCAGGAACACGTTGGTGTTCTTGCCCAGGCGGTTGGGGAAGTTGCGCGTGCTGGTGGAAATCACCGTCGCACCTTCATGCACCTGGGCCTGGTTGCCCATGCACAGCGAGCAGCCGGGCATTTCGGTACGCGCACCGGCCGTGCCGAAGGCGGCGTAGTGGCCTTCCTTGATCAGCTCGCTCTGGTCCATCTTGGTGGGCGGTGCCACCCACAGCTTGACGGGAATGTCGCGCTGGCCGCCCAGCAGCTTGGCTGCGGCGCGGAAGTGGCCGATGTTGGTCATGCACGAGCCGATGAAGGCTTCGTCGATCTTGGTGCCGGCCACTTCGGACAGGAACTTGGCGTCGTCCGGGTCGTTGGGGCAGCAAACGATGGGCTCCTTGATGTCGGCCAGATCGATCTCGATGACGGCGGCGTACTCGGCGTCCTTGTCGGCTTCGAGCAGATTCGGGTTGGCCAGCCAGGCTTCGACCTTCTCGATGCGGCGCTGCAGCGTCTTCGCGTCTTGGTAGCCGTCGGCGATCATGTTCTTCATGAGCACGACGTTGGAGCGCAGGTACTCAGCGATCGGCTCGGGGTTGAGCTTGATCGTGCAACCAGCGGCCGAGCGCTCGGCGGAAGCGTCGGACAGCTCGAACGCCTGCTCCACCTTCAGGTTGGGCAGGCCCTCGATTTCGAGAATCTTGCCCGAGAAGATGTTCTTCTTGCCAGCCTTGGCCACCGTGAGCAGACCGGCCTTGATGGCGTACAGCGGAATCGCGTGCACCAGGTCGCGCAGCGTGACGCCGGGCTGCATCTCGCCCTTGAAGCGCACCAGCACCGACTCGGGCATGTCCAGGGGCATGACGCCGGTAGCGGCACCAAAGGCCACCAAGCCGGAACCTGCGGGGAAGGAAATGCCGATGGGGAAGCGGGTGTGCGAGTCACCGCCCGTGCCCACGGTGTCGGGCAGCAGCAGGCGGTTGAGCCAGCTGTGGATCACGCCGTCGCCGGGGCGCAGGGCCACGCCGCCGCGGTTGCTGATGAACTGGGGCAGTTCGCGGTGGGTTTTCACGTCCACGGGCTTGGGATAGGCGGCGGTGTGGCAGAAGGACTGCATCACCAGGTCGGCGCTAAAGCCCAAGCAAGCCAGATCCTTGAGCTCGTCGCGGGTCATCGGGCCAGTGGTGTCTTGCGAGCCCACGGTGGTCATCTTGGGTTCGCAGTAGGTGCCGGGGCGCACGCCTTGGCCTTCGGGCAAACCGACGGCGCGGCCAACCATTTTTTGCGCCAGGGTGAAACCGGCCTTGGTCTCGACTGGGGCCTTGGGCAGGCGGAACAGCGTGGAGGCGGGCAGGCCCAGGAACTCACGCGCCTTGGCGGTCAGCGAACGGCCAATGA
>CAZQXQ010000285.1:0-2320 GCA_964597235.1 uncultured Burkholderiaceae bacterium | reverse complement strand
CGCAGATGCTCTGGGGTGGCAAGACCCCCTACAACGGCGGCGGCATGGTGGCCGATGTGCCGCCCGAGCACCGCCTGACCGAACGCAACCCCACCTTCCGCGGCAACCTGATGGTGGCCGAAGGCACGCAGTCCAGCACCGCGATCCTGAACCAGTCGGACGGCATCCTTTTGCAGGAGCTGCCGTTTGCGATTGAACTGAAGAAGTTCATCGTCGAGCATTACTCGACCGGCATGCCCAAGCTGTTTGCCAGCGACATCGTGATCCACGACAAGGCCACTGGCGAAAAAACCGAGGCCCGGGTCGAGGTCAACCACCCCGCGCACTACAAGGGCGTCGAGATTTACCAGTCCAGCTTTGACGATGGCGGCTCGCGCCTGAAACTGCGGGCGCTGCCGCTGGCGCCGGGGGGCAAGCCGTTTGAAGTCGAAGGGGCGGTCGGTAGCGCCACCCGCCTGCAGCAGACCAGCGGCAATCAAGCCCTGACGCTGGAGTTCACTGGCCTGCGCACCATCAACGTCGAAAATTTTGCCGATGCGGGTCGCGACAACCCTTCTGCCACCGATGTGCGCAAGGTGGACCTGCGCGAGGCCATTGAAAGCCGCCTCGGGTCGGCCCAGAAGACCGTCACCCAGAAAGAGCTGCGCAATGTGGGCCCCAGCGTCAGCTACAAGCTGCGCGATGCGGCCGGCCAGGCGCGCGAGTTCCACAACTACATGCTGCCGGTGGACACGGGCGATGGCGTGCCCGTGTTTCTGTTGGGCGTGCGTGAGACGCCGTCCGAGCCCCTGCGCTATTTGCGTGCCCCGGCCGATGAGCAGGGCAAGCTGGATGGTTTTGTCCGCCTGCGGGCCGCCCTGGCCGATCCGGCCCAGCGGGCCGAGGCCGTGCGCCGCTATGTGGCCCAGGCGGTGGATCCCAGCCGGGATGATCTGCGCGTGCCGCTGACCGAGTCCGCTGTGCGGGCCATGAATCTGTTTGCTGGCGGTCAAGGCGCCGATGGCAAGCCCCAGGGCGGTTTGCAGGCCATCTCCGATTTCATGGAAGCCAATGTCCCCGAGGCCGAGCGCCAGCGCGCCGGCGAGGTGCTGGTGCGCATCCTCAACGGCGTGCTGTTTGAATTGACCCAATTGACCCGCGAACGCGCCGGCCTGGCGCCGCTGCCGCGCGACGAGGCCACCCAGCGCTTCATGACCCAGGCGGTGCTCTCGCTGAGTGACGCGCAGCTCTACCCCGTGCCGATGGTTTTCACGCTGGAAGACTTCACCCAGGTGCAGGCCAGCGTGTTCCAGGTGGCACGAGCCCCTGGCAAGAACATTGTCTATTTGGGATGTGCCTTGCTGATCCTGGGCGTTTTTGCGATGCTCTACGTCCGCGAGCGGCGGGTGTGGGTCTGGCTCAGTCCCGCCACCTCGGGCAGCCAGGCCACGCTGGCGCTGTCCACCAACCGCAAAACCCTGGACACCGACCGCGAGTTTGTCCAGCTGGCTGAAACACTGATCGGGGTCCGTCCCCCCACTGGCAAGGCATGAACACCGCAAGCACCACCTTGACCCTGCACCAGGGTTTCTTTGTCCGTCGCAACGCCCTGGACTGGGTCTTTGCCGCGATCGTCGCCATTGGCGGCCTGTATGCGCTGCAGCGCTACGCCGCTTACATGGATGGCTATGAAAAGGCCATCCTGATCGGCAGCATCCCCAGCGCCATCTGGCTGGGCTGGTTCTGGCGCCCGCTACGCGTGTTGATGCTGGCTGTTGCCGCCGTGTCGCTGATGGCCATTGGCCTGTACCAGGAGGACGGTACCGGCAGTCTGGCGCGGGCCGACACCGTGTTTGGGCTGAAATACTTCCTCTCCAGCCAATCGGCCATCCTGTGGATGAGCATGCTGTTCTTCATGAGCACGGTGTTCTATTGGCTGGGCATGTTCGTGCGCGGCGAGGGCCGCACCATGGAGCTGATCGGCTCCCGCCTGGCCTGGGTGGCCACCGCCATGGCGCTGATCGGCACGATGGTGCGCTGGTACGAGAGCTACCTGATCGGCGCCGACGTGGGCCACATCCCGGTCAGCAACCTCTACGAAGTCTTTGTGCTGTTCTGTTGGATGACGGCCGCCTTCTACCTGTACTACGAAGACCAGTACCAGACCCGTGCCCTGGGCGCCTTCGTGATGCTGGTGGTCAGCGCGGCCGTTGGTTTCCTGCTCTGGTACACCGTGGTGCGCGAAGCCCACGAGATCCAGCCGCTGGTCCCCGCGCTCAAGAGCTGGTGGATGAAGCTGCACGTGCCGGCCAACTTCATCGGCTACGGCACCTTCGCGCTG
>CAZQXQ010000284.1:0-2334 GCA_964597235.1 uncultured Burkholderiaceae bacterium | reverse complement strand
CCTACCCGCACGAGTTTTCCGGCGGCCAGCGCCAGCGCATCACCCTGGCCATGGCCCTGGCCTGCGGGCCGGACCTGCTGATCGCCGACGAGCCCACCACCGCGCTGGATGTGACCGTGCAGCGACAGATCCTGGAGCTGATCACCGACCTGGTGGATGAGCGCGGCATGGGCCTGGTGCTGATCTCACACGACCTGGGCGTGATTGCCAACACCGTGGACCGGATGCTGGTGATGTACGGCGGCAGTGGCGTGGAAAGCGGCGACACCGACGCGGTGTTTGCCGCCCTGGCACACCCCTACACCCGAGGCCTGCTCGCGGCCCGGCCTGGTTTTGGCGGGGCCGTGCTTGCGGGCCCCCGACCGCGCCTGGCGACCATTGCTGGCAGCGTGCCTGCGCTGCACGCGCTGCCCCCCGGCTGCACGTTTGCTGGGCGCTGCGCCTATGCCGTGCCCGCCTGTGCACAGATCCCGCCCACCGTCCAGCCCCTGGATGCAGCCGGCACCCACTGGGTGCGCTGCGACCGCCCCGAGGCGCTGGGCAGCGCCGTCCCAGGCATGAGCACAGGAGCACCCGCATGACCCCATCGCCCATGCCCCCGAACACGCCGCCGCTGCTGGAAGTGCAGGACCTGGTCCACCACTACCGGCTGCCGCGCGAGCGCCTGTGGGGGCCCCGGCCCGTGGTGCCGGCGCTGAACGGCGTGAGCTTCACGGTGACGGCAGGGCGCAGCGTGGGCATCGTCGGAGAGTCAGGCTCGGGCAAATCCACCCTGGCGCGGCTGGTGATGGCGCTGGAGATACCCACCGCCGGCCAGGTGCGCTTTCAGGGCCAGGACCTGCACGACCTGCCGCCCGCCGATCTACGCCGGGCGCGCGCGGGTTTTCAGATGGTGTTTCAGGACCCCTATGGCTCGCTGGACCCGCGCCAGACCGTGGCCCGCACCGTCACCGAAGCGCTGCGCCTGCAGACCCAACTGTCGCCCGAGGCCCTGCGCGCCGCCGCCGCAGCCGCCCTGCAGGACGTGGGCCTGCGCACCAGCGATCTGGACAAGGTCCCGCACGAGTTTTCCGGCGGCCAGCGCCAGCGCATTGCCATCGCCCGGGCGCTGATCACGCGGCCGCGCCTGATCGTGGCGGACGAGCCCGTGAGCGCGCTCGATGTGTCGGTGCAGGCGCAGGTGCTGAACCTGCTGAGCGACCTGCAGGCCTCGCACGGCATCACCTACCTGCTGATCAGCCACGACCTGGCCGTGGTGCAGCACCTGTGCGACGAAGTGCTGGTGCTCTACCAGGGCCGGATCGTCGAGCGGGGCGCGCCTGCGCAGCTGTTCCAGGCGCCCCAGCACCCCTACACCCAGGCGCTGGTGGCAGCGGTACCCCGCATCGAACCCGGCCTGCGCACACGCCGTCGCCGCAAGACGCCTGAGGTGCCCCGCCCAGGATGAGCCCCCCTGGCTTCATGTCACACTTGCCGCCCCCAACACCCACCCCAGGGGATTCTGGGCGCCCACCGAACACCGATTGACCAAGGAGACCTCCCCATGTTGAACCGCCGATCGCTCATCGCCACCAGTGCGCTGGCCGCCCTGCCCCTGGCCACGCCCTTGGGTAGCCTGGCCCAGGCCCGTGGCAAGGACAGCCTGGTGCTGGGCATGACCCTGGAGCCGCCGGGCCTGGACCCCACAGCCGGCGCAGCCTCGGCGATTGCGGAAATCGTGCTCTACAACGTCTTTGAGACCCTGACCAAGGTGCAGAGCGACGGCAGCGTCACCCCGCTGCTGGCCGAAAGCTGGGAAGTCTCGCCCGACCTGAAAACGTACACCTTCAAGCTGCGCAAGGGCGTGAAGTTCCAGAACGGCGAGCCCTTCAACGCCCACACCGTCAAGTTCGCCTTTGACCGCGCCGGTGGCGAGAAAAGCACCAACAAGGATAAGCGCACCTTCGCCAACCTGGTGACCCGCGTGGTGGACGAGCACACCGTGGTGCTGCTGAACAAGGAGGTGGATCCCGACCTGCCCTTCCTGCTCGGCCAGGCCACCGCCGTGATCGTCGAGCCCAAGAGCGTGGAGACCAACGCCACCAAGCCCGTCGGCACCGGCCCCTACCAGTTGGCCGGCTGGAACAAGGGCGCATCGGTGGTGCTGACGGCCTGGAATGGCTATCGCCAGCCGGGCAGCATCGCCATTCGCCGTGCCACCTTCCGCTTCATTGCCGACCAGGCGGCCCAGGTGGCGGCGCTGATGGCGGGCGATGTGGACGTCTTCCAGCGCGTCAGCGCCCGGGGCGTGGTGCAGTTCAAGAGCAACCCCCGCTACCAAGTGCTGGTCAGCGG
>CAZQXQ010000283.1:0-2368 GCA_964597235.1 uncultured Burkholderiaceae bacterium | reverse complement strand
TCATGTTCACCCGCCGCACGCGGGGCAGCGGGCCGGCGCCGATGCGGCTGGGCATGAGCAATCGCCGGTAGCGCCCGCCCTCGGGGTCTTCGGGGGTGGCGGGGCGGCTGGCGTGCCAGCTTTCCAGCGAGGGCGTGGCCGAGCCCAGCAGCACCTTGGCGCCCTGGGCCTTGCCGCGCCACAGCGCCAGGTCGCGGGCAGAGTAGCGGGCCCCTTCCTGCTGCTTGTAGCTGGGGTCGTGCTCCTCATCGACCACGATGAGCTTCAAGCCCGGCAGGCTGGCGAACACCGCCATCCGCGTGCCCAGCAGGATGCGCGCCTCGCCCTGGTGCGCCGCCAGCCAACTTTTGAGGCGCTGCGGATTGGTCATGCCGCTGTGCAGGGTGACGACGCTGCCCTCGCCAAAGCGGGGCGCAAAGCGCGCTCGAAAGCGTTCTTCCAGCTGCGGGGTGAGGTTGATCTCCGGCACCATCACCAGCGCCTGGGCGGCGGGGTCGGCATCCAGCGCGTGCTGCACGGCGCGCAGATAGACCTCGGTCTTACCGCTGCCGGTGCTGCCAAACAGCAGGAAGGGGCCGGGTTCGGATTCGATGGCGGCCAGCGCTTGGGCCTGTTCGTCGGTCAGCGTCGGGACTTGAACCGCTGCTTCGGTCGTCTCGGTGCTGGTCTTGGGGCGGCGCAGGCGGCGGGCCAACTGGGCGGGCTGCAGGTCGCGCAGCTGCGGGGGCAGGGCGGCCAGCGCCACCTCGCCCAGGCTGCGCTGGTAATAGCGGGCGCTGAAGGCCACCAGCCGGCGCCAGGCGGTCTCCAGTGGCGCCACACCGTCCAGCACGCCAGCAATCGGGCGCAGCTCGGCCAGCGGCAGGCCGGGGTCGTCCAGCGCCTCCCAGACCACGCCCAGCACCTCGCGCGCACCCAGTGGCACCCGCACCAGGGTGCCGGGCGGCAGCAGGCGAGAGCTGGCGTAGCTCAGCAGATCGCCCAGGCCGCGGTGGCTGGGGGTGTGCACGGCCACGGCCAGGGCGACCATGGGCAGGGTTTGGCTGGTGGTGTCGGAAGCGGGGGATTCGGTCGGCAAGGTCACGGTGCAGGCAAGGACGGGAGGAGGCCTTGTCCACCGGTGTGGCAGGCCATCCTGGCAAGGGGCCACATCCTAGCGACCTGTGCGTCGTGGATAAACCCCGCTCTGTGGATAACTTTGTTGAAAGCCGGTGGTCGCAGGTGGACAAACGGTGGCGTTGTCAGGGCTCTGGACGATGTGCTGGATGGGGGGGGCTTGAAAATAGTCTTGTTAAATCAAAGACTTAAAGATGAGTGCTTCGGGTTTTGATAGCACCAAACGCACCTCCCACAAGATCCCCTCGCTATGCTTTTTGTGTGCATAACCAGGCGGTGGTTCGCTGTCAAGTCGGGTGTTTTGTGCTAGGCAAGGCCACTTCAGGCGGTGATGGCGAGGCGGTGGGAGCCCAAGTCTTTGATTTTGGGGACTTTGCAGTGGTTTTCCCGCTTTTCTGGGGATAACTTTGTGGGCAGTGCTGGGGCTTTGTGCGAAAGCCCCTGGGGGAACGCTGGGCGATCCGGTGTGGGGTCCGCCTGTGGAGGCTGCGCTTGTATTGAAAATCAAAGACTTGGATCAATTTTTCACAGGTCTGTCCCGCAAAAAACAAGCCCGGCGTCTTAAGCGCTGGATCGCCGAGCCTGTGCACAAGTGGCGCTGCCTTAATTTTCAGCAGCGCTTTGCCTGGGTCGTTTCAGCGCTGGCGCTGCTGGCGCGAGTGGCGATGTACCGCCTCCACCAGCGCCGCCACATGGTCGGGCGGGGTGAACTGGCTGATGCCGTGGCCCAAATTGAAGATGTGGGTGGGGCCGGTGGTGGTCTGGTCAGTGTGGGGCGCGCCAAAACTGTCGAGTACGCGGGCCACCTGCGCGGCGATGCGGTCGGGCGGGGCAAACAGCACGTTCGGGTCAATGTTGCCTTGCAGCGCCTTGCCGGGGCCGCCCACCTGGCCGCCCACCAGGGCGCGGGCCTTGGCCAGGTTGGCCGTCCAGTCCAGGCCCAGCACTTCGCAGTCCAGGCCCTTCATGTCTTCCAGCCACAGCGCGCCGCCCTTGGTGAAGACGATGCGCGGCACGTCCTGCCCATCGACGCCGATGCGCTTGAGTTGCGCCAGCACGCGGGCGGTGTAGGCCAGGCTGAATTCCTGGAAGGCGCCATCGGCCAGTACGCCGCCCCAGCTGTCGAACACCATCACCGCCTGGGCGCCGGCATCGATCTGCGCGTTCAGGTACTGGGCCACGCTGTCGGCGTTCACGGCCAGGATGCGGTGCATCAGGTCGGGGCGGCTGTACATCAGCGTCTTGACGAGGC
>CAZQXQ010000282.1:0-2393 GCA_964597235.1 uncultured Burkholderiaceae bacterium | reverse complement strand
CGCAGCGCCATCAAGTTTGACCTCTTTGCCGATGCAGCGCGCAAGGCCAAGATCGAAACGCTGGGTGATCCGCTGCAGGTCATTGCCAGGCACATCGACTTCGACCACCTGACGCAGGTCATCGATGAACTGCTGCCCAGGGGGGACGCGGCCAAGGGCGGGCGTCCGCCATACCCCACCGAGGTGATGGTGCGCATTCTGATCCTCAAGCACCTCTACAACCTCAGCGACGAGCAGATGGAGTACCAACTGCTGGATCGCATGAGCTACCAGCGCTTTTGCTTGCTCGCCCAGAGCGCCAACATCCCCGACCGCAACACCATCTGGCACTACCAGCAGCGCCTGGGCGTCGATGGCGTCACGGCGCTGTTTCAGGCGGTGGACGGCCAGTTGCTGCAGCGCGGCTATTTGGCACGGTGCGGGCAGATCATCGACGCCACCTTGGTGCCCGCTCCCATCCAGCACTTCACCAAGCAAGAGAAGGCCCAGCTTGAACGGGGCAGCATTCCTGCCCAGTGGAATGCCGCCAAGCGCAGGCAAAAAGACCTGGACGCCACCCACACGAAGAAGCACGGCAAGGGTTACCACGGCTACAAGCTGAGCATCAGCGTGGACGCCCGGCACAAGTTCATCCGCAAAATCACCACCGGCACGGCCAGCGAGCACGACAGCACGCACTTTGATGACGTGCTCGACGAGCACAACACCAGCGCCGACGTCTATGCCGACCGGGGCTACCCCAGCGCACAGCGCAGCGAGATGCTCAAGGCCCTGGGGTATCGCGAGCACATCCAGCGCAAAGCGAAACCAGGCCAGCCTTTGAGCCAATGCCAGAAGGGGCGCAACAAGCGCATTGCCAAGACGCGGGCCCGGGTGGAGCACCCCTTTGCCCAGATGCGCCACATGGGCGGCAAGTTCATTCGCACCATAGGCCAGGCGCGCGCCACGGTGGCCATGACGATGATGGCTGCCTGCTACAACCTCAAGCGCCTAGCGAAGTTCCTGGATGACGGGGTGGATGCGTTCTACAAGAGCGCGCCATCAAAGACCGAGGTGCGCCTGCAGGGGGCCAATGCGTGAGGAATGGGGCACAAAAAGCCCCGAAAAGAGCGGAATTTGCTCAAAAAATGGGCAGAATGGAAAATTGCCAGCAAACACCGCCGGGCACTGGATGAAAACGGTGGTTTTTAGAGGTTCCCTTAAGGTGAGGGATGAAAATATATCCACGCATAAGGTTGATCTGAGTAATTTTTGAGGTGACTGCAGTGATTTATTGGAAATAATAATGGATAAAAGAATCGTTGCGCTTCTGATATTTTTGCCATGGGTTGCTATTTCGCTGGTGCTCTTGGATTGGATAACTTCCTTGCCGAAATTTAATCTATTTTTATTTCTTGGTGCTGTTTTTCTTTGTGGTGTGCCAGCTGGCAAGCTGCTTATCACTCTAGTTACGGGATTGGACTTTGAAGGTGTGGTGGTGAAGTGGTCAGCGCTGAGTAATTTACACAAAATAGTTATTTTTGTTTTTGCGGTGCCATTCTTGCTCGGAGTGCCAATTGCAATTGGTTTTGCTGTTCATTAAAGTTCTTGGATGGAACGCTTTTGATAAGCAGCATCTGAAATTCGATATGGCTTTTATTCACGAGAAGACGCCATGACCACTCCCAGTCTGCAACCCTCGTTCGTTTCGGTTAGCCTGCCCACTGGCGAGGATGTGCTGCATGTACGGACCCGTGTGGTCGAGCGCGCCGAAACCGTCTTTGAAGCCCCCGACAGCGCCCTGAACTGGCTGCAAAGCCCGAATGCCTCGCTCGGTGGTGTAACCCCGCTGTCGCTGCTGGATACCGATCTGGGGGCCGACAGCGTGCTGGATACCTTGGGCCGCATCGAGCACGGGGTGTTTGCCTGATGCGCACCATCTGGCGCATCACCACCGCGCCGGCCCGAGAGCAGCAGCCCATCGCATGACAGGATTTGTGTTCAAGGTCTTTTAGGCCTCCAGGCCAGTGGATACCAGCGGTAGGCGCTCTCTTTTTGAGAGCGATCGACGCCCGCTGCCCCCCCGTTTACCGCCCCTTTACCCGCCCGACACCCGCCCCTGACGCAGCCAGGCCACGCTCTCAGCCCCGCCACTACACTGGGACGCATGACCGTGCAGCTCTTGATGATTGAAGACGATGTCCGCCTGGCCGACATGGTGGGCACTTACCTGGGCACCTCGGGCATGGCGGTGGCGCATTGCCCCGACGGGCGCAGCGGCCTGGCCCGGCTGGAGGGGGTGGGGCAGGGCGCCTTGCCCGACCTGGTGATCCTGGACCTGATGCTGCCCGACCTGGATGGGCTGGAAATCTGCCGCCGCATCCGCGCCTTGCCGGGCGCGGCGGGGCGGCTGC
>CAZQXQ010000281.1:0-2393 GCA_964597235.1 uncultured Burkholderiaceae bacterium | reverse complement strand
TTGAAACGGTTTTCAATCAAATCAAGGACTTGTGGCGTTTCGTGTCGAACTCGGGGGGTCAACTCAAGCGAGCGGCCATCGGGCACCTGCGCCACCTGCAGAAAACACCCGCCAAGGTCAAACAGTTCTTCCAGAAGGACAGCGTCAAATATGCCGCTTGATTTTTTTGTTCAAGTGGTTTGATTTCGGATCAATAACCGGCAGCCCTGAGAAAGTGAAACTATGCCATGAGATATTTGGTTATGATCACGTTATTAACTATAAAAATGAAAATATTGATGATGCTCTGAGCAATTTATGTCCCGATGGAGTAAATATCTACTTTGACAATACCTCGGGGGCCATTTCAGACATTGTTATGCAGCATTTGGCAATCGCAGCACGCGTGATCATTTGCGGCACAGCCTCCATCGCTCAATGGACTCCATTACCCCAAGGCCCAAGAGTGGAGCGCATCCTTTTAACCAAACGAGCAAAGATGCAGGGTTTCCTATTGTTCGACCACATGGACACCTATAGCCACTATGTAAGCCATCTTGCCAATCTCATCCGCGAAGGTAAGCTGCAATATAGAGAGGATATTTCTTTTGGTTTGGAATCTGCTCCGGACGCAATAGCGAGCCTCTATCGCGGAGAGAATATGGGTAAACGTCTCATAAGAATTCACTAAAAAATTTAACCTGGCAGTTCCCTGTGGCTGATTGCCTGTAGACAGCAATTCTCAATTTGGCCGAATGGGAGCACACTGATGGCATATAGACTTCAGCAAGAGGCTGTCACAGCTGCGGCGGATTCAACGTCAAAGCGTCTGCATCAACCAAGGAGTGCCGATTACTGGCGTCTCTACCAACGGCGCAGTTTGGTGAAGACCAAGATGAACTGCTTCAAGCGGCTGGGCGACCTCTCAGTAGGTTGGTGTTTTGGTAGTCCTCCCTGTTCCTACTTTCCGGCCGACGGCTGTGCCAGGCCCCAGCTTACAGCCAGGTCTGCTGCTAATTCCTGGTTGTCAAACTGCTGCGGACTGCCAATTGACGCCAGCATGTCCTTCAAGGAGAAAGCAGGGTTTTTGAAGTCCGCCGCTGTCTTTTGCAGGCTGCAGGCAACACCCCTAGGGTCTATTTGATACACCAGCTGCAAGACATCGCCAGGGTGCAAGGGGAACACGCCGAAGGGCTCCAGGATCTTGGAAGGCAAATCCTTCAAGTTGTCGGTGGCCAGCACCACGTCGCGGCCTGTGGTCTGGGCCCAATCGGCGGCGGCCAAAGCCACATGCACATCGTCAGGGTCTGGCAATTGGGACAGCGGCTCGAATACCTTGTTACCGCGAAGCAGCTCAAGCCGGTCGCCGTTATCTTCCCAGCCCGGGAGCTGGAAACCAGGGACCAGATACTTTTTGATGGTGGCCAGGCGTTTTTGAGCCCACACCAGGTCTTCGAAACTCGTCTCGCGCCCACTGGCTTGTGCACGCAGCCGCGCACGGTGTCTGGCGTATTCCACTTCAATCTGTGGTGTCCAGCGCAGATCCAGTAAAGCAGCCTTGGCAAGGTCAAAGAATGCGTAGGACACCACGTCCTTGACCAGAACATTGGCGTCCGCCAGGACGATGAGCGCAGGCATCAAGCAGCAAGACCGAGTTTTTTGGCCAGCGCCTGCGCTCGGGAACGTGACTGTTTTCGCTCTGTGCTCGATACCTGCTCAGCGTTGTCCCGCAGGGTCAGATCAACGGCTTTTCGGGCTTGCGCCATGGTCCTGGGAGTTTCAGAAGAAGCCTTGGCCACCAGCGCATCAAACTCACTGGCCAGCACCTTGCGGTGGCCACCGGGCGAGCGCTGCACCTTGCCCTGGTAGGTTCCAGAATCGAGGAGCGCCGCAACAAAAGGCCGGGAGAAGCCACAGCGGTCAGCTGCTTCTTGGGTGCTGATCCATTCGCTATGGGGTTCAGCCCGTGTTTTCCCTGCTCGTTTGCCCGAGGGCTCATCAGTGAGCTTGGTCAGCTGTCGTGCCAACGATTCGGCCATGGCATCAATGTCCACGGCAGGCAGCGCCGCACCGTGAGCTTTGAGCTCGGCGGGCAGGGCTGCGCGCAAGGCCGCAGCACAGCGCGACCGAAACGAAAGACCAGCGTTGGCTATTGTTGCTTGCTCGCGTGGGGGGATGACAGTGCTCATGGCATGGCTCTCCGATTTAAGGTAGCGTATTGCAAACCATAAAAACGAAAAAATCGAAACAAATTATCCCTCAAAAACCACCAACAGCATCACCTGCAGCTTGAATCCGCATAGTCAGGCGTTCCCCGGGACAACAACTGTCTCCAACGGTGCCCTCATCGCTGTCCAGCATTCACCCCGGCTTGAGCCGATGCTTTTGCGTCTGCGCATGCTGCCTGTCAGGCT
>CAZQXQ010000280.1:0-2416 GCA_964597235.1 uncultured Burkholderiaceae bacterium | reverse complement strand
GGGCATGAACTTCTACCTGGAAATCGCCAAGATGCGCGCCGCCCGCCTGCTGTGGTGCCGGATCATGAAAGAAACCGGCGCCAAGAACCCCAAGAGCCTGATGCTGCGCACGCACAGCCAGACCTCGGGCTGGTCGCTCACCGAGCAGGACCCCTACAACAACGTGGTGCGTACCACCATCGAGGCCATGGCGGCCGTGTTTGGCGGCACCCAGTCGCTGCACACCAACAGCTTTGACGAAGCCATCGCACTGCCCACCGAATTCAGCGCCCGCATTGCGCGTAACACGCAGCTGATCATTCAGGAAGAAACGCACATCACCAACGTGATCGACCCCTGGGCCGGCAGCTACTTGATGGAAAAGCTCACCCAGGACATGGCCGACGCCGCCTGGAAGATCATCGAAGAGGTCGAGGCCATGGGTGGCATGACCGCCGCGGTGGATTCGGGCTGGGCCAAGCTCAAGATCGAGGCCGCTGCTGCCGAGAAGCAGGCACGCATCGACTCCGGCAAGGACGTGATCGTTGGCGTCAACAAGTACAAGCTGGCCAAGGAAGATCCGGTCGACATCCTGCAGATCGACAACGTCAAGGTGCGCGACTCCCAGATCGCCCGCCTGAACGCGATCAAGGCCAGCCGCGACACCGCCAAGGTGCAGGCCGCGCTCGATGCGCTCACTTCTGCCGCAGAAAGCGGCGAAGGCAACCTACTGGACTTGTCCATCCAAGCCATTCGCCTGCGCGCCACGGTGGGCGAGGTCTCCGACGCACTGGAGAAGGTCTTCGGCCGCCATCGCGCCGACACGCAAAAAGTGACTGGCGTCTATGCCGCCGCTTACGACTCCGCCGAGGGCTGGGACAAGCTCAAGGCCGAGATCAACGCCTTTGCCGAAGAGCAGGGCCGCCGCCCCCGCGTGATGATCGCCAAGCTGGGCCAGGACGGCCACGACCGCGGCGCCAAGGTGGTGGCCACCGCCTTTGCCGACCTGGGCTTTGACGTGGACATGGGCCCGCTGTTCCAGACCCCCGAGGAATGCGCCCGCCAGGCCATCGAGAACGACGTACACGCCGTGGGCGTGAGCACCCTGGCCGCTGGTCACAAAACCCTGGTGCCCGCCATCATCCAGGCGCTGAAGGACCAGGGCGCCGACGACATCATCGTGTTCGTGGGCGGCGTGATCCCGGCCCAGGACTACGAGCACCTGTACGAAGCCGGCGTCAAGGGCATCTACGGCCCCGGCACGCCGATCCCCGCCAGCGCCAAGGACGTGCTGGAGCAGATCCGCAAGGCCGTCACTGCGTGACTGGCGTGAATGGTGTGCGCCCCATGAGCCCCAGCACCTTGCTCGACGGCATCCTGCACGGCAGCCCCGCCGTGCAGCGCCGCGCCATGGCCAAGGCGATCACCTTGCTGGAATCCACCCGGCCGGACCACCGCGCGCAGGGCGATGAGCTGCTCACCGCCATGCTGCCTCACACCGGCAAATCCTTCCGACTGGGCATCAGCGGCGTGCCTGGCGTGGGCAAGAGCACCTTCATCGAGGCGCTGGGCCTGTACCTGATCGCCCAGGGCCACCGTGTGGCGGTGCTGGCGGTGGACCCGTCCAGCACCGTGTCGGGCGGCTCCATCCTGGGCGACAAGACGCGCATGGAGCAGCTGTCGGTGAACGAGCGCGCCTACATTCGCCCCAGCCCCAGCAGCGGCACCCTGGGCGGCGTGGCCGAGAAGACCCGCGAATCCATGCTGGTCTGCGAGGCGGCGGGTTATGACATCGTCATCGTCGAGACCGTGGGCGTGGGCCAGAGCGAGATTGCCGTCAACGGCATGACCGACATGTTTGTGCTGCTGCAACTGCCCAATGCGGGCGACGACCTGCAGGCCATCAAGAAAGGCGTGATGGAGATTGCCGACCTGGTGGTCATCAACAAGGCCGATCTCGACAAAAACGCTGCCACCCGCGCTGAGGCACAGATCACCTCCAGCCTGCGCATCCTGGGCCTGCATGGCAACCCCGAGCATGCGCATTTCGACGAAACACTGTGGCACCCCAGGGTCGTGCAGCTGAGCGCGCTGCTGGGGCAGGGCGTGGATGCCTTCTGGGCAGCAGTGACCGAATTTCGCCAGCTTCAAACTGCCAACGGGCGCCTGGCCGCACGGCGCGAGCGGCAATCGCTGGCTTGGATGTGGGAGCGCATCGATGCGGGTCTCAAGCTCGCGTTCCGTCAGCACCCCCAGGTGCGGGCACTGCTGCCGAGTCTGCAGGCGGATGTGGCGGCGGGGCGGATTGCGGCATCGACTGCAGCACGAAATCTGCTCTCAGCCCAATCAAATCAAGCGGTATAAGCTATCAATTTAGTAGTGATTTAGTCAGAAACAAGACACCTTCAACAAGGACGGACCATGCAAGACATCCTCG
>CAZQXQ010000279.1:0-2423 GCA_964597235.1 uncultured Burkholderiaceae bacterium | reverse complement strand
TCAACGCGCTCAAGCTGTTCATCCAGGGCGTGACCCCGCTGGAGTACTACGCGCACCGGGGCTTTGCCCATGTGGGCCGCCACTTCACCGGCGCGGGTGCCCGTGTGGCCGCGCAGATGCAGTCGATCGACGAGCTGCGCCACTTCCAGACAGAAACCCACGCCCTTTCGCACTACAACAAGTACTTCAATGGCATGCACCAGTCCAGCCACTGGTTTGATCGGGTGTGGTACCTGTCGGTGCCCAAGTCCTTCTTCGAGGATGCTTGCTCGGCCGGTCCTTTCGAGTTCCTGACCGCGGTGAGCTTCTCGTTCGAGTACGTGCTGACCAACCTGCTGTTCGTGCCCTTCATGTCCGGCGCGGCCCACAACGGCGACATGAGCACCGTGACCTTCGGCTTCTCGGCCCAGTCCGACGAATCCCGCCACATGACCTTGGGCATCGAGTGCATCAAGTTCATGCTGGAGCAGGACCCCGCCAACGTGCCGATCGTGCAGAAGTGGATCGACAAGTGGTTCTGGCGCGGCTACCGCGTGCTGACCCTGGTGGCCATGATGCAGGACTACATGCTGCCCAAGCGCGTGATGAGCTGGAAGGAAGCCTGGGAGATGTACGCCGAAGAAAACGGCGGCGCCCTGTTCCGCGACCTGGCCCGCTACGGCATCCGCGAGCCCAAGGGCTGGAAGCTGGCGTGCGAAGGCAAGGACCACATCAGCCACCAGGCCTGGAACACCTTCTACAACTACGCCGCCGCTGCGCCTTTCCACACCTGGATACCCAAGGAAGAGGAAATGCAATGGCTCAGCGAGAAGTACCCCGAGACCTTCGACAAGTACTATCGCCCCCGCTTTGAGCATTTCCACGCGCAGCAACAGCAGGGCAATCGCTTCTACAACACCACGTTGCCCATGCTGTGCACGACCTGCCAGATCCCCATGCTCTTTACCGAGCCCGGCGATCCGACCAAGATCTGCTACCGCGAGACCGACTACCAGGGCGACAAGTACCACTTCTGTAGCGACGGCTGCAAGGAGATCTTCGAGGACGAGCCTGAGAAGTACGTCCAGTCCTGGCTGCCTGTGCACCAGATCTACCAGGGCAACTGCTTCCCCGAGGGCACCGACCCGACGGTCGAAGGCTTTGATCCCCTGGCGGCCGTGCTGGCCTACTACCAGCTGAACGTGGGCCGCGACAACTTCGATTTCGAAGGCTCGGAAGACCAGAAGAACTTTGCCGCCTGGCGCGGTGAGACCCCCCAAGGAGACAAGGCATGAGCGTCGTTGCTGTCAAACCCTACGAATTTCAGGCCAAGGACAAGCGCGAGAACTTCCCCGCGCCCCTGCTCTACATCGGCTGGGAAGACCACCTGCTGTTCTGCGCACCCGTGTGCTTGCCGCTGCCCCCGGACACCCCGTTTGGCGCGCTGGCCCAGGCCGTGCTGCCCGGTGTGTACGGCTACCACCCTGACTTTGCAAAGATCGACTGGAGCCAGGCCGAGTGGTTCAAGTCCGGCCAGCCCTGGACGCCCGATCCCGCCAAGTCGCTGGAGGCCAATGGCCTCAAGCACAAGGACGTGATCCGTTTCCGCACCCCTGGCCTGACCGGCATCAAGGGATCGTTCAGCTAATCTGCTCCCAGGGGGGCCTGGGGTGCATGCCCCGGGCCCTCCGCGTCCATGCCATGACCTACCAACTGACCATTGAGCCCTTGGGCGCCACCATCGATGTCGAAGAAGGCCAGACCTTGCTCGACGCCGCCCTTCGCCAGGGCATCTACATTCCCCACGCCTGTGGTCACGGCCTCTGCGGCACCTGCAAAGTCCAGGTCTGCGATGGCGAGGTGGACCACGGCGCCGCCAACCCCTTTGCCCTGATGGAAATGGAGCGTGACGACGGCAAGACCCTGGCCTGCTGCGCCACCCTGCAGTCCGACGCCACCATCGAGGCCGACATCGAGGACGAGCCCGATGCCGAAGTCATCCCCGTGCGCGACTTTCCGGCCACGGTGGAGCGCATCGTGTCGCTCACGCCCACCATCAAGGCCATCCACCTGACGCTCGATCAGCCCATCCGCTTCCAGGCGGGGCAGTACGTGCAAGTCCAGATTCCCGGCGTCGAGGGCACCCGTGCCTTCTCGATCGCCAACGCCCCCGAAGATGGCCACCAGAGTGCCCAGATCGAGCTGAACGTGCGCATCGTGCCTGGCGGTGCCGGCACCACCTGGCTGCACCAGACCCTGGCCGAAGGTGACCGCCTGCCCATCACCGGGCCCTATGGCCGCTTCTTTGTGCGCCGCTCCGCCAAGATGCCCATGGTGTTCATGGCCGGCGGATCGGGCTTGTCCAGCCCGCGCTCGATGATCCTGGACCTGCTGGCCCAGGGCTGCACCGAGCCCATCACCCTGGTCTATGGCCAGCGCAGCCG
>CAZQXQ010000278.1:0-2450 GCA_964597235.1 uncultured Burkholderiaceae bacterium | reverse complement strand
GACTTCGCCAGCGAAGTGCTGTAAGCGCCATGGCCATCGGCTGGATGACGGCACTGAAACTGGTGCCTTGGGGGGAAGTGATTGAGGTCGCCCCCCAGCTGGTGCAGGGTGCGCGCAAGCTGCTCAAATCCTCGCGCAAGGGCAAACCCACAGAGGCGAGTGACGATGAACCGCAACCTCTGGCCACGCGCATCGCCCAGTTGGAGGACACGCTGCAAACCACGGTGGACCTGCTGGAATCGCTGACCGAGCAAAACGCCCGCCTGGTCGAGACCGTCGAAGCCCTGCGCCAGCGTCAGCAGCGCCTGGTCTGGGCGATGGCGCTGCTGGGCGCAGCAGTGGTGGGACTGGGGTTCTGGGCCATCGGCACCGCTTGAACCAGAGAACGACTTGACTACGCCACAAGGGCGATTTTTGCTATTCATTTAATAGCTATTACCGCTGGTATTCATTGGCTTAGAGGCCAAAAATACTTAAAAATCGTCACTGGAGCCGCTAGCCAGGTTTTCAAAGCGGGTCTGCGATTTCTGGAAGTACAGCTTGACGGTCCCGGTCGGGCCATTACGCTGCTTGCCAATGATGACCTCGGCCACGTTCGGCTCCTTGCTGTCCTTGTTGTAGTAGTCGTCGCGGTAGATGAACATGATCAAGTCGGCATCCTGCTCGATGGCGCCGGATTCGCGCAGGTCGGACATCATGGGGCGCTTGTCAGTGCGCTGTTCCACGCTGCGGTTGAGCTGCGACAGCGCAATCACCGGGCATTGCAGCTCCTTGGCCAGCATCTTCAGGCCCCGCGAGATTTCGCCCAGCTCGGTGGCGCGGTTTTCGCCCTCGGAGCCGGACGAGCCGCTCATCAGCTGCAAATAGTCCACGACGATCAGGCCGAGCTTGCCGCATTGCCGCGCCAGGCGGCGCGCGTTGGCGCGCAGCTCGCTGGGGGTCAGGCCTGGGGTTTCGTCAATGTGCAGCGAGATGGTTCGCAGGCGCTCGATGGCCTCGGTCAGGCGCGGCCATTCTTCGTCGGTGAGCTTACCGGTGCGCAGATTGCCCTGGTTGATGCGGCCAATCGAGCCCACGATACGTACCGCCAGCTGGGCCGCGCCCATTTCCATCGAAAAGATGGCCACGGGCAAACCCTCGTTGAGCGCCACATGTTCGGCGATGTTGACAGCGAAGGCCGTTTTCCCCATCGAGGGGCGCGCTGCCAGCACCACCATGTCGCCGGCCTGCAGACCCGAGGTCATGCGGTCCAAGTCGATGAAGCCCGTGGGCACACCGGTGATGTCGTTGGGGTTATCCGCCATCTCCTGCACACGGTCCAGCAGGTCCACGACCAGGGTTTCCATCGGCTGGAAGCCCTGTTTCATCCGCGAGCTGTCCTCGCCGATATTGAAGATCTTTTGCTCGGCCTCGTCCAGGATCTTGTCCACCGGACGGCCCTTAGGATTGAAAGCCGCTGTAGCGATCTCGTCGCTGGCCGTGACCAGGCGGCGCAGGATGGAGCGCTCGCGCACGATCTCGGCGTAGCGGCGGATGTTGCTGGCGCTGGGCACATACTGGGCCAGGGCATTCAAGTAGCTGAGCCCGCCCACCTCTTCCACCTTGCCCAGACTTTGCAGCTGCTCATAGACCGTGATCACGTCTGCGGGCTTGCTGGCATTGATCAAGGCACCAATGGCAGCAAAGATCAGCTTGTGCTCATGGCGGTAGAAGTCGCTGTCCAGTAGCATGTCGCCGACGCGGTCCCAGGCATGGTTGTCCAGGAGCAAGCCACCGAGCACGCTGGACTCTGCTTCGATGGAATGCGGCGGTACCCGCAGCTGGGCCATCTGCGGATCCCTGGGGGCCGCAAAGTCGTCGTCAAGGGGCGGAAAAACAGCAGACATGGGGAACCCTCAAAACAGCAGCAAATGCTAGCGCCAGACCAGGCCAAAGCGCGATCAAGCAAAGAAAAAGCCGCCCGGCAAGGGGGCGGCTTTGGGCAGGGCTGTCGTGCGACAGCGCCGGGGATCAGGCAGTTTCGCCGTACACCGACACGTTCACGTCCACCACTACATCGGTGTGCAGGGCCACGCTGACGCTGCTGTCGCTGACGGTCTTGATGGGACCGTTGGGCATACGCACCTGGGCCTTGACAACCTTGTAGCCGAGCTTGTTCAGCTCTTCAGCGATGTCGTGGTTGGTGACGGAGCCAAACAGGCGGCCATCAACGCCAGCCTTCTGGGTCAGCTTCAGGGTGGTGCCAGCCAGCTTTTCGCCTTCGGCCTGGGCAGCAGCCAGTTTCTCGGCGGCAGCCTTTTCCAGTTCGGCGCGCTTGGCTTCGAATTCGGCCTTGTTGGCAGCAGTGGCGCGGCGAGCGCGGCCCGTGGGGATCAGGAAGTTACGTGCGTAACCGTCCTTGACCTTGACGATTTCGCCCAGGTTGCCGAGGTTCACGACCTTGTCGAGCA
>CAZQXQ010000277.1:0-2478 GCA_964597235.1 uncultured Burkholderiaceae bacterium | reverse complement strand
GCCAGCAGGCTGCGCGCGCGGTTCGGGTTCTTCAGCGTGAAGTCGGCGTGCTGGGTCAGCGCCTTCACGCGGGCGAACACGCGGCCGTCCTGCTCGCGGGCCTGGGCCTGCAGCGCGAACCACTTGTCGATGACGAGCGGGTCGTCCCTGAACAGCGCATGGAAGCGCTCCAGCGCGGGGCCGGCGAGTTCCGCGCCGGCATCGACCAGCGCGGCCAGCGCGCCGAGGCGGTCGGTCATGTTCGACGCGTCCTTGAAGCGCTGGTAGGCCTTGCCCGGCCACACGGTGTCGCCGCTGGCCTGCGCGTCCAGCACGAGCATGGCGAGCGCCAGGTTCGCGAGCGCGCGCTTGCCGGAGGAGACCGGGTCGGGTCGGTAGCCGCCCGCCACCTGGTGGGCCTCGTAGGCCGCGGCCCAGTCGTCGCGCAGCGCGGCGGCGAGCTGGCGCTGCGCCGCCACCCACACGGCGTGCACGGCCTGCGGGTCGACGACGTCCAGCTGCTCGGCCACATAGCTCTCGCTGGGCAGCGTCAGCGCCAGTTCCTTGAAGGCGGCGCTCAGCGTCGGGTGGTTCAGCACCGCGCGCATCGCGGCGATGTAGTCCTCGCCCAGCGTCAGCGGCGTGCCACTGCGCAGCGCGCGCAGCATCAGGTTCAGCGCCAGGCGCTGGCTCGCCTCCCAGCGGTTGAACGCATCGCTGTCGTGCTGCAGCAGCACCAGCAGGTCGGCGTCGCTGAGGCCGTCGTCCAGCACGACCGGCGCCGAGAAGCCGCGCAGCAGCGACGGCACGGGCTCGCTCGCGACGCCTTGGAACACGAGTTGCTGCTCGGCCTGGTCCAGCACGACGACCTGCTCGGTCGCGCCGCCGGCGTCCAGCGCCAGCGCGCGGCCGTCGCGGCTCAGCAGGCCCAGCGCCACCGGGATCACCTGCGGCAGCTTGGTCGGCTGCCCGGGCGTGGCGGGGGTGTGCTGGCTGAGCGTCAGCGTGTAGGTCTGCGCGGCGGCGTCGTAGGCGCCGCGGGCGGTCACGCGCGGCGTGCCGGCCTGCGAATACCAGCGCTTGAAGGCGTCCAGGCGCGTGGCCAGCGGCGAGCCCGGGTTCGCATCGGCGATGGCCTGAGCGAAGTCGTCGCAGGTGACGGCCTGGCCGTCGTGGCGCTCGAAGTACAGCTTCATGCCGGCCTCGAAGCCCTGGCGGCCGACCAGCGTCTGGTACATCCGCACGACTTCCGCCCCTTCAAGGGCGCGATGGCCAAGCTCAGCCCCAATGCCAAGGGCGTGGAACGCATCGACGCGCAGGGCCAGACCACGGTGGAAGGGCTGACCCTGGCCGTGAGCCCGACCACCAAGCTGGTGGACAAGAGCTACGAGATCTACCTCTCGCTCTACCAGGCCGTGACGGGCACCGACGAGTCGCGCAACATCTACAAGCAGTTCAGCCCCGATTTTTTTGACCTGGTCATCGTGGACGAATGCCACCGGGGCAGCGCCGCCGAAGATTCGGCCTGGCGCGACATCCTCACCTACTTCCAGTCGGCCACCCAGGTGGGACTGACGGCCACGCCCAAGGAAACCAAGGACGTCTCCAACACCGATTACTTTGGCGAGCCCATCTACACCTACAGCCTCAAGCAGGGGATTGAAGACGGCTATCTGGCGCCCTACAAGGTCATCCGCGTGGATCTGGACAAGGACACCTTCGGCTGGCGGCCCACCGCCGGCATGACCGACAAGCACGGCCACGCCATCGAGGACCGCATCTACACCGGCGCCGACATGAACCGCAAGCTGGTGCTGGAGCAGCGCGACGCCGTGGTGGCCGCCAAGATCACCGAGTACCTCAAGGCCACCGACCGCCACGCCAAGACCATCGTGTTCTGCGAAGACATCGACCACGCCGCCCGCATGCGCCAGGCGCTGAGCAATGCCAACGCCGACATTTGCGCCAGCCAGCCCCGCTACGTGGTGCAAATCACTGGCGACAACCCCGAGGGCAAGCGCGAGCTGGACAACTTCATCGACCCTGACAAGCCCTACCCCGTGATTGCCACCACCTCCAAGCTGATGAGCACCGGGGTGGACGCGCAAACCTGCAAGCTCATCGTGCTGGACCAGAACATCCAGTCCATGACGCTGTTCAAGCAGATCATTGGCCGGGGTACCCGGCTGCAGGAGCCGCTGGGCAAGACCTGGTTCACCATCCTGGACTTCAAGCGCGCCACCGAGCTGTTTGCCGACAAGGACTTTGACGGCGAGCCGGTGCAGGTCTATGAACCCGCGCCCGACCAGCCCATCGCCCCGCCGGAGATGGTGGACCCAGCGAATCTGCCTGCTGGCAACGACGGACTCGGCGGGGCGGGCGGACTCGATGCCCTGCCCTCGCCCGGTAACAACCCCCTGGGCCCCTTCGGCGTCGGCCCCGAGGGCGAAGCCCCCAAAAAATACGTGCTGGGCAACAACGTCACCGTGGCCGTGGCGC
>CAZQXQ010000276.1:0-2483 GCA_964597235.1 uncultured Burkholderiaceae bacterium | reverse complement strand
GCCACGTTGTTGTGATGTGTGGCACTTTATCTCAGGTACTACGGCTGTAGTACTAATACCGATGAATAAATAAGGCCCGGAGGCCTTTTTGAGCACGATCCACCATCACAAGCAGCCTTCATGAAAACCCACACTTCGCGCTCCGCCCCCCTGTCACGCCTGCCAGTCCTGGCCGCCGCAAGCCTGGCCATTGTGGCAGGAGGGCTGGGGCTGGCCCTGCAAAACCACCTTCCCCCGCCCGGTGCCGCCACGCCCTTGTGGCTGGCACCGATGGTGGGCATCGTCGAAACCTGCCTGCTCGCGCCCCCGGCGCCCACGGCAGACACCCCAGACTGGCAAAGGGACTGCATTGGTCCGGAAGGCTCGGCCGCTGCGCTGCTGAGTTCGACTCTAGCCCCGTTGGATGGCGGCCCAGGCGCCCATCCCGTGGGCTACACCCTGCCGGTGCCGCTGCTGACACTGTTTGAGCGCAGCGCCGACAGCCCCGGTGGCTGGGCGATCCGGCGTGAAGCCGTGGCCCGGCTGGCCCGCACCGTGCGCGACACGGACCGGCCGCTGGTGTTGTATCTGTTCTCCAACCATTTCAGCACGGGGGCGCCGCTGGAAGCCGAGCTGGCCCAAGATGCGAACAACCTGGCCATGACGCCCGATGGCCCCCTGCCCACGGGCAGTTACTACGGTGCGCCGGTCATGCACTGGCGCTTTGCCCAAACCGACAACGCCATCACTGCCCGCCGCCAGGAAGCGATTGGCACAGTGCTGGACGCCCTGTGCCAGCTGGAGCCTGCGGCACGAGCGCGCATCCGGAACGTGACGCTGCTGGGGGAACTGCACCACCTGTTCCCGGACTTTGAAAGCGGCATGGGCTTCGGCGGCCCCTACCGGGTAACTGACTACAGCCCGGCCTCCATTGCAGGATTCCAGCGCTTTTTGCGCGCACGATTCGGTGATGTGACGGCTTTGAACCAGGCCACGGGCGGGCGCTGGGCGCGCTTTGAGGAAGTCCAGCCCCCGTCCAAGAACTTCCGCACCGACCCCGGCACACAGCCCTGGGAACACATCGACAGCTTTGCACACGGCCAGCTGGCGGTGGCCGGCTGGACCTACCTACCCCCCCCCCCTGACGGCCGACCCGCCACAGTCGAGGTTTACCGCAACGGTCGCTGGTCCGGGCAAGCCCAGATCACGCTGGCGCGGCAGGACGTGCGCCAGGCCCACCCCGAATTCGGCACCGTAGACACAGGCTGGCGGGTGGACCTGGATTATCGGAACTGGCCGCTGGGCACGCACCGGCTGGACCTGTTTGTGCGCACGCCCACCGGTCAACGCCACCCGCTAGGCCAACGGCAAGTGAGCATCACGGACGGACGGCCTGCCAGCGACCTGCCCCAGCACCGCATGACCCTGGAAGGCCTGCCCGACGCCACTGCGCTGCCCAGCGGGATGCCAGGCCACATCGACATTCCGGCAGAGGCCAGGCTTTACCGCCACAACCCGCTGGTGGCGCTGTGGCACACCTTCCGGGGCAAACAGGTGGTGGACTACCTCCGAGTGTTCGACGCTCAGGTCCGCCAGTCCTGCCTGCAGACCACCCCGCGCAGCACCCACCAGATCATCCCCTTCAGCAACCCCGGCTGGGACCACCAGAAGTTCGCCATCGATGCCTCGCTGGCGCCGGACACTGGCCTGCAGCTGGGCGTGAGCCTGTACGGCGAAGCGGCCTACGGCCACAGCTTCACGGATTGGCTGGGACGGTCCGCGCGCCCTTATGGCATCACGGAATTCCACCCGCTCAAGGCCATGGAAGCGCCAGCACTGCAGGCCCTGCTGGCACGGCATGCGCGCCACGGTGCGCGCTTTGTCTCGTTTTTCCTGGAACCGCGCTGGGAGGGCCGCCTGGTGCCCCGCCCGCACAACCTGTTTTCTTTTGATCCAGAGAATGCCCAGTTTGGGTCGGATGCGCTGTACCGCGCGATGGTGGCGCTGCAATCGGGCAGCACACCGGCGCCTGAAGCAGTTCAGCACTCAGCCATCGCCCAGCCCCGGTCCAGACTGAGCCACCAAGCCAATGCCACCGTACAGCAGAATCAATGACAACAGCTCACCGGATCGGATCGCTCAATCAAACCGCTCGGCTACCGCCAACGCCAGCCCCGCAGCATCCTTGGCCGACAGCAGCGGCGCCATGCCGATGTCCGGCCAGGCAATGGCCAGTTGCGGGTCATTCCAGGCAATGCAGCGCTCGTGCTGGGGGGCGTAATAGTCGGTGGTCTTGTACAGAAACTCCGCACTCTCGCTGAGCACCAAAAAGCCATGTGCGAAGCCTGGCGGCACCCACAGCTGGCGGTGGTTGTCGGCGCTCAGCTCCACGCCCACCCATTTCCCGAAGGTGGGCGAGCTTTGGCGGATGTCCACCGCCACGTCAAACACCGCGCCCTGCACCACGCGCACCAGCTTGCCCTGGGCCTGCTGGATCTGGTAGT
>CAZQXQ010000275.1:0-2503 GCA_964597235.1 uncultured Burkholderiaceae bacterium | reverse complement strand
CGCCTTGTAAGGGCGCCGCTCTACCAACTGAGCTAAGCACCCCACCTGAAACCGGTGTTAGTTGATGGCGTCTTTCAACGCTTTGCCAGGACGGAACTTTGGAACTTTCGTGGCCTTGATCTTGATGGCTTCGCCTGTACGTGGGTTACGTCCTGTACGGGCAGCGCGTTTTCCCACTGCAAACGTTCCAAAACCGACGAGCGACACTGTACCGCCTTTTTTCAGGGTTTTTTTGACAGCATCAATGGTTGATTCAAGCGCACGCGCCGCCGCAGCCTTGGAGATATCGGCGTTGCTGGCGATGTGCTCGATCAATTCGGTTTTGTTCACAAGAGACCTCTCGTAAATTGAAAAGATACTGGTGTGTCTGTGAGTGCAAGTGGCACAACGACGCTCTCAGATCTTGGCGTGACTTTTACTGCAAATTGCAGAGAGCATGGATTCTATGCGGAATTGTGGTGCCCCAAGCCGAACTCGACTGACTTGATCCAATTTTTGAACGTTTGGCAACGTTCAGCGCATCCGCGCACGGATTTCGGGCACCGCCTTGCGCAGGTAATACGCCATCGACCACACCGTCAGCACAGCGGATAACCAGATCAGCCATACCCCCCAGACACCCGTGTCTATAGAGCCCCAAAAGAGCCCGTCGTAGAGCAGAAAAGGGATGGCCACCATCTGCACGGTGGTCTTGACTTTACCCAGCATGTGGACCGCCACACTTTTGCTCGCGCCGATCTGCGCCATCCACTCCCGAAGGGCAGAGATGGCGATTTCACGACCGATGATGATCAGCGCCACGAACACATCGGCACGTTGCAGGTGAACCAGCACCAGCAGCGAAGCGCAAACCAGGAATTTGTCGGCCACTGGGTCCAGAAAGGCACCGAAAGCCGAAGTCTGATTGAGCTTTCGCGCCAGGAACCCGTCTAGCCAATCGGTGGCCGCAAAGACGATAAACATCACCGTGGCGATCAGGTTGCGGGTCGGCAGGTCCAGCGGAGCGTAGAAGATGCCCACGATCAAGGGAATCGCGACGATGCGCGTCCAGGTCATGATGGTGGGAATGGTCAGAAACATGGCTGGCGATTGTGGCATGAGGGCGCAGGCGAGCAAGGCAAATGCCTGAGCATTCGTCAAAGCCTTCAGCGCAGTGCCCGGTAAATAGTGTCGGCCAGCTCCAGGGAAATGCCCTCGACGCTGGCCAAATCCTCGACACTGGCATCGGCTACGCCGCGCACACCGCCAAAGCGCTGCAGCAGGCGCGCCCGCTTCTTGGGGCCGATGCCAGGAATGTCTTCCAGGCGGCTGCCGCCCACGCGGACCTTGGCCCGCTGCGCGCGCATGCCGGTGATCGCAAAGCGATGGGCCTCGTCCCGGATCTGCGCCACCAGCATCAGCGCAGCGGAATCCTTGCCCAGGTACACCTTCTCGCGACCGTCGGCAAAGACCAACTCTTCCAGCCCCACCTTGCGACCCTCGCCTTTTTCGACGCCGACGATGCGGGACAGGTCCAGCCCCAAGGCGCTGAACACTTCGCGCGCCATGCTCACCTGCCCCTTGCCGCCATCGACCAGCACCAGATCCGGCAGACGCGCCTGCCCCACGGGAGCGCCCCCCGCATCCGCGCCGAAATGCTCGCCACCCGCCTCGCGCTGAGCCTCTGCCACCTTGCTGTAGCGGCGCGTGAGCACCTGGCGCATCGCGGCGTAGTCGTCGCCGCCGGTGATGCCGTCGATCTTGTAGCGCCGGTATTCACTGGACTGCATCTGGTGGTGGTGGAAGACCACGCAAGAAGCCTGGGTGGCTTCACCCGCCGTGTGGGAGATGTCAAAGCACTCGATGGTGAGCGCATCCAGGTGGTCCAGCGGCAAGTCCAGCGCCTCGGCCAAGGCACGGGTGCGGGCCTGCTGCGAGCCTTCCTCGGCCAGCAGACGGGCCAGCTGCAATTCGGCATTCTTCTCGGCCATTTCCAGCCAGACCCGGCGCTGTTCGCGGGGCTGATGGACGGCATGGATCTTGTGGCCAGCCGCCTCGGACAGTGCCGCCAGCAGGGCCTTGTCCACCGGGTGGCTGCAGACCAGCACTGGCGGCACGGTCTGACCCAGGTAATGCTGGGACATGAAGGCTTCCAGCACCGACACTTCCACGGGCCGCACGGTCGCCGTGGCGGCATCGGCTGCGCCGCTGTCATTGGCTACATCGCCCAAGGCGCCCTCCCCGTCTTCGCCCCACAGCATGGCCGCATCGGCCAGCTGCGCGGGGAAATACGGCCGATCACCCAGATGCCGCCCACCGCGCACCATGGCCAGATTGACGCAGGCACGGCCACCCTGCACGCGCACGGCCAGGATGTCCACGTCCTTGTCGTCCACCGATTCCACCGCCTGCTGGTGCAGCACCCGGGACAAGGCCGCCAGCTGGTTGCGCAGCTCGGCGGCCTGCTCGAACTCCAGCTTTTCTGCGTGGGCCATCATCCGCGCCTCCAGCCCTTGCAGCAGTT
>CAZQXQ010000274.1:0-2568 GCA_964597235.1 uncultured Burkholderiaceae bacterium | reverse complement strand
GGTGGGCGCGGTGGCACATCACCGTGCCCATGTGGCGCTGGGGGTGGTAGTACTCGGCCTCACCAAAACCGTAGTCGATCAGGAAAGCCGCGCCGCGCTGGAGCCGGTCGCCTAGGGTGCGGATAAAGCCTTCGCCCTGCGCGTGCAGCTCGGTCAGGTAGTCATGCGTGCCGTCGATCTCCACCGGCGGGCGCAGGGCCGTGGGACGGTCTTCCCAGACAAAGTGCCCGTCCTGCAGCGCCACGCCGCGCTCGTGCCATTGGCCGTTGACGCGGGCCAGCAGTTGCACGGGCATGGCGTCCAGCACCTCGTTGCCAACGACCACGCCGTCGAACGCTTCGGGCAGCACATCCAGCCAGCGGACCTTGTCGGCGTGTTGGGCCAGGGCCTGCCTCTGGCGTTCGCGCAAGGTGCCGGACAGGTCCACGATGGTGTAGCGGCGCACCGCCTCGCCCAGGCTGTCCAGCAGCTGCAGCGCCAGCGCGCCGGAGCCGGCACCAAACTCCCAGACCTCATCGGTGCCGGTCTGCGCCAGCGCTTCGGCCACCTGGGCGGCCAGGAGCTGGCCAAACAGCGGGCTGAGTTCGGGCGCGGTCACGAAATCGCTGCCGGACTCGGGCATGGCGCCGAACTTGGCCAGGTTGTTGGCGTAGTAACCCAGGCCCGGCGCGTACAGCGCCAGCGCCATGAAGCGGTCAAAGCCCAGCCATCCCCCGGCGGCCTGCACGGCCTGGGCGATGTGGGCATGGAGGGGGTTTCCGTCGGAGGGGCTCGTTACACTGCGGGCGTTTGTCATCGTGGCCTGGATTGTCCCTGCAATGTCCCCTGTTTCACCCGACGCATCTCCCCCCGCTGCACCGCCCTCCCCCCGCACCGTGCTCGTCACCGGCGCCGCGCGCCGCCTGGGCCGCCAGATTGCCCTCACGCTGGCCAGCGCCGGCTGGCAGGTGGCCGTGCATTACCGGGGCTCGGCGCAGGACGCTATCGAAACCGTAGCTACTTGCGCACGTCTTTCGGGGGCTAGCGCCCATTTTGATGCGGATTTTCAGGACGAGGCCGCCGTGCGTGCGCTGCTGCCCCGGGTGGTGGCGCATTTCGGGCGGGTGGATGCGGTGGTCAACAGCGCCTCGCTGTTCGAGCACGACGACGCCGCCAGCTTTGGCATGGCGCGGCTGGAGCAGCACCTGCGCAGCAACACCGCCGCGCCCATCCTGCTGGCCCAGGCGCTGCACAGCCACCTGCAGGCCCGCGCCGAGGCTGGCGAACCTGACCCACGCGGTGCCGTGGTCAACCTGCTGGACCAAAAGCTCTGGAACCAGAACCCCGACTTTCTGAGCTACACCCTGTCCAAAGCTGCTTTGGAAGCCGCCACCACCATGCTGGCGATGGCGCTGGCCCCGCGCCTGCGCGTGGTCGGCGTGGCCCCCGGGCTGACGCTGACCAGCCACATGCTCAGCGACGAGAAATTCCAGCAGCTGCACCGCCTGAGCCCGCTGGGCCGCTCTTCCACGCCCGAAGACGTGGCCAGCGCCGTGCGCTTTGCGCTGGAGACTGGCTCCATCACCGGCACCACGCTGCTGGTCGATGGCGGCCAGCACCTGATGAAGTTCGAGCGCGATTTCTCGCTGATGTGAGGTAGTTGGGCACGCCCGCCCTCACCTTTCACGCTTTCCCGTTTACCTTGCTTTTGCTTTGCCCATGTACAACGCCGCAGGCACCCAGATCCTCACGCTGACCGGATTGCGCTTCGATGCCAACCTGGGAATCCTGGACCACGAAAAAATCGCCCCCCAGCCCATCCAGGTCGATGCCGAGCTGAACCTGGGCACCCAACCCCTGTCGCCGCGCGACGACCATATCCACAACGTGCTGGACTACCGCAAGGTGCGCGAAATCATCATCGACGAATGCACCGCCGAGCATGTGAACCTGCTGGAGAGCCTGATCGGCAAGCTGGCGCACCGGCTGATGCTGCTGCCCGGCGTGCTGGGCGTGCGGGTGAAGATCGCCAAGCTCGAAATCTTCGACGACTGCGAGGTGGCGATCCGGATGGAGACGGGGCAGTGGTGAGCCGCTGAAGGCCCGCCGGCTTCAGGCCGCCGGAGACTCCTGCGCGGGGGCTGTCGGCGGGATCTGCACCAGATCTTCGAACACCACGTCCAGCGGCAACTCAATGTCCAGCGAGCGCAGCACCAGCCCGCGGGCGCTGTCCTGCAAGGCCAGCAGCCAGTCCCCGCCTTCGGTGCGGCGGAAAATTTCTATGGTGCGTCGATCAGGGTCGATCAGTACGTATTCCTGCATGTCAGGAATGTCCCGGTAGGCGGCAAATTTTGCACCCCGGTCATAGGCGGCCGTGCTGTCGGACAACACCTCGATGACCACCCTCGGATGATCCAGCGTGCGCTCGGCAGCCAGGTCCTGCGGATGGCAGGACACCACCACATCCGGGTAGAACACTGCATCGCTGTGCTGCGCCTGCACGGCCATGTCGGCCATGTAGGCACGGCAAGGCGAACCCCGCAAACCTTGCTTGAGAGCAGATGCCACGTTGAGCGAGACGATCACATG
>CAZQXQ010000273.1:0-2579 GCA_964597235.1 uncultured Burkholderiaceae bacterium | reverse complement strand
TGGCCCGTGCCGTTGTGCAGCAGGCCCACCAGGCCACCCGCCAGGGTGGCACATAAAAAGGCCAGTGAACCATTGAGCGCGGCTGCCGTGCCGGCCATTTGGCCATGGGTCGCCATCGCACAGGCATTGGCATTGGGTCCCACCCACCCTACGCTGGCCACGAACAGAAAAAATCCCAGCGCGAACCAGGGCAGCGAAATCCAGCCGGCCAAGGCCATCAGCGTCATGCCCAGGCCCGACAGCAGCGGCACCCATAGCGCGCGGCGCAAGAGCGTAGTGGGGGGCTGGCGCTTGAGCAGCAGCGCATTCAGTTGGCTGGACGCAATCAGGCCAAAGGCGTTTGCGCCAAAAAACCAGCCGTACTGCTGGGGCGAAACACCGTACAAATTGATCAGCACGAAGGGCGAACCGGCAATGTAGGCAAACATGCCGGCGCGTACCAGGCCGCCACTGAACACAAAGCCCAGGAAGCTGCGGTTGCGTAGCAGCAGCGCGTAGTTGCTGGCCACGGTGCGCAGGCGCAGTGGCGGCTCGTGGCTGGTGTCATGGCTTTCTTCCAGGCCCCAGAGGATGGCTGCCAGACAGATCAGCCCAAAACCAATCAACACCGCAAAGTTGGAGCGCCAGCCAAAGGCCTCCAGCAGCCAGCCACCGACGATGGGAGCCAGGATGGGCGCCAGACCCATCACCAGCATCAGCAGCGAAAAGACGCTTGCCGCATCGCGCGGGCCCATGCGGTCGCGCACGATAGCGTTCGGAATCACGATGCCCGCGCACCCTCCCATGGCCTGGACGAAGCGCCAAATGCACAGGCTGACCACGTTGTCCGCCAGCGTGCAGGCGATGGACGCCAGGGTGTAGAGCGCAAAGCCCACCAGCAGCAGCGGCTTGCGGCCAAAGCGGTCGCTCAAGGGGCCATAGACGAGTTGCCCGAGTGTGAGCCCGATGAAAAACGTGGCCAGCGAAAACCCGATGCTGCCACCCGGTGCCTGCAGGTCTTGCTCCATCTGGGGAAAGCTGGGCAGGTACAGGTCGATCGACAGTGGCGCCACGGCTGTCATGAAGCCGAGGATCACGATCCAGCGGATGAAATGCTCAGGTTTTCCGGAGGCGGCCGTAGAGGCAGGGGAGGGAGGTGTCACAGGCAGGGCAGATGAGCAAAAAAGAAACGCCCCAGCGAACCGCTGGGGCGGGATTCAGACATTGGGAGTTTAGGCGTAGGTGTTCACTTGCGTGCCCAGGCTGCCCGAAGTCGCCAGGCTGGGTTGCGCTTGGGGCAGGGCCTGCAACAGGGTGGCAGCAGCAGACGCTTGGGTGTCGATCGCTTTTTTGAGCATCCGCACATTCAGCGCATCCGAAGTTTCGCGGCTGGCCAAGGCCGTGGCGGTGTTGACGATGTTGTTGGAGAGGGATACGTCCATGAGGAGCTCCTGGGGTTGAAAAGTGGGAGTATGAAAAACAGATACTGAATGTATCGGCCATTGCCGTCTATTCTGAAACCCAGCCGGCGCGGCCTTGGCACAGTTCGTCGATGCGGGCGATGAACGCCGGGGCCTGGGCCTGCGGCATGCGCCAAGCCAGGCGCACCAGGCTGCCGTGCTCCACGCCGTCCAACGCGGCGCCGGCGGCATCAATTTCGCGGCGCAGCAGGCCTTCCAGCGCGTAAGGTACCTCGCAGCGCAGGAGGGACATCTTTTGCAACGGCTGTTTTTCGGCCTTGAGCAGCGCCTGGGCAACGCAGTCGGTGTAGGCGCGCACCAGTCCGCCCGCGCCTAGCTTCACCCCGCCAAAGTAGCGCACCACGGTGGCCAGCACGCCTTCCAGGTCCTGGTGGCGCAGCACGTCCAGCATGGGGCGGCCGGCGGTGCCGCTGGGCTCGCCATCGTCCACCGCCGCCGATTGGCCCCCGGCCAACAGCGCCCAGCAAATGTGGGCGGCGCCGGGGTGCTCTTTCCAGAGCGCATCCACCACCGCCTGCGCGCTGGCCCGGTCGGAGATGGCTTGCACGCAGCCGATGAAGCGGCTTTTCTTGATCAGCAATTCGCTATGGACGGGGGCGGACAGGGTCTGTGGCATGGCGCGGCGCGGGGCAAGGGCGCACAGCTTAGTGGATCGCGTGGGGGCATTGCGCAAGGCAGCTGCCCAAAAAGGGGCGGGCTCTTAAAATCGCGCTCCTTTGCCAGCCTGACTGCCGCTTTGGACGCAGTCCCCCCGCCTTATGAACGCCCCCGTTGACGTCTCCTTTTTCGCGCGTGCCGCCAAGCCTTTGACCAGCTACCGCCCCTATTGGGCCAAGCGCTTTGGCACCGCGCCCTTCCTGCCCATGAGCCGCGCCGAGATGGACCAGCTGGGCTGGGACAGCTGCGACGTGATCCTGGTCACGGGCGATGCCTATGTCGATCACCCCAGCTTTGGCATGGCGGTGATTGGTCGGGTGCTCGAAGCCCAGGGCTTTCGCGTGGGCATCATCGCCCAGCCCGACTGGCAGAGCGCCGAGCCCTTCAAGGCGCTGGGCAAGCCCAATCTGTTCTGGGGCGTGACGGCGGGCAACATGGATTCCATGATCAACCGCTACACGG
>CAZQXQ010000272.1:0-2626 GCA_964597235.1 uncultured Burkholderiaceae bacterium | reverse complement strand
TGCTGGACAACCAACACCACAATCTCCCGCATATCCACGCGCGGTATGCGGAGTTCGAGGCCTCGATCAGCATTGACGAAGGGGAGATCCTGGCCGGACATTTACCACGCAAGCAGTTGCGCTTGGTGCAGGCCTGGATTGAGCTGCACCGCGATGAGTTGATGGCCGATTGGGAGTTGGCTGCGAGTGGTGAGCAGCCCTACAAAATCGATCCCCTGTGAGGTGCGCCATGGATTGGGATGTGAAATCCGTCAAGCCCTTGCCGGACTATCGGCTTTATGTGGAGACCGTGGGGGGGCAATCTGGCATCTTTGACATGAAGCCCTACTTGGGGCGCGGCGTGTTCCGTGAGCTGCAAGACCCCCATTACTTCAATCGGGTCGGCATCCTCTTTGGGGCCGTCACCTGGCCCCACGAGCAGGATATTGCGCCGGAAACCCTGTTGGCGGGCTTGGAGCCCGCCGTTCAGGAAAACGGGGTCGCTTGACCCCGTTCCTCGCGTTTACACCCGCTCAAAAATCGCCGCAATCCCCTGGCCGCCGCCAATGCACATGGTCACCAAGGCGTAGCGGCCACCGGTGCGGTGCAGCTCGGCGATCGCCTTGGTGGTGATGATCGCGCCAGTGGCGCCCACGGGATGGCCCAGCGAGATGCCGGAGCCATTCGGGTTGACCTTGGCGGGGTCGAAGCCCAGTTCCTTGGCCACGGCGCAGGCTTGGGCGGCGAAGGCTTCGTTGGCTTCGATCACGTCGATGTCGGACAGCTTCAGGCCGGTGCGCTCCAGTACCTTGCGGGTGGCGGGCACGGGACCGATGCCCATGTAGGCGGGCTCCACCCCGGCGTGGGCGTAGCCGACCAAGCGGGCCAGGGGCTTGAGGCCCAGCGCACCGACACGCTCGCCCGAGGCCAGCAGCACGGCGGCGGCGCCGTCGTTGATGCCCGAGGCGTTGCCGGCAGTCACCGTGCCGCCTTCCTTCTTGAACGCCGGCTTCATGCCGGCCAGCACTTCCAGCGTGGTGGTCGCGCGGACATGCTCGTCGGTGTCGAACAGCGTGGTGCCCTTTCGGGTGACGATTTCCACCGGGACGATCTGCTCCTTGAAATAGCCGTTGGCAATCGCCCGGGCGGCGCGCTGCTGGCTTTCCAGCGCCAGCGCATCCTGCATCTCGCGCGAAATTTGGTAGCGCTCGGCCACGTTCTCGGCGGTGATGCCCATGTGCATCTTTTGCCAGGGGTCGTGCAAGATACCCAGCATGTAGTCGATGCTCTTGGTGTCGCCCATGCGGGCGCCGTAGCGGGCGGCCTGGTCGAAGTAGGGGCCGCGGCTCATGGATTCGGAGCCGGCGCCAATCGCGACCTCGCAATCGCCCAGCTGGATGGCCTGCGCCGCCGACACGATGGCCTGCAGGCCCGAGCCGCACAGGCGGTTGACGTTGAAGGCAGGCGTCTCGATGGGGCAGCCGGCATCGATGGCGGCCACGCGGCTCAGGTAGGCATCGCGGGTGTCGGTGGGGATCACATTGCCCATGACCACATGGCCCACCGCATCGGGCGCCACGCCGGCGCGCTGGATGGCGGCCTTGACCACGGTGGTGGCCAGCTGGGTGTTGGGAATGTCCTTGAGCGTGCCACCAAAGGTGCCAATGGCGGTGCGGGCGGTGCTGACAACAAAAACGTCACGGGTCATGGCAAAGGTCTCCAAGGCAAAGGGATAGGGGCGTTCGGTGGTTTACATGATCACGTCGTAACCGGCTTCGACGATGGCCGTCGCCAGCGCGTCGCGGGTGTGGTGGGTGTCCACCGTTACCTTGTCGTGCGCGCGGTCGATGATCACCTCGGCCTGGGGATCGACCTCGTGAATGGCCTCGGTCACGGCCTTTTCGCAATGGCCGCAGGTCATGCCTTTGACGGTCAGGGTGTATTGGTGCATGGGGCCTCCTGGTTCACCAAAAAGGATGGGGATGAGGATAAAACGGGAGCCGCATCTTCGCACGGGTGGGGTGGGGGATGCCAGCTTTCAGGCGGCGGCCTGACGCAGCTCAAGGGTGTCCAGCGCCTGAAACAACGCCTCCACCTTGTTCGTGTCGAACACCCCGTCCGGACCTTGGGCGTGGATGTCGGTGAAAGGCGAGGCGTACAGCCGCTCGGCGGGCATGGCGCCATGCTCGGTCAGGTGCTGCACGATTTCCTCGATGAACTGCAGCTGGCTGGCGCTGGCCGTCCCGGGGGCCACCAAGTTGGCAAAGGCCGCCGTGGCTGCCTCGCGGTCCAACCCGACCAGCGAGCGGATGAACAGCGGCAGGCTGGTGTGCAGCGCCCGTGCGCGCTCGATGTCGCTGTCCGTGCCGCCGGCTTCGTGCAGCAGGGCCTCCAGCTCCTGCAGGTCCAGGGGCGTGAGCGGCTGGTTGCGGCGCAGCTTGTGCAGGGCCAGCCGATCGTCGTGGGCGCGCAGGAACTGCCTTGCCTTGCTGCGGAAACGCTCAAAGTCCACCGCGCTGGCCACCAGGGGTAAATCCACCTCAGTGGCTTCGCCCAGCGCGTCCTCAAAGTCGGTGTAAATCACCTTGCGGCCCAATGCCAGTCAGTTAAGCGCTGACTGGCGTTTTTTTGACGGGTACTTGCTGCG
>CAZQXQ010000271.1:0-2643 GCA_964597235.1 uncultured Burkholderiaceae bacterium | reverse complement strand
CGATGCGACGCACCTCGGTCTTGTGCAGCTCGCCGACCGGGAACAGGGTCTTGGACAGCTGGGCCTGGTTCAGGCGGTGCAGGAAGTAGCTTTGGTCCTTGGACGGATCCAGGCCCTTGAGCAGCTCAAACAGACCGGTGCCCGAGTTCTGGCGCACGCGGGCGTAGTGGCCGGTCGCGATCTTCTCGGCGCCCAGGCGCATCGCGTGGTCCAGGAAGGCCTTGAACTTGATCTCGGCGTTGCAGAGGATGTCGGGGTTGGGCGTGCGCCCAGCCTGGTATTCGCGCAGGAACTCGGCAAACACCCGGTCCTTGTACTCGGCGGCGAAGTTGACATGCTCCATGTCAATGCCGACCACGTCCGCCACGGCGGCAGCGTCCAGAAAGTCCTGGCGGCTGGAGCAATACTCGCTGTCATCGTCGTCTTCCCAGTTCTTCATGAAGATGCCGATGACCTCGTGGCCCTGCTGTTTCAACAAATAGGCGGTGACAGCGGAGTCCACCCCACCGCTCAGACCGACGACAACACGCTGCTTGTTCATAGGGGCGAAATTATCCCCGCCCAAGGCCACAAGGTGCAGATCACCGCCGATGGGGCGGCCTGACCGGCTCCACCAGCACGCTAGGGTCGGTGTGGATTAGGTCCACCGGGAAGCGCCGGCCCACGAGGTAGTCCTGCACGCTTTGCAGCACCAGGGGGCTTCGGTGGCGGGCGGCGCTGGCGTGCAGCTCGTCCAGCGTCAGCCACACCGTGCGCACAATGCCGGTGTCCAGGCTGCGCCAAGCGTGATGGGTACCCAGATCGCCGGTGAAGGTGAAGCGGAGGTAGGTGATGTCGTCACCCGAGCGGGTGCGGATGAAACGGTTGAGATAGACCCCGACCAGCGCGGTGGGCGTGAAGTCGTGCGCAGTCTCCTCCAGCACCTCGCGGACACAGGCGTCGATGGGGGATTCGCCAGGGTCAAGGTGCCCTGCGGGGTTGTTGAGCTTGAGGCCGTCGGCCGTGTCTTCCTCGATCATCAGGAAGCGCCCTTCGCGCTCGATGACGGCGGCCACGGTGACATTGGGTTTCCAGCGGTTTGGCATGGCGGGGATTATCGCTAGCGCCCATGACCGCTCTGCGGGCTCCGGTTTTTTGGTTCAATAGCGGGCTTTCACGTCCATTCATTCTTAGGAGACAGCCCATGGCCCCCGAATTTTCCCGCCGCCAGTTTGTCCAGGCCGCCGGTGCTGGCGCGCTGCTCGCCAGCATTGGCCAGCAGGCACTGGCCCAGGCGCAAATCGAGAACCTGCGCATCGTCACCGGCTTTGCCGCCGGCGGCACCTCGGACGCCATGTGCCGCCGCGTGGCCAGCAAGCTGGGCAGCTACGCCAAGACCACTGTGGTGGACAACAAGACTGGCGCAGGCGGCCAGATCGCGATCCAGACCGTCAAGGCCCTGCCGCCCGATGGCACGACGCTGCTGCAAACGCCCACGTCGATGCTGACCATCTACCCCCACATCTACAAAAAGCTGGCCTACGACCCGATGGCGGACCTGACCCCCGTGTCCACCGGCTGCATCTTTGATTCCGGCCTGGCCGTGGGCCCGATGGTGCCCGCCAGCGTCAAGAACGTGGCCGACTTCCTGGCCTGGGCCAAGGCCAACCCCAGCCAGGCCAACTTTGGCTCGCCCGCCGCCGGCTCCACCCCGCATTTCCTGGGCGCGCTGGTCGGCCAAAGTGCTGGCGTGGACCTCAAGCACGCCGCCTACCGCGGCACCCAGCCCGCGATGCTGGACCTGCTCAGCGGCAACATCGCCGCCGTCTCGGGCCCGGTGGGCGACCTGACGCTGCACCTGTCCACCGGCAAGGTGCGCATCCTGGGCACCTCGGGTGCCAAGCGCAGCCGCTTCACGCCCGACGTGCCCACCTTCACCGAACAGGGCATGAAGAACATGGCGCACAGCGAGTGGTTCGCCTTCTTCCTGCCCGCCAAGGCCGCGCCAGACCTGGTCAACCGCATCAACGCCGCGCTGAAGATCGCGCTGGCGCAGCAGGAAGTCATCGACGGCCTGGCCACCTTCGGCCTGGAAGCCCAATGGTCCACCCCCGCCGAGCTGGGCGACATCGTGCGCCGCGAAACCGCCAAGTGGGGCCCCATCGTCAAGGCCGTGGGCTTTAGCGCCGAAGGCTGATCTTTCGCGCAGTTCCTGAACCGCTGCCCTGCAGCCCAGCAATGACGGGCGGTAATAGCTATTGATTTAATAGCTATTACCGCCCGATTTTATTGGGCTAGCGGGGTTTTCTTTTGACCCTCGAAGCCGCTCTCAGGCCATCAGCAGCTGCGGGTTCTGCACCCGGTACACCCGGCCGGATTTGTCCAAAGGCTGCAGCGCGCCCTCACGCACCAGCTGGCTGACCTCGCGGCTCACGGTCTCGTGCTTCAAATCCATCATCGCGCCCATGTCCTCGCGGGAGAACAGCAGGGTGATGGTGGGGTCGGCGGCATCGCGCATCTTCAGCACAAACTGGCGCACCCGCTGGCGGGCCGAGCCAAAGTTGATGCTGGCCAGCCAGTCGTCGGTGTGCTTGAGGGCCTGGCGCCATTGCTGCATCAGGCGCGGGTGCAGGCGCGGCGACTGCTGGCTCAGGCGGTGGACCA
>CAZQXQ010000270.1:0-2679 GCA_964597235.1 uncultured Burkholderiaceae bacterium | reverse complement strand
GTTTCTCCACCACGTCGGGCACGGTGGCCACGCGTTTTTCGCCGGGGAAGGTTTCCAGCGGCACGCCAATGCGCTGTGCCGTGGGGTTGGGATGGGTCTGCATAAGGACGCTCCTGGGGTTTACTGAATGGGGATGGGGCTGCGCAAGGGCAGCCGGCACGGCGGACTTCAGGTGGGGGGTAGCGCCACACTCCATGGCAAGCTGTGCTGGATGGACAGCTGCCGGATCTGAAGGATCAAAGGCTGGTTCGAGGTAACGAACGAACCGGAACGGTGGGCGCGTAGCCAAGAACCGTCCCGTGACCGCAGTGCGGTGATGCGTGTGGCATCACGGATGGGCGCGAAGCATACCCGAGAGCAAGGCTGACGTAAGGAAGGCGCTGGCTCAGCTCCGTTGGCGGATCAGACCTTCCTGAGCCACCGAAGCGACCAGCTTGCCCTGGCGGGTGAAGACCTGGCCCCGAGCGAGCCCGCGCGCACCGGAGGCGCAGGGCGAGTCGGTGGCGTACAGCAGCCAGTCGTCAAAGCGGAAGTCGTGGTGGAACCACATGGCGTGGTCCAGGCTGACGCACTGCACATCGGGCTGCATGAAGGTCATGCCATGGGGCTGCATGGCCACGCGGATGAAGTTGAAATCCGACGCATAGGCCAGCAGGGCCTGATGGACCAGCGGGTCGTCCGGCAAGACCGCCGCAGAACGGAACCAGCATTGCGACTGCGGCTCTTTGGGCTGGGGCTCAAGCAAATGGGGCGGATTGACCAGGCGGATGTCCAGAGGCTGGGCCTGCTGGAGCACGGTGCGGGCATAGGGCGGCAGCTGCGGCAACAGGCGGCGGCGCTGGTCAAACTCGTCGGGCAGGCGCTCGGGCGCGGGGGCCACAGGCATGGGCGACTGGTGCTCCACGCCGGGCTCGCGCTGCTGAAACGAGGCCGACATGTGAAAGATGGGCTTGTCGTTCTGCATCGCCACCACCTGGCGCATCGAAAAGCCCTTGCCGTCGCGCACCGGGTCCACCACATAGTCGATGGGCAGGGCCTTGTCGCCCGGGCGCAGGAAGTAGGCGTGCAGCGAATGCACGCGGTGCACCGGCACCGTGCGGGCGGCAGCCATCAGCGCCTGGCCCAGCACCTGGCCACCAAACACGGCCTGGGTACCGATGAAGTCGATGCTGCTGCCCTGGAAGCGGTGGGTGTCCTGCTGCACTAGGGACAGGTGTTCCACCAAAGTGGCCAGGGCCGCAACCCGCGCAGGATCGGGGACGGGTGCGGCATCAGAAACGGAATCGGAAGCTTGTTGCAAAGGAGACATGGTCATCAAATCGGACAAAACCCCGAAACCATACCGGATAGCGGGGCTGTGCGCCTACACCCCCAGCGTCACCATCGCATACAGGGGTGTGGCGGACCAGGGCCGCAGGCACCACTCGGCCATGGTCCCCATCCAGCCATAGCATTCGGCCACGCTGTGCTGCTCCTGCAGGCGCAGGCGGGGATGGGGGGCGGTCAGCTCGGCCAGGTCCTGCACGCCCCAATGGAATTCGGCGCCGGTAGGGCGCAGGCTGGGGTTGCAGTGCGCCTGGCCCACGCCCACACAGGAAATCACATCACACAGGAACTGCGAACCGGGCGGGGCATGTTCGGCAAACTCGGCCAGCACCGCCGCAACCTGGGCAGGCTTCAAGTACATCAACACTCCTTCGCACAGCAGGAACACCGGTTCGGCGTCCAGCCCCTCGGGCAGGCCCAGGCGCTGCCACCAGCCGGGCACCGTCAGGTCGATGCAGGCGTTGCTGCGACGGGGATCATTGGCGGGCAGCAACCGCGCCCGCAGGTCCATCACTTCGGGCAGATCGGCGTCGATCCAGGCGTTGTGCCCGTTGTCTAGCCACTGAAAGTGGTGCGACAGGCCACAGCCCAGGCTGGCACCGGGGCTATGGGGATGCAGCGTAAAAAAGGCCTGCCCCGCCGCCTTGAGCAAGCGGGTGCGCCAGAGGATGTTGAGCACCGTGGGCGCATCGTCCAGCAAGGCGCGCACATCGGCGCCCAGGCAGTCCAGCAGGCGTCCGGCCTCGGCATCGGCACAGGCCAGCCAGGGAAACAGCCGGGCGCCATGGGCGCGCGCCGCCAGGGGGATCAGCAGGGTGCTGGGTACGGCATTCAGCTGTTGGCGCAGCCGTGCGCAATCGGAAGATCCTGCCCCACGGGCCGCCTCCGCTCCTTGGTCTTTCACGCCGTTCTGCCCTGCCCATGCCACCATGTCTGTCTCCTTGTGTGGGCCATGTGTCTGGCCTGTGTGCTGCCGGTGTTCTTTGTGTGCAGCCGGTTCAAGCATAGTGTGTTGGCCGCAAAATGCCCGCATGAGTCCGAGGCATTTCCCCTCCATTTCCCTGCAGGCTGATGTAACGCAAGCTCCAGAGCCTGCCCTGTTGCAGCGGCGCCGCCTCCTGCGCCAGCTGGGCCACCTGACAGGGATGACCGCTCTGGGGGCGATGCCCACGGCGTGGGGCCAAAACCTGACCATCGTCCCCACCGACCCACCGCGCACCCTGCCCCCTTTGGCCGCCGAATTTGCCGACCAGGTTCACCCCCGGCTGGCAGTGCCCGAAGCAGAACAGTGGGCCTATTACTACAGCCGTAGTTGAAGATCAGGCGGAGAGCGTCCCCGGCGACGGTAATGGC
>CAZQXQ010000269.1:0-2695 GCA_964597235.1 uncultured Burkholderiaceae bacterium | reverse complement strand
TCAACCTGATCAGCGGCCGCTTTGCCCCCACCAGCGGCGAGGTGCTGCTGCATGGTCACCGCATCGATGGCAAAAAGCCCTTCGAGATCAACCGCATGGGGCTCTCGCGCAGTTTCCAGATCACCAACATCTTCCCCAAGCTCAGCGTTTTTGAGAACCTGCGTTGCGGCGTGTTGTGGAGTCTGGGCTACCGCTACACCTTCCTGCGCTTTCTGTCAGGGCTCAAGGACGCCAACGAGCGTGCCAAGGAACTGATGCACATGATCCACCTCGACAAAAAGCGCGATGTGCTGGCGATGAACCTGACCTACGCCGAGCAGCGGGCGCTGGAGATCGGCATCACCATTGCCGGTGGCGCCAGCGTGATCCTGCTGGACGAGCCCACGGCCGGTATGAGCAACACCGAGACCAGCCGCTTCATCCAGCTGATCCGCGAGGTGACCGAGGGCAAGACCCTGCTCACGGTGGAGCACGACATGGGCGTGGTCTTTGGCCTGGCCGACAAGATCGCGGTGGTGGTCTATGGCGAGGTGATTGCCTTCGATACGCCCGACCGCGTGCGCGCCGACCAGCGGGTGCAGGAGGCGTATTTGGGCTCCGTGGTGGCCGAACAGCAGGCAGGGGGGCATTGAGGTGCTGAAAATCGACCAACTCCATGCCTACTACGGCAAAAGCCATGTGCTGCACGGCGTCAGCTTCGAAGTGCAGCCCGGCGAGATCGTCGCGCTCTTGGGCCGCAATGGCTCGGGCCGCTCTACCACCGCCAAGGCCGTCATGGGTCTGGTGGATTGGGAAGGGCAGTTGCTCTGGAAGGGCCAGTCCCTCGCCGGCAAGAAAGCCTACGAGATCGCGCACCTGGGCATCGGCTATGTGCCCGAGAGCCGGGATGTCTTCCCCAACCTCACCGTGCATCAGAACCTGATGCTGGGGCAGAAGGGCAAGGGAAAGAACAGCCGCTGGTCGTTTGACGACATGTACGCGATGTTCCCCCGCCTGAAAGAGCGCCAGCACACCGAGGCCGGCGTGATGTCCGGCGGCGAGCAGCAGATGCTGACCCTGTGCCGCACGCTGATGGGCGACCCCGACCTGATCATCATCGACGAGCCCACCGAAGGCTTGGCGCCCAAGATCGTGGAGCTGGTCGGCGAGTACCTGCAACAGCTCAAGGCCCGGGGCATCTCGGTGCTGCTGATCGAGCAAAAACTCACCATCGCCATGGCCATTTCCGACCGTGCCCTGGTGATGGGCCATGGCGCCATCGTCTTTGAAGGCACGACCGATAGCTTGCGCGCCAACAGCTACATCCGCAAGGAGTGGCTGGAAGTTTGACGCCGACCAGGGCCATGTCCCGACCGGGACAGAGGCCCGCCACTGGGGCACGCGCTGCCCCTAGAATCAAAAATCGCACGACCGTTCTTTTTTCTGTTTGAGGAACACCCCATGAGCGCTTCCTACCAAGTCCACGGCCCGGTGGCCGTGATCACCCTGAACAATCCGCCCGTCAATGGCCTGGGTTTTGCCACCCGCCAAGGCATCGTGGATGGGCTGGAGCAGGCCCGCACCGATCCGTCCGTCAAGGCCATCGTCATCACCGGCGCCGGCAAGGCGTTTTCCGGCGGCGCAGACATCAAGGAGTTCGGCACCGACAAGGCCATGCGCGAGCCCAACCTGAATTCGGTGATTGCCGCCATTGAGCATTCGACCAAGCCCGTGGTTGCCGCTGTCCATAGCGTCGCGATGGGCGGCGGGCTGGAGCTGGCGCTGGGCTGCCACTATCGCGTGGTCGCCCCCGGCTGCAGCGTGGCGCTGCCCGAGGTCAAGCTGGGCATCCTGCCAGGCGCCGGCGGCACCCAGCGCCTGCCCCGCGTGCTGGGCGTGGAAGCCGCGCTGAACATGATCGTCAGCGGCGAGGCCGTCAAGAGCGAGCTGCTCGCTGCCATCCCAGGCCAGAAGCTGTTCGACAAGCTGGCTGCCTCGCCCGAAAGCCTGATGGACGAAGCCCAGGCCTTCGCCCTGAGCGTGGCCGATGCGCGTCCGCTGCCCTTGGTGCGCAACCTGAGCGCCAAGCACCCCCAGGGCGAGGCTTACTTCCAGTTCGCCCGCAACATGGTCAAGGGCATGGCCAAGAACTTCCCCGCGCCGCTCAAGTGCGTGGATGCCGTGGCTGCCGCCACCACCTCGCGCAGCTTTGACGAAGGCATGGCCCGTGAGCGCGCCCTGTTCCTGGAACTGATGGGCACGCCCGAGTCGCGTGCGCTGCGCCACCTGTTCATGGCCGAGCGCGCTGCCAGCAAGATTCCGGATGTACCTGCCGATACGCCCCAGCGCGCCATCCAGAGCGTGGCGGTGATCGGCGCCGGCACCATGGGCGGCGGCATCGCGATGAACTTCCTGAACGCCGGCATCCCCGTCAAGATCCTGGAAATGAAGCAGGAAGCGCTGGACCGGGGCATCGCCACCATCCAGAAGAACTACGAAGCTCAGGTCAAAAAAGGCAAGCTCAAGCAGGACAAGTACGAGCAGCGCATGGCCCTGCTGTCCACCACGCTCTCCTACGACGAGATCAAGGATGCCGACCTGGTCATCGAGGCGGTATTCGAGGAGCTGGGCGTCAAGGAAGTGGTGTTCAAGCAGCTCGATGCGGTGATGAAGCCCGGTGCGATCCTGGCCTCCAACACCTCTACGCTGGACGTGG
>CAZQXQ010000268.1:0-2742 GCA_964597235.1 uncultured Burkholderiaceae bacterium | reverse complement strand
CAGATTTAAATGTGATTCAGCCAAAAAATGGCTCAGTTTTGGATGTGATTCAACATCCAGCCTGCCGAGACTGCCGATCCGGGAGAGTCGCCCACACCAATTTCGATGACAGACCGCAGATCCTGAATAACCTTGCTACGGATTAGGAGCACATCTGTGCAGCCATCTTCCCAAAAGTGAAAACCGCCATCAATGTAGCTGTCGAGACCCTGTGCCTGAGGTCAGGTCTGATGCACAGTGTTCTCTCGGTGTAGGTGAGCCAATGGGTCTGTCTGGCAGGCAGGCAGGCCTCCCATCGGACTACCGGTCTATTTCATTCACAGGAACCAAAAACAAGGTGAAGCACATGCGTCACACCAGCAATGGGTCATGGGCGATGGCTGCCCTCATCAAAGTACCAAGAGGGGCTCTCTCTGGGCTGCTTTGGGCCATCGGAATGTCTGGGATGGGGGTCACCATGGCGGGACCGTCAGACTGTTACGGGATCAAAGATGGGGACAGGCGCAATTACTGTCTGTCCATGTCCAAGGGGCATACCGGTAACTGCCACTCCATCAAGGATCAGGACCATCGAAATCTATGCCTGGCCCAGGTGAAGGGTCAGCGTAGCCACTGCCACAGCATCCGGGAGTCAGACCAGCGCAAACAGTGTTTAGCGCTGGTGAAATAAACCACGCTCTAGGGCCAGCCCAGCGCCTCATCTCGGAGACGTGTGCTCGCAATCCTCCCAAGGCAAGACATCACAAGCACACAAGGGCGCAAGCACGGCGGGGCCAGTGCTGGTGAGCGTGGAGTCTGTCCCCTTCATGTTTTGCCTCGGAGATAGCTTCTGGTCCGCCACGTCCTGCACGCCTGGAATCCATCGCAGAAATGGGGTGAGGTCTTCAACATTGACGATGTACCAGACCTTGCGGGCCGGGTCCCACTTTGCTCCAAGTGCTTTAACGGCGTCCTTCTCTGCAAATGGGGTGACCAAATTGATGCGCATACCAAAGATTATCCTGGGCTGCAGCGGCCACTGGCCTACTCTGAAGGGAGCGGCACTCTCAGGGTCGCGGTCACTGTCTGCCTACCGAAGCAGACGATGGGTAGCTCGCTGGGTAAGGCCTGACCACTCGGTGTTGGGTTTGTATGATCAACGAGCCAAGGACCGAGAAACAGACGAATACTCAGAACTGCAAACCTGTTACCCAATGGTCCTGGCACACCCAATACCTGGCGATGGGTAAAGCGATGGGTAGAAATAAAAAACGGACCACTTGGGTCCGTCTTTCGTAAATTCTTGAAGTGGAGGGAGGGATTCGAACCCTCGGTGATGTTGCCACCACGCCTGATTTCGAGTCAGGTACATTCGACCACTCTGCCACCTCTCCTGTGCGCCGAAGCCCGCGATTGTAGCAGGACTTCGCCTGCCTCAGGACTTACAGCGCCTTGACCAACTCAGGCACCGCAGCGAACAAGTCCGCCTCCAGCCCATAGTCCGCCACGCTGAAGATCGGCGCCTCCCCATCCTTGTTGATCGCCACGATCACCTTGCTGTCCTTCATCCCCGCCAAGTGCTGGATGGCACCCGAGATGCCCGCAGCGACGTACAGCTGCGGCGCCACGATCTTGCCGGTCTGGCCGACTTGCAGGTCGTTCGGGGCGTAGCCAGCATCCACCGCCGCGCGGCTGGCGCCAATGGCGGCGCCCAGCTTGTCGGCCAGCGGGGTCATGACTTCGTTGAACTTTTCGCTGGAGCCCAGCGCACGGCCACCGGAGACGATGATCTTGGCCGCCGTCAGCTCGGGGCGGTCGCTCTTGGCGATTTCGCTGCCGACGTAGCTGGCCTTGCCGTTGCCGGCTTGGGCAGCCTGGCTTTCCACTTGGGCGCTGCCGCCTTCTTTGGCTGCAGCGTCAAAGCCGGTGGTGCGCACGGTGATGACTTTGGTGGCATCGCTGCTTTGCACGGTGGCAATGGCGTTGCCAGCGTAGATGGGGCGCTCGAAGGTGTCGGCGCTCACGACTTTGGTGATGTCGCTGATCTGCGCCACGTCGAGCTTGGCGGCCACGCGGGGGGCAACGTTCTTGCCGCCCGCGGTGGCAGGGAACAGGATGTGGCTGTAGTTGCCGGCAATGGCCAGCACTTGCGCCGCGACGTTCTCGGCCAGGCCGTGGGCCAGGCTGTCTGCGTCGGCGTGAATCACTTTGGCAACGCCTGCAATCTGGGCAGCTTGTTGCGCTGCACCTTGCGCGTTGTGGCCAGCGACCAGCACGTGCACGTCCCCTCCGCAGGCTGCGGCGGCGGTGACGGTGTTCAGGGTGGCGCCTTTGATGCTGGCGTGGTCGTGTTCTGCAATGACGAGGGCTGTCATGGTGTCTTGTTCCTTCGTTGTTGTTGGTCTTAGATCACTTTGGCTTCATTTTTCAGCTTGTCCACCAGGGTGGCCACATCCGGCACCTTGATGCCGGCGCCGCGCTTGGCCGGCTCTGCCACGCTCAGGGTCTTCAGGCGCGGGGCGACATCCACGCCCAGGTCTTCGGGCTTGACGCTGTCCAGCTGCTTTTTCTTGGCCTTCATGATGTTGGGTAGCGTCACGTAGCGTGGCTCGTTCAGGCGCAGGTCGGTGGTGATCACAGCAGGCAGGCTCAAAGAGAGGGTTTCCAGGCCGCCGTCGATTTCGCGGGTGACGCTCACTTGGTCGCCAGCGACTTCGACCTTGCTGGCGAACGTCGCCTGGGGCAGGTCTGCCAGCGCCGCCA
>CAZQXQ010000267.1:0-2751 GCA_964597235.1 uncultured Burkholderiaceae bacterium | reverse complement strand
CGGTGGTGGTGAACTACGACCTGCCGCGCTCGGCGGTGGACTATGTGCACCGCATTGGTCGCACCGGCCGCGCCGGCGCCAGCGGCCTGGCAGTGAGCTTTGTGACGGCCGATGCCGAAGCCCATTTCCGCCTGATTGAAAAGCGCCAGCACCTGAGCCTGCCGCGCGAACAGGTGCCGGGGTTTGAGCCCATCGAAGTGGCCACAGCCACCGCCAAGCCAGTGGCAGGCAACGGGGGGGGCATCAAGGGCAAGCGCCCCAGCAAGAAAGACAAACTGCGCGCCGCCGCGCAGGCAGGCAGCCACTGACCCACGCGCCCCTGATGAAAACCGCCCGCCGCCCCCTTTGGCAATGGTTCTGGGAAATTGCCAGCCCCTTCTGGAAGCAGGAAGAAAAATGGAAGGCCTGGGGCCTCTTGGTGTTGGTGGTCGTGCTGCTGCTGGGGCAAACCGGTTTTGCGGTGCTGTTCAACGAGCAGACTGGCGAATTCACCTCGGCCCTGGCCGCGCGCGATGCCGACCGGTTCTGGCAGGCGATCCGCTTCAGTCTGGGGCTGTTGGTGGCGGCGGTGCCCATTTATGCGCTGCACTACTGGGTGCGCGACACCCTGGGCAACCACTGGCGGCGCTGGCTGACCTTGCGGTTTTTGGGACGGTATTTCAGCGAACGGCATTTTTACGAACTCAACGCCAACGCCGCGCTGGACAACCCCGACCAGCGCATGACCGAGGACATCAGCAACTTCACCCAGCGCTCGCTGTTCTTTCTGGTGGTGATGATCGGCGCCCTGCTGCAGCTGACGGCCTTCAGCCAGGTGCTGTGGTCCATCTCCAAGGCGCTGGTCTATTTTCTGGTGGTGTATGCGCTGGCGGGCACCTGGATCACGGTCGCCATTTATGGCCGCCCGCTGATGGGCCTGAACTTTCGCCAGCTGCGCCGCGAGGCGGACTTGCGCTTTAGCCTGGTGCGGGTGCGCGAACATGCCGAGTCGATTGCCTTCTACCACGGCGAGCCCCGCGAAATGCAGCAGGTGCAGCAGCGCTTTCACGCGGTGTTCGACAACTACCAGCAGTTGATCCGCCGCCAGTTCCTGCTCAACCTGTTCCAGTACGGCTACAGCATGCTGACGCTGGTGCTGCCCAGCGCCATCCTGGCGGACCAGGTGCTCTCGGGCGATCTGGAGGTGGGCCGCGCCGTGCAGGCAGCTGGGGCTTTTGCGGCCGTACTGGGAGCCATCTCCATCATCGTGGACAACTTTGAAAGCCTGAGCCGCTTTGCCGCCGGCATCGAGCGCCTGCACGACTTTGCACAGCTGCTGGAGCAGCCCCCGGTGCGCCGGCAGGAGAGCCACCAGGGCCTGATCGAGTCCGTGCCCGACACCCGGCTGGCGCTGCGCAACGTGACCGTGATGACCCCCCTGCGTGAGCGGGTACTGGTGCGCCACCTGAGCGTGGACATCGCCGACGGCGAAAGCCTGCTGATCGTGGGCGCCAGCGGCAGCGGCAAAAGCTCGGTGCTGCGGGCGGTGGCCGGGCTCTGGTATGCCGGCCAGGGCCAGGTCCTGCGGCCGCCGCCGGCGGACATCCTGTTCTTGCCGCAGCAGCCCTACATGGTGCTGGGCAGCCTGCGCAGCCAGATCCTCTACCCCCAGTCCGAACGCTCGGTGCAGGACGACCGCCTGCTGGAACTGCTGGAGCGGGTCCACCTGCCTGACCTGGCCGAGCGCGTGGGCGGACTGGACGCCGAACACGACTGGCACAAGCTGCTCTCGGTGGGCGAACAGCAGCGCCTGGCCTTTGCCCGGGTGCTGCTGGCGCGGCCGCGCTACGCCATCCTGGACGAAGCCAGCAGCGCGCTGGACATTGCCAACGAAGAAAGCCTGTACCGCCAACTGCTGGCCAACGGCACCACCCTGGTCAGCGTGGGGCACCGGCCCTCGCTGCTGAAATTCCACCGCCATGTGCTGGAGCTGACCGGCGACGGCCAGTGGCGCTGCCAGCCAGCGGCGGGCTTTCGCTTTGACGACAGCGCCTGATCCGCGTTGGACCTGCGCTGAATCGGCGCCGGATTACAGGGCCTTGGCCAGGCGGGCGATGCCTTCCTCGATCTTGGCCACGTCCGCTGTGGCAAACGACAGGCGCAGCGTGGCGGGATCGGGGTTGGCGCAGAAGAACGGCGCCCCCGGCACAAAGGCCACGCCCTGGTCGATGGCGCGCTTGGCAAAGACATTGCCGTCCTGCACCTTGCCGCCGGCGCCCGTCAGTCGCGCCCAGATGAACAGGCCGCCCTGGGGCTGCACAAAGGACAGCGCATCGCCCAGCTCGCGGCGCAGCGCATCGCCCATGGCCTGGGCGCGCTCGGCATAGACCTGGCGCACCCGGGCCAGCGTGGCGGGCATGCGACCGGCGGCCAGGTAGCGCGCGGCGGTCGCCTGGGCAAAGGTGCTGGTGTGCGCATCGCTGAACTGCTTGCACATCGTGGCCTTGGCCAGCAGCTCAGCCGGCGCCACCATCCAGCCCACGCGCAGGCCGGGCGACAGCACCTTGCTCAGGCTGCCGCAGTGGACCAGGCGCTCGCGGCTGCCGGGCACCTCGCTGGACAGCGCCAGCAGGCTGGGCGGCGGCGGGGTCTGGCCAAAGTAAAGGTCGCCATAGGGGTCGTCCTCGACCACCACGGTGTCGTACTTCACCGCCAGTTCCAGCACCTTCTTGCGGCGCTCCAGGCTCAACAATTCGCCGCTGGGGTTGCCGA
>CAZQXQ010000266.1:0-2759 GCA_964597235.1 uncultured Burkholderiaceae bacterium | reverse complement strand
CCGACGAGGCCAACATCCCCGACGCCGTGGCCGTGCAGATGGCGGAGCTGTTCTCGGGCGAGATCGACTTCCGCCGTAGCCTGCGCAAGGGCGACCGCTTCACCGTGGTCTATGAAACCCTGGAGGCCGATGGCGAGCCCCTGCGCACCGGCCGCGTGCTGAGCGCCGAATTCCGCAATGGGGACAAGACCCACCAAGCCGTCTGGTTCCAGGAACCCGGCCGCAGCGAGGGCGCCTACTACGCGCTGGACGGCCAGAGCCTGCGCCGCGCCTACCTGAGCGCACCGCTGGCCTTCACCCGCGTGTCCAGCGGCTTTGGCAACCGCTTCCACCCCATCCACAAGCGCACCATGGCCCACCAGGGCACCGACTACGCCGCCCCCACCGGCACCGCCGTGCGCACCGTGGGCGAGGGCGTGGTGGAATTCGCCGGCACGCAAAATGGCTATGGCAACGTGGTCATCGTCAAGCACCGCAACCAGCACACCACCCTGTACGCCCACCTGAGCCGCATCGACGTGCGCAAGGGCCAGTCCATTTCCCAGGGCGAGACCGTGGGCGCCGTGGGTGCCACCGGCTGGGCCACCGGCCCCCACCTGCACTTTGAATTCCGCATCAACGGCCAGCACCAGGACCCGATGCAGATCGCCAAGCAGAGCGAAGCCGCTGCGCCCGTGTCGGCCGCCGCCCGCCCGGCCTTCCAGCGCCTGGCTGCGGGTGTGCGCATGCAGTTTGAGGCCGGCGCCACATTGCAGCAGGCGAGCGCACAGTAAGCCACCTTCTTGCATGGCCGACTCTGCGGCATCTGCCCTCTACATCGGCCTGATGTCCGGCACCTCGCTGGACGGGGTGGATGGGGTGCTGGCCGACTTCTCTGGTCCACGGATGCGAGTCCTAGCGCACGCCAGTCAGCCTCTACCCGCCGCACTGCGGGCCGAACTGCTGGCCCTGAATACCCCGGGCGACAACGAACTGCACCGCGCGGCGCTGGCCGGCAATGCGCTGGTGCGCTGCTATGCCGAGGTGGTAGCGCAGCTGCTGCAATCCCAGGGCGTGCCCGCCAGCGCCGTGCGCGCCATTGGCGCCCATGGCCAGACGGTGCGCCACCGCCCGGGCGAATTCGATGGCACCGGCTACACCCTGCAGCTGAACAGCCCGGCGCTGCTGGCCGAGCGCTGCGGCATCACCGTGGTGGCAGACTTTCGCAGCCGCGACGTGGCGGCGGGCGGCCAGGGGGCGCCGCTGGTACCCGCCTTCCACCAGGGCGTGTTCGGCCGGCCGGGCGAGACCGTGCTGGTCGCCAACATCGGCGGGATTTCCAACCTGAGCGTGCTGGGTGCCGACGGCACCGTGCTGGGCTTTGACTGCGGCCCCGGCAATGCGCTGATGGACTTCTGGTGCCAGCGCCACACCGGTCAGCCCTACGACGATGCTGGCGCCTGGGCGGCCAGCGGCCAGGTGCTGCCGGCGCTGCTCCAGGACCTGTGGCGCGAGCCCTTCTTTCACCAGCCCCCGCCCAAGAGCACGGGGCGCGACCTGTTCCACCCGGACTGGCTGCAGGCTTGGCTGGACCGCCATCCTGGCGCCGCGCCCGCCGATGTGCAAGCGACTTTGACCGAATTGACCGCTAAGGCCCTGTCTTTCAGCGCTACTAGCTATATAAAAAATAGCAAATTACTCGCCATCTGTGGCGGCGGTGCGTTCAATGTCCACCTGATGCAGCGCTTGCAGGCGCTGTTACCGCAATTGGTGGTGCAGCCCACGGATACCTTGGGCTTGCCCGCCTTGCAGGTGGAAGCCGCTGCCTTTGCCTGGCTGGCGCGCCAGGCGCTGGAAGGCCAGCCCGGCAATCTGGAAAGCGTCACGGGCGCCCGAGGCGCCCGTGTACTGGGGGGAATCTATCCCGCTTGACAGGGGTTAAACCGAGAAGCTGGAACCACAACCGCAGGTGGTGGTGGCATTGGGGTTCTTGATGACGAACTGCGCGCCCTGCAGGTCTTCCTTGTAATCAATCTCGGCGCCGACCAGGTACTGGTAGCTCATCGCATCGATCAGCAGCGACACCCCATTCTTGGTCATGGTGGTGTCGTCTTCGTTGGTGATCTCGTCAAAGGTGAATCCGTACTGGAAACCCGAGCAACCACCGCCCTGCACGAACACGCGCAGCTTGAGGTCGGGGTTGCCCTCTTCCGCGATCAGGTCAGCCACCTTGGCGGCGGCGCTGTCGGTAAAGAGGATGGGGGCAGGCATTTCGGTCTGGATGTTTTCGGCAACAGCGCTCATGGGGGCACTCCAAGGTTCGTTTGGGGGCGAATAGTACGGTAATTTGCTCGACCATTTGGAGGCCGCGCCAGAGGGCGGAGTTCCCGTGGGGATATTCCCCTGCCAGGAAAAACACGGGCTCCAAACGACAAAGCCGCCCCAGGCGAACCCGGTGCGGCTTGGTGCGGTCCACAGGACCAGAAACAGTCGATGCGTGGATTAACGCTTCGAGAACTGCTTGGCGCGGCGAGCGGAGTGCAGGCCGACCTTCTTACGTTCGACTTCACGGGCGTCGCGGGTCACGAAGCCGGCTTGGCTCAGTGCGGGCTTGAGCGCTGCGTCGTAGTCGATCAGGGCACGGGTGATGCCGTGGCGGGCAGCGCCAGCCTGGCCAGATTCACCACCACCGTGGACATTGATCTGGATGTCGAAAGCTTCAACATTGCCAGTCAGCACCAGGGGCTGCTTGGCGATCATGATCGAGGTTTCGCGGCCGA
>CAZQXQ010000265.1:0-2762 GCA_964597235.1 uncultured Burkholderiaceae bacterium | reverse complement strand
GGCCCGAGTAGTTGGCCACGAAGGCAAAGGCCAGCACCATGCCGATGGAGTAGATCGGGATGACCAGCTCGCGCACCGTCTCACCCAGTGTGGCCACGGCCTTGGCGGGGGAGAAGCGGGCAAAGGTAATGGTCAGGATGGCCGCAATCAGGATGGCCGTGCCGGTGGCCGACAGCCAGTTGAAGGTGTACACCGCGCCGTAGGGCGTGGCGGCGGCTACCACGGGCGGCATCTTGGCGACCAGCTTGTCGAGCATGGGCACGGGGATGCTGATGATGGTGGAAGCCAGCGGGCCGCCGGCAGCAAACAGCGCCTTGAAGGGCTTGAGGCTCCACAGCGTGACCATGGCGGTCAGGATGATGAAGGGCGACCAGGCCTTGAGGATGGCGCCTGCGGTGAGGGTTGCTGCGGCTTGGGGTTTGGCTGCGCCGGCTGCTTTCGTGCCATTGGCCTTGCTGGGAGCGCTCTGTTCCGTATCAAAACGGAAGATGCGCTTGGGCTGCCACACCTTGAGGAAGGCTGTGAGGGCAATCAGCGAGACGATGGCCGAGGTGATGTCGGGCAGCTCGGGGCCGATGTAGTTGGCGGTGAGGAACTGCACCAGCGCGAAAGAGCCGCCACCCACCAGCACGGCAGGCCAGGTCTCCTTCACGCCGCGCCAGCCGTCCATGATCGCCATGATCCAGAACAGCACCAGGATGGTCATGAAAGGCAACTGGCGCCCCGCCATTTGGCCAATCAAGAAGGGGTCGATGCCCGACACCTGACCGGCCACGATGACGGGGATACCCATGGCGCCAAAGGCCACGGGGGCGGTGTTGGCGATCAGGCACAGGCCGGCGGCGTACAGCGGCTTGAAGCCCAGCCCCACCAGCAGCGCAGCAGTGATGGCCACGGGGGCGCCAAAGCCAGCTGCGCCTTCCAAAAACGCACCGAAGCAGAAACCCACCAGGATGAGCTGCAGGCGCTGGTCGTGCGTGACCGACAGGATGGAGCTGCGGATCACGTCAAACTGCCCGGTCTTGACCGACAGCTTGTACAGAAACACCGCCGCCACAATGATCCAGGCAATGGGCCACAGGCCATAGAAGAAGCCATACACGGCCGAGGCCAGTGCCGCGCTCACGGGCATCTTGTAGAACAGCAGCGCCACGCCCAGGGCCAGCAGCACCGTGACGGTGCCGGCCTGGTAGCCCTTGAGGCGCAGCCGCGTCAGCGCAAGGAAGAAAAAGACGATGGGAATAAGGGCGACCAGGGCCGAGATCCAGATGTTCCCGGCCGGGTCGTAGTTCTGTTGCCAGAGGGTTTGCATGGCGATGGTGCGATGGCGTGGTGGTACGGGCCGTGCAGGCCCGCGGTTTCAGTGGCTTCCAGTGCGCCCGCCGTGGTGGGTGCGTCGGCGGGCTGCCGGGCGCGGACTGGCGTGTTTCGGTCCAAGGAGTCGATGGTCTGCCAAATTGGTATTACCAATAAAAACCAGTGGTTCGAAAGATGGCGATTCTCTGGGGGTTTTGAGGGGATTAATACTAGGGTTAGTACTTATATTGTTGGGATTCCGTTGAATATTTCTTCATTGGTATTACCAATTTTCGAAATGAGACCGGACCAATTTCCAGCGCCGCCCCAGTCTCCATGGGGACTACCCCCGATGGAAGGTCCCCGGCAAATGTGGAAAATGCGCGCGTGCATTCCATTTGTGGAGAGACTGAGATGATCCAACTCAAGACCTGGCTGGCCACCGTGGCCCTGGCCTGCGGCGTGGCGGGCATGGCGCAGGCGCAGACCTACCCCAACCGTCCCATCACCATGGTCATTCCGGCGGCGGCCGGCGGCGGCACCGACGTGGTGGGCCGGGTGATGGCCGAGGAGCTGGGCAAGCGCCTGGGCCAGCCCGTGATCGTGGACAACAAGACGGGCGCCTCGGGCATGCTGGGCGCCAACGCCGTGGCCCGGGCGGCGCCGGACGGTTACACCGTGCTGGTGTCGTACTCCACGCCGGTGTTCTACGCGCAGCACATGTTCTCCAAGGTGCCCTACGACATCCGCAAGGACTTTGACTTCATCACCCAGATTGCCGCCACCAGCCTGGTGCTGATGGTCAACGACAAGGTGCCGGCCAAGAACATGAAGGAATTCATGGCTTGGGCGCAGCAGAACAAGGGCAAGGTCAATTACGGCTCGTATGGCATGGGCTCGCCTGGCCACCTGATGAGCGCTTACCTGAGCGACTCGCGCAAGCTGGACATGACCCATGTGGCCTACAAGAGCGAGGCCCCGCACATCCAGGACCTGTCCGCTGGGGTCGTGTCCTGGGGCCTGGGTACGCTGGCCGCCGCGCAGGGCCAGATCAAGGCGGGCCGCCTGCGCCCGATCGCCGTGTTCGGCCCCAACCGCCTGGCCGACCTGCCCGGCGTGCCCACCATGGCCGAAGCCGGCTTCCCTGACCCCGAGTTCAAGACCATCGCCTGGTTCACGATGCTGGCGCCCGCCGGCACACCCAGGCCCATCCTGGACCGGCTGGAGAAAGAGGCCGTCGAGATCATCCATTCCACGCAGATGAAGGCCCGCCTGCAGGTCTTCGGTCTGGAAGGCGTCAAGGGCGGAGCGGCCCAGTTCCGCAAGGACTTCGAGGCCTCCAACCCCATCATCGAAAAGCTGGTGAAAATTTCCGGCGCGAAGCAGGACTGAGCCCCTGAGCCATGAGCCATGAGCCATGAGCCATGAGCCGCGCTCCGCGGCTCAGGCATTTCTCCTCGCCCCTT
>CAZQXQ010000264.1:0-2778 GCA_964597235.1 uncultured Burkholderiaceae bacterium | reverse complement strand
CGGCAAATCCCCGGTACTGATCGCCTACGCCGTGCTGGGCCCCATCACGCATGCCGGCCTCGCGCTGGGACTGTCCTTCTTGCTGAACCTGCCCGCCGGCGACGCCACCTTGCTGATGGTCCTGGCCGCGAGTGCTTCCTACATTGCCGTGCCAGCGGTGCTGCGGTTTGCGCTGCCGGAAGCCAATCCATCGCTGTACTTCGGATTGAGCCTGGGTGTGACCTTCCCGCTGAACCTGCTGTTTGGCATCCCGAGCTACGCAGCCATCGCCCAGGCGGTTTTGGCATGAAGTCAACCAGCGCTATCAGAACGATGCAGTAAGCCCTTGAATTTCCAAAGAAAAAGGGCGTTCACTGGAAGTCAGCGAACGCCCTTGGACGTTTATTTGGTGGAGCTGGCGGGAATTGAACCCGCGTCCGCAAGCCTTTACCGGGAAGATCTACATGTTTAGCGTTCTGTTTTGGATCTCGCCCCTGGCATCGCGCAGACGCACGCTATGCCTTGGACCAGTACCCTTGGATCTCGTTCCGTGCCAAGGTACCCGGCATAGAACCAGCTGATGTGAATTCCCTTGCAGCCTGGAAGCCTTACGGCCCCCTTGCCCAGCCCATCAGCGTGCTGTTGCAAGGCTCACCGGATTAAGCGGCGAGTGCGAAACGTTCGTCGTTTGCAGTTACTTTTTTGAATGGAGATTTACGAGCGTCACTCAAGCTCGACATGCACCACACCGATTCCGAACCCACGTCGAAACCAGGACAGCCCCTTAGAGCACAGGATTTTAGGCCGTGCCCAGCCATTTCAAGAGGTCCAGCGGAGAATTTATTGCGGCGTGCGCTCCCCAGGTTGCCGGATCGGCGGCTGCGCCCAAGTAACCATAGCAAGCCGCGACGGTCAGCATGCCTGCAGCGTGACCTGCGACGATGTCGCGCTCATCGTCGCCCACGTACAGGCAGTGCTGCGGCGCCACCCCCAGGCGCTGGGCCGCTTCGAGCAAGGGGGCCGGATGCGGCTTGGCGTGGGGCGTGGTGTCGCCGCTGATCACCGTGCCCGCCGTGTCGAACAGGCGCATCGCCCGCACCAGGGGATGGGTGAAGCGCTCGGACTTGTTCGTCACCACGCCCCAGGGCAGGCCTTGCGCCACGAGGCGATCCAACAGATCGACCACCCCGTCGAACACCTGGGTCGCCTCGGTCAGCCGGGCTTCATAGTTACAGAAGAACTCTTCCTTTAAGGCGTCAAAGGTGGGGTCGCCTGGCTGCACGCCAAAAGCCTCACCCAGCAGGCCTCTGGCACCAGCACCTGCCATCGGGCGGTAACGCTCCAGAGGCAAGGAAGGCAGGCCCCGGTCGGTGCGCATCTTGTCGGCAGCGGCGCCGAGGTCTGGCGCGCTGTCAATTAAGGTGCCATCGAGGTCAAACAGAACCGCGCGAATGTGGTTGAACATGGCGAGCGCCTCACTCAGGCCGGCGCGCGGCCAGCATGTAGTTGACCGAGGTGTCGCTCGTGAGTCGATAGCGGCGGGTCAATGGGTTGTAGGCGAGCCCCCCTGCATGGCACAAGTCCAGACCGGCAGCGCGGCAATAGGACGCCAGCTCGCTGGGGCGAATCAGCTTGGCGTATTCGTGTGTTCCCCTCGGAACCATGTTGAGCAGGTACTCCGCCCCCACGATGGCCAGGGCAAAGGCCTTGGCACTGCGATGAATGGACGAGAAAAACACCCATCCCCCAGGACGGACGAGCTGCGCGCAGGCCTGCACCACCGAGGCTGGATCGGGCACATGCTCCAGCATTTCCATGCAGGTCACGAGGTCGAATTCGCCAGGCATGGCATCGGCCAGGTCTTCGGCGCTTATTTCGCGGTAGGCCACCGCATCGATGCCTTCGTCCGCCGCATGCTGCTGGGCAGCCTGCAGGGCCTGGGCCGACAGGTCAATGCCCAGCACATCGGCTCCTTTGCGGGCCATGCCTTCGGACAAAATGCCACCACCACATCCCACGTCCAACACATACTGATCGCGCAAGGGCGCGATGCGCTCGATCCACTCCATGCGCAACGGGTTGATGTCATGTAAGGGGCGGAATTCGCTCTCCAGATCCCACCAGTGGTGGGCGCGCTCGGAAAATTTGGCCAATTCCGTGGGATCGGCGTTGATTTCATGCGGCATGGCGATGGCCTCTCAAAACGGGGGAATCTGCAAAAACGAAAAAGCCCCGTGACCGGGGCTTTTTTGAGGGCAGGTAGAAATTACTTGCCAGCGGCGCGAGTACCGACCACTTCGATTTCCACGCGGCGGTTCTTGGCGCGGCCTTCGGCAGTCTTGTTGTCGGCCACGGGCTGCTTCTCGCCCTTGCCTTCGGTGTAAACACGGTTCTTTTCGATGCCCTTGCTCACCAGGTAAGCCTTGACGGCTTCGGAGCGGCGAACCGACAGCTTCTGGTTGTAAGCGTCAGAGCCCACAGAGTCGGTATGACCCACGGCGATGATCACTTCCAGGTTGATGCCCTTGACCTTGGAAACCAGATCATCCAGCTTGGCCTTGCCTTCGGGCTTCAGAACGGCTTTGTCAAAGTCAAAGAAAGCATCGGCAGCGTAGGTCACCTTGGTGGCGACGGCTGGAGCGGGGGCCGGTGCGGGTGCAGGCTTGGCCACAGGAGCGGGTGCGGGTGCTGCAGCAGGTGCTGGTGCAGGAGCTGGGGCAACGATGGCGCCGTCGCAGCCAGGGGCAGCTGTGGCAGGCGTCCAGTTGGCATCGCGCCAGCACAGTTCGTTGGTGCCGT
>CAZQXQ010000263.1:0-2798 GCA_964597235.1 uncultured Burkholderiaceae bacterium | reverse complement strand
TCGCCAACCGGCGTGCTACGCAGATTGGTCTGGAAGCCCTGTTCCCGAACGAAGAAAATCCCTTCCCCTGGATGAGCGAAATGATCGACCTCAAGAAGGAACGCAATTTCTTCGAGACCCGCGTGATCGAGTACCAATCAGGCGGTGCCCTGTCCTGGGATTGAGCCTGCGCAGCCCCATATGCGTGACCACCCCACCCGAACCCAGCCCTGCAGGCCACTACAGCGCGGGCTCGGGTATTTTTGTATCCAAGAGCCAGGGTTTGCGCCCGGCATCGTGGATCGCTTGATGTCCCCTGGGGACAAAAAGCAGCTTTTGCAAACTGACCCGAGGAGAACATGATGGCAACAGCGAAAAAGACGGCGGCCAAGAAGGCCGCCCCCGCCACCAAAACCACTGCAGCAGCCGAAAAGGCCGTGAGCAAGGAAAAAGCTGCCCCCGCAGCCACCAAAAAAGCCCCCGCGCCCAAAGCCGAACCCGCGAAAAAAGCAGTGACCGCCAAGGCCGCAGCCCCGGCGAAGAAGGCTGCCACCAAGGCTGCGGCAGCCCCTGTCACCCCAGCCAAGACCGCCGCAAAGACCCCTGCGAAGGCAGCTGCAAAAACCACTGCGACCAAGCAGGCTGCAGCTCCTGCCAAGGCCGCCGCTCCTAGCAAAAAGGCCCCTGCCAAAAAGGCGGCAGCTCCTGCAGCCCCTGCAGCCCCCACCAAAAAAGTCGCCGTGAAAAAATCCAGCACGGCCGCAGCACCTGCCAAAGCCGCCGCCCCAGCCAAGAAGGCAGCTGCCCCCGCCGCAGCCAAAAAGACTGCGGCCACCAAAGCCGCAGCACCCGCCAAGGCGGTAACGCCCACGGCTGCTCCTGCTGCCAAGAAAGCCAGCATAACCAAGGCCGCCGCCCCCGCCAAGAAGGCCGCCGCTCCCGCAGCAGCCAAGAAAACCAGCGCAGCCAGCAAGGCCCCTGCCAAACGCGCCGTCAAGGCCGCTGCTCCGGTCGCGCAAACCACGCTGAACCCGCAAGCCGCCTGGCCCTTCCCCACCGGCAGCAAGCCCTGATCGGTGTTCCTGGCAGGCGCTGCTCAACGCAAGCCTGCCAAGCGCAAAACAAAAGCCCGGCAGCAATTCCGGGCTTTTTTACGTCTGCACATTACCGGAGGAAGACGCCCCCCGGACGATGCAAGCTGCTGCGCGACAAGGTCAGGGATAGAACGCCAGCAGGCGATAACCCGCCACTGGCAGGTCGGGCGCGGTCAAAACCACGGGCACCACCGCCTCCCAGCGCTTCCTGGGCAATAGCTCAGGGGGTGCGCCCAGATCGGCGGGCTGCAGTACGCGTCGCACCAGGGGTTGGTCCTGGTCATCGGTCAGGGTCAACTCCAGCACCGGCATGGCCAACGGAGTTTTGGCGCGGTTTTTCAGGGTCATGGACAGCTCATAGCGGTCACCCTGCACATGGCGAAAACCCGAAGCATCAATCACCAAATCGGCAATGTTTCGCGGCGGTGCCAGCGTGCAGTTGAAGGGCGCGCACAGCGCCTGCAATGTCCCCAAGCTGCTGCGACTCCAGACCAGGATGGGCTCACGCCACTGCACGACGGACTGAATCAACAAACCGAAGACCAGCAGCACACAGGCGCACGCGAGGGCGATGCGCACACCCAGATGGTCCCAGCGGCTGGGGCCAGGCGTTGCGGCTGCAGCGGCAGCACCCGCCACGGCACCCAGCGCAGCACCGGCGGTGGCAGCCTCCAGGGCCTTGTCAAAGCTGGGGGCCGGCGCAGACTCGGCCAAGCCCGATGTCGGTACGCTCGCCGCCTCCGGCTCAGGCTCAGGCAATCGCGCATCCTCCCCAGGCGCAGGTGCGTCGGACAACAAGCCCGGCGTGGCAGAACCCAGACCGTCATCTACGGCAGATGTACGGGCCATCCAATCGGGCACTGGCGGCTCTTCGGCGGATTCGTGCAGGTGCAATACCACCTCGTCCATTTCGGCGGCGATCCGGTCGGACAGCAGGTCCGCTGCCTCCGTACCGACAGGCTCGCGGGCATCTTCGGGAAACGACAGTTTGGCGCCCAGCAAGCCAGGATCGACCGCAGTGTCTTGGACCCCATCGGTGGAAATCGCGGTTTGCCCCTCCAGCGGCCCGGAGGGCTCCAAGGATGGGAAGTCCAGGTCAATCGAAGAATCGGCCCCAGGCAGAGCGTCAGGTACTTGGGGCTCTGCCGCACCTGGGCGCTGGGCCGGCACCGCCTTGGACAAAACCGGGAAGGCGTCCAGGGGCACCAAATGGGCCGCAGCATCAAAAATTTCGTCGCAGTTGCCGCAGCGCACCCAGCCCTCGGAGGCGCGCAGCTGGTCGGTAGCAACCTTGAATTGGGTCTTACAAGCGGGGCAACGGGTGATTTGGCTCATGGCGCAACGATTGTAGAAGCCTGCGCGCCAAGTCTGTACAGACCGCTCAGGAGCGGCGAGCCGTCATCAGGATCCAGCCGTCCTCAGTATCGGCCACCTCCAGCGCCAGCCAAGGGGCGTAGGCCTCTTTCAGTTCGTTGGCCTGGCGCTCCAGGATGCCCGCCAGCACCAGGTTTCCACCGGACGCCACGTGACTGCAGAGCAAAGGCGCCAGCACCTTCAGCGGCGTGGCCAGGATATTGGCCAAGACCGTCTGGTACAGCCCTTGGGCCTGGTCGGGCAGGCCGGCTTTGAGGGTCACACCATTGGCAGACGCGTTGCGCTGGGTGGATTCGACCGCCGCCGGGTCGATGTCCACCGCGTCGATGTCGGTGGCACCAAACTTGGCCG
>CAZQXQ010000262.1:0-2812 GCA_964597235.1 uncultured Burkholderiaceae bacterium | reverse complement strand
CCGGCTTTGGCATGACCCAGGTCATGTTCGCGCACAACAACGCGAACATGGTGTTCCTTTTCATGAACCTGCTGTGGCTGACCGTGATCGCCTATCCGGGCCCATCCGATCCGCCCAGCCCACCGGCCACTTGCCGCCCCTGACACCCATGCACGCTGCTTCAGACGCTTTGCCTTCTTCCCGCCCGGCCGTGCGGCCGCTGCGCGTGCTGCACTTTGTCTCGGGCGGGTTCTCGGGCGCGACGCAGGTGGCCATCGACCTGTGCGGCGACGATGCGGGCCAGGAAACCCTGCTGGTGCTGCGCCGGCGGATGATGAACCCCGCCGAGCGGGTGCAGGCCCTGCGCGCCAAGGGCCTGCGCGTGGAGGTGGTGCCGCGCTGGTCGCACCTGGTCACGATCCTGGCGCTGCGCCGCCTGTGCCAGGAATGGAAGCCCGATGTGCTGGTCGCCCACGGCTTCAGCGAACACCTGTGGGGCCGCTACGCCGCGCTGCTGGCCGGCGTACCCTGCATCGTGCAGATCGAACACAACGTGCGCGAGCGCTACGGGCGCTGGCGGCTGTGGCAATCGCTGTGGCTGGCCAAGCGCACCGACCGCATCGTCGGCGTCTCGCGGGCGGTGGAAGACGTGCTGGTGCGCCTGGGCCACCCGCCCGAGCGCTGCATGACCATCCACAACGGCATTGAGCTTTCCCGCTGGACCAAAGGCCAGCCCTGGGCGCAGCGCGAGGCTGCCATCGTCATGCCCGCACGCTTTGCCCGGCAAAAAGACCACCGCACGCTGATCGAGGCGCTGGTGCCCCTCAAGGCCCTGGGCCACCGGCCCACGGTGTACTTCGCGGGTGAAGGCAAGGCCAGCTGGCGCAAAGAGGCCGAGCAACTGGCCGCCCGCTTGGGCGTGCAAGACCAGGTGCAGTGCCTGGGCCATGTGCAAGACCTGCCCGCGCTGCTGGGCCGGGTCAAGCTGTGCGTGCTCTCCACCCATTACGAAGGCCTGGGCCTGGGCCTGATCGAGGGCATGGCCTCGGGCTGCTGCGGCGTGGGCACGGACGTGGAAGGCGTGCGCGAAATCATCACCCATGGCCAGAACGGCCTGCTGGTGCCCCATGCCGATGCCCAGGCCCTGGCGCGCACGCTGGGCGAGCTGCTCAGCGACGATGCCCGCGCCCAGGCCCTAGCGGCAGCGGGCCAGGCGCATGTGCACCAGGCCTTTGACCGGCGCCGCATGCGCCAGCAGTACCTCGACCTGTTCGCCGACCTGGCGGCGCAAAAGGGTGTGCGCCGGACCTGAAAGCGGCCGCAGGGCTGGCGCTCAGTACGCCACCTGCTGAAAAAACGCCGCCAGCTCGGCCGCAATGCCCGCCGGATCGAACTGCGCCTGGCAGCGCTGGGCCACGCCCGCACTCAGGCCCTGGCGATGCAGGTTTATCGCCTCTTGTAAAGCCTGGGCGATGGCCTCGGGGGCTTCCGGCAAGGGATAGGGACAATGGTCGCCGAAGTTGACGGCAAAGGCCTCGTCCAGCCGTTCGGGCGTGATGGCGCCAAAGCAGCCGCCAAAGCCCAGCCCCAGGCCTGCACAGCCGCGCACCAGGCCCTCCATCAGCGCGTAGCCCGCGCCGGTGAGCACATCGGTGCGGTCCAGCCAGGGGCCAGGGTCGGCCACCATGCCAGTGAACTCGACGGCTAGGCCCAGGTCCTGGGCCTGCTTTTTCAGCGCGGCAAGGTGGCTGCCCCCACCGATCACCTGCACCCGCAGGCGTCCAGCATCAGGCAGGGATGCGACGGCCTGCAGCCAGGCGGCGCAGCGCGGGCCCTTGTTGCCGCTCAGGCGCGAGCAGTAGCTCAGCGTCAGCGGCTGGGTGGGGTCGTGCGGCGCGCGCAGCGCCGGCAGGGCCAGCGGCAGACGACTCAGCAGGAAGGCCGGGCGCGACGCCTGGGGTGGCCAATCCGGGGCGTGGACCAGGTCCTGGTACATCCGGTCCAGCGTGCGGCTCATGGTGACCACGCCGCTGGCGTTGGTGAGCAGCGCCGCCCACTGGGCCATGCGCTGGGGGGCGTGGCCGTTGTGCATGCAGGCCACCCAGGGAATGCCCAGGGTCTGGCGCAGGCGGTGCGCCAAGCGGGCCTGGGTGTAATGGCTCACATAGATCACATCGGGCTTCCAGGCCGCAACCGCGCCGCGCACCAGCGGCTCCAGCCGGGGGTGCAGCAGCCAGCTGCGCGGGTCCTGCCGCAGACGGCACTGCTCGCCCGGCCACAGCAGCACCTCATGGCCCTGCGCGCGCAGGGCCTGGGTGAGCATGCGGTGGTAGGTGGTGATGCCGTTGGTCGATTGGTCCCGCAGCAGTTTGAGGATGCGCATCGGCCGCGCCCCCTCAGCCCTCGCCCAGCCGCAGCCGGGCCTGGTCGGTGATGCGCGCCAGCAGCGCCTCAGCAGGCGGCAGATCGTGGACCAGGCCCACCGCCTCGCCCACCGTGGCATGGGCACGGGAGAAATCGCCCGCCGCCACGCCAGCGTCGTAGTCCGCGCGGGCGCTGTCTGGATCGGCGCGCAGGGCCTCGATGCGGCCTTCCCAGGCGCGGTGCAGGTCGTTACGGATGGCGCGGAAGTCGTAGGGCGCGGGCCAGGCCTTGCGGCGCAGGATGTCGAAGATGGCCGTGCGCGCCGTGCCATCGCCATCGGTGGCCACGGCCAGCTGCTTCGCGCCTTCGGGGGCCAGGCTTTCCTGAGTCGCCCACAGGCGGGAGCCGACCAGAACGCCATCGGCCCCCAGCGCGAGCGCGGCGGCCAGGCCCCGGCCATCGGCCACGC
>CAZQXQ010000261.1:0-2817 GCA_964597235.1 uncultured Burkholderiaceae bacterium | reverse complement strand
AACATTCCTGGATTTCGAGCAGCCGATTGCCGAGCTGGAAACCAAAATTGAAGAGCTGCGCTACGTCCAGACCGAAAGCGCAGTCGATATTTCTGAAGAGATCGACCAGCTCAGCAAGAAAAGCCTGCAGCTGACCAAGGACATCTACGGCAGCCTGAGCCCCTGGCAGATCACCAAGATTGCCCGCCACCCCGAGCGGCCTTACACGCTGGACTATGTGCGCGACGTGTTCACCGACTTCGTCGAACTGCACGGCGATCGCCACTACGCCGATGACCTGTCCATCGTGGGCGGCCTGGCCCGCTTCAATGGCCATCCCTGCATGGTGCTTGGCCACCAAAAAGGCCGCGACACCAAGGAACGCGCGCTGCGCAACTTCGGTATGAGCAAGCCTGAGGGTTACCGCAAGGCCCTGCGCCTGATGAAAACCGCCGAGAAGTTCAAGCTGCCCGTCTTCACCTTCGTGGATACCCCCGGTGCCTACCCTGGCATCGATGCCGAAGAGCGCGGCCAGTCCGAGGCCATTGGCCGCAACATCTTTGAAATGGCCCAGCTGCAGGTGCCCATCATCAGCACCATCATTGGCGAAGGCGGCTCGGGCGGTGCCCTGGCGATTGGCGTGGGTGACCAGGTGGTGATGCTGCAGTACGCGGTCTATTCGGTCATCAGCCCTGAAGGCTGCGCCTCCATCCTCTGGAAAACCAGCGACCGCGCCCAGGACGCCGCCGAGGCCCTGGGTCTGACCGCGCACCGCCTGAAAGCGCTGGGCCTGGTGGATAAGATTGTCAGCGAGCCCGTGGGCGGCGCGCACCGCGATCCCAAGCAGATGGCAGCGTTTCTGAAACGTGCGTTGGGCGATGCCTTCCGCCAGGTTGCCGACCTCAAGCCCCAGGAACTGCTGGACCGCCGCTACGAGCGCCTGCAAAGCTACGGCCGTTTCAGCGACACAAAGTCCGACCGCCGCTGAGCCGGCCGCGTCGCCCTCTGGCGAAGCATGACCCAGTCCTTTGAGGCTGCGATGGCGGCCTTTCGTCCAGCCTTGCCGCTGGCCGTGGGCTTGAGCGGCGGGGCGGATTCCACCGCCTTACTGCTGGCCTGTGCGCGCCGCTGGCCCGGACAAGTCCAGGCCTTCCATGTCCACCACGGCCTGCAAGCAGCGGCCGACCAGTTCGAGGCGTTCTGTGTGGACCTGTGCGCCCACCTGAACGTGCCCCTGTCGGTGCAGCGGGTCGATGCGCGCCATGCGCCTGGCCAAAGCCCGGAGGATGCCGCCCGGCAGGCCCGTTACAAGGCTTTTAGGGCGCTAGCCCAACAGAATCCAGCGGTACTAGCTATCAAATCAATAGCAATTGCCCAGCATGCCGATGACCAAGCTGAGACCGTGTTGCTGGCCTTGTCCCGTGGCGCAGGGGTTGCGGGCCTGGCGGCGATGCCAGCCCGATGGCAGCGCGATGGGCTGGACTGGCATCGCCCCCTGCTGGGCGTGGCCGGCGCCGAGGTCCGCGCCTGGTTGCAGGCGCAGGGGCAGGATTGGATCGAAGACCCTAGCAATCAGGATGAGCAGTACACCCGTAACCGCATCCGCCAGAAGCTGATGCCGGCGTTGACCGAAGCCTTTCCCGCTTGGCGCGATACGGTGGCTCGCAGTGCCCGCCATGCCGCCGAGGCGGCCGAGTTGATGCAAGTGCTGGCAGAGATTGACCTGGACCGCGTCGGTGTACCACCAGCTCTGGTTGCTTTGCAGGCATTAAGTCCGGCTAGGCAGGCGAACGTCTTGCGCCACTGGCTGCGCAGCGCCCACCAGACCACGCCCAGCGCTGCCCAACTGGCCGAGCTGCAGCGCCAGATTGCCGCATGCACGACGCGCGGTCACCGCATCCACCTTAAAGTCGGCCGGGGTTTCGTCCTGCGCGAAGGGATAAACCTCGGTTGGTACAATTGACCGGTTTTGGTCCAACACTTGTACGAACAACGACGGCGCGCCAAAACGCTTTTTTTCCTGCGCCGCACCGGTCGTCCGACACCCCCAATATCCAATGGCATTGATCGTTCATAAATACGGCGGCACCTCGATGGGCTCCACGGAGCGCATCCGGAACGTTGCCAAGCGCGTGGCCAAGTGGGCGCGCGCAGGCCACCAGATGGTGGTGGTTCCCAGTGCTATGAGCGGTGAAACCAACCGCTTGCTGGGCCTGGCCAAGGAACTGGCCCCCGCCCGGGCCAATACGGCTTACCAGCGCGAGCTGGACATGCTGGCCGCCACTGGCGAGCAGGCTTCGTCGGCTCTGCTGGCGATTGCGCTGCAGTCTGAAGGCATGGAGTCCGTCAGTTACGCCGGCTGGCAAGTGCCCATCCGTACTGACAGCAGCTACACCAAGGCCCGCATTGAGTCGATTGATGACCAGCGCGTGCGCGCCGATCTCTCCGCCGGCAAGGTGGTGATCGTCACCGGCTTCCAGGGCATCGATGACGCCGGCAACATCACCACGCTGGGCCGTGGCGGCTCTGACACTTCGGCTGTGGCTGTGGCGGCGGCGATGAAGGCCGACGAATGCCTGATCTACACCGATGTGGACGGCGTCTATACCACCGACCCCCGCGTCGTGTCCGAGGCTCGGCGCCTGACTACCGTTAGCTTTGAAGAAATGCTCGAAATGGCCAGCCTGGGCTCGAAAGTGCTCCAGATTCGCTCGGTTGAATTCGCAGGCAAGTACAAAGTGCCCATGCGCGTGCTGTCGAGCTTCACGCCCTGGGACATCGATATCAACGAAGAAGCCAAGTCCGGCACGCTGATCACTTTTGAGGAAGACGAAAAAA
>CAZQXQ010000260.1:0-2830 GCA_964597235.1 uncultured Burkholderiaceae bacterium | reverse complement strand
AGGCCTCGAAATGCTGTTCGAGGAAGCCGTGCTGCTTGGTCACGCGGTCCAGCGCCACCAGGGTTTCCAGCAGGGCGGACATGTGCTTGAGCGGCACGGCATTAGGGCCGTCGCTCAGGGCATTCTTGGGATCGGGGTGGGTTTCCATGAACAGGCCCGCCACGCCCACGGCCACTGCCGCGCGGGACAGCACTGGCACCATCTCGCGCTGGCCGCCGCTGCTGGTGCCCTGGCCGCCAGGCAGCTGCACGCTGTGCGTGGCGTCGAACACCACTGGCGCACCGGTCTCGCGCAGGATCGCCAAGCTGCGCATGTCCGATACCAAGTTGTTATAGCCAAAGCTGGCACCGCGCTCGCAGGCCATGAAGTTGTCCTCGGGCAGACCCACTTCGCGCGCGGCGGCGCGGGCCTTGTCGATGACGTTCTTCATGTCGTGCGGGGCCAAAAACTGGCCCTTCTTGATGTTCACTGGCTTGCCCGACTGGGCCACTGCGCGGATGAAATCCGTCTGGCGGCACAGGAAGGCGGGGGTCTGCAGCACGTCCACCACGGCCGCCACGCCGGGAATCTCGGCCTCGGTGTGCACATCGGTCAGCACTGGAACGCCGAGTTCTTTCTTCACCTTGGCCAGGATTTCGAGGCCGCGCTCCATCCCCGGGCCGCGGAACGAGGCGCCGCTGGAGCGGTTGGCCTTGTCGTAGCTGCTCTTGAAGATGAAGGGAATGCCCAGGCGAGCGGTGATCTCCTTGAGCTGCCCGGCCACGTCCATCTGCAGTTGCTCGGACTCGACCACGCAGGGGCCGGCGATCAGGAAGAAAGGCTTGTGAAGGCCGATGTCAAAGCCGCACAGTTGCATGGGCAAGTCCTCGTGGCGGGTGGCTGGTGGGGCGTCAGGCGGCTTGGCCGCGACGGGCCTGCTGGTGCTCCAGCGCGGCCTTGATGAAGGCGTTGAACAGCGGGTGGCCGTTCCAGGGGGTGGACTTGAACTCGGGGTGGAACTGCACGCCGATGTACCAAGGGTGCACGCTCTGGGGCAGTTCCACGATCTCGGTCAGGTGTTCGCGCTGGGTCAGTGCGGAGATCACCAGGCCAGCCTGGCGCAGGCGCTCCAGGTAGTGGACGTTGGCCTCATAGCGGTGGCGGTGGCGCTCAGTCACGACATCGCCGTAGATCTGGTGGGCCAGGGTGTTGGGCGCCACGTCCGAGCTTTGCGCGCCCAGGCGCATCGTGCCGCCCAGGTCGGAGTTCGCGTCGCGGGTCTTGATGGTGCCGTCGGCGTCCTTCCACTCGGTGATCAGCGCGATCACGGGGTGCTGGCAGTCCGGGTCGAACTCGGTGCTGTTGGCGCCTTCCAGGCCCGCGACATGGCGGGCGTACTCAATGGTGGCCACCTGCATGCCCAGGCAGATGCCCAGGTAGGGCACCTTTTGCTCGCGGGCGTACTGGGCGGTGCAGATCTTGCCTTCCACGCCGCGCTGGCCAAAGCCGCCCGGCACCAGGACGGCGTCGTAGCGGGCCAGCTTGTCGGCGGCCTCAGCGGCAGTGATGGTCTCGGAGTCGATGTGGTCGATCTTGACGCTCACATGGTTCTTCATGCCGGCGTGGCGCAGGGCCTCGTTGACCGACTTGTAGGCGTCGCTCAATTCCACGTATTTACCGACCATGGCGATGTGCACTTCGCCGCGCGGGTGCTCGGTCTCATGGACCAGCTCGTCCCAGCGCTTGAGGTTGGCGGGCGGGGTGTTCAGGCGCAGCTTGTCGCAGATCAGGCCGTCCAGGCCTTGCTCGTGCAGCACGCGTGGCACCTTGTAGATGGTGTTCACGTCGGGCATGGAGATCACGCCCCATTCGGCCACGTTGGTGAACAGCGAGATCTTGCTGCGCTCGTCGTCCGGAATGCGGCGGTCGGCGCGGCACAGCAGCGCGTCGGGCTGGATGCCAATTTCGCGCAGCTTCTGCACGGTGTGCTGGGTGGGCTTGGTCTTGAGCTCGCCCGCGGCCTGGATGAAGGGCACGTAGGTCAGGTGCACAAAGGCCGCGTTGTTGGGGCCCAGGCGCAGGCTGAGTTGGCGTACGGCTTCCAGGAAGGGCAGCGATTCGATGTCGCCTACCGTGCCGCCGATTTCGACGATGGCCACGTCCACGGCATCCGGGGTGCCGATGCCGGCGCCGCGCTGCACGTATTCCTGGATCTCGTTGGTGATGTGCGGAATCACCTGGACGGTCTTGCCCAGGTAGTCGCCACGGCGCTCTTTTTCGAGCACGCTCTGGTAGATGCGGCCGGTGGTGAAGTTGTTGGCCTTTTTCATGCGCGTTTCGATGAAACGCTCGTAGTGGCCCAGGTCCAGGTCGGTTTCGGCACCGTCGTCGGTCACGAACACTTCGCCATGCTGGAAGGGCGACATCGTGCCAGGATCGACGTTGATGTAGGGATCGAGCTTGATGAGGGTGACTTTGAGTCCCCGCGATTCGAGGATCGCGGCAAGGGAGGCTGAGGCGATTCCCTTGCCCAGGGAAGACACCACACCGCCAGTTACGAAGACAAATTTGGTCATGTCTTTTAGGGTGGTGGGAAACGCCAATTATAAAGTCCCCGCCCCCTTTTCTTCCCCGGCGGGCTTGAGGGCTCTGCTAAATTCCCGCCCATGAACGAGCTTGCTGGCAAACACATTGTTTTGGGAATGAGCGGCGGCGTCGCCTGCTACAAGGTGGCCGATCTGTGCCGCCTGCTCATCAAGGAGGGCGCCACCGTCCAGGTCGTGATGACCGAGGCGGCCGAGCATTTCATGACCCCCGTCACCATGCAGGCGCTGTCGGGGCGGCCCGTCTA
>CAZQXQ010000259.1:1162-2867 GCA_964597235.1 uncultured Burkholderiaceae bacterium | reverse complement strand
GGCGAAGCCCCCAAAAAATACGTGCTGGGCAACAACGTCACCGTGGCCGTGGCGCGCGAGCGGGTGCAGTACCTCGACCCCCAGGGCAAGCTGGTGACCGAAAGCCTGCACGACTACACCCGTATCCACCTGCGCAAGCAGTACGACTCGCTGGACCAGTTCCTGCAAACCTGGCAACAGGCCGACCGCAAAGCTGCACTGATGGCCGAACTCGAACGCCAGGGCCTGCTGCTGGACGCGCTGGCCGAGGAGGTGGGCAAAGACCTCGACCCCTTCGACCTGCTGCTGCATGTGGCCTACGACCAGCCCCCGCTGACCCGCCGCGAGCGCGCCCAGCGCGTGAGGCAGCGCAACGCCTTCACCACCTACGGCCCACTGGCCCGCAAAGTGCTGGATGCCCTGCTGGACAAATACGCCGACGAAGGCATTGCGGCCATCGAAAGCAACGAGGTCTTCAAGCTCCAGCCCTTCACCGCCCTGGGCAGCCCGGTGGAGCTGGTGCGCAGCTTTGGCGGCCGCCCGCAGTACCTGGGCGCACTGCAAGCCCTGGAACGCGAGCTGTACGCGCCCGAGGCTCGTACTTAAAACCCGTGCTTGAGGCCCGCCCGCCCAAATTTACTCACTTATTGATAGCTAGTACCACTGGTATCCATTGGCCTAGCGCCTGTTTTGACCTTACAACGCCATCCCCCATGTCCAACCTCAGCCCCGTTATCAAATCCATCCAGGACATCATGCGCCAGGACTCCGGCGTCGATGGCGATGCCCAGCGCATCAGCCAGCTCACCTGGCTCTTGTTCCTCAAGGTGTTCGATGCACTGGAAGAAGAACTCGAACTCACCCGGGACCACTACGAAAGCCCCATCCCCGAAGCCATGCGCTGGCGGCATTGGGCCGCGGATGCCGAGGGCATGACCGGCGATGAACTGCTGGACTTTGTCGATAACCAGCTCTTTCCCACCCTCAAAAGCCTGAGCGCCGACCCGGCCCGCGCGCCCCGCGCCTATGTGGTGCGCGGCGTGTTCGAGGATGCCTACAACTACATGAAAAGCGGCCACCTGCTGCGCCAGGTGATCAACAAGCTGGGCACCATCGACTTCAACCGCCAGTCCGAGCGCCACCAGTTCAACGACCTCTACGAAAAAATCCTGCGCGACCTGCAAAGCGCCGGCAACGCGGGCGAGTTCTACACCCCCCGCGCCGTCACCCAGTTCATGGTGGACATCACCCACCCCCGCCTGGGCGAAACCGTGATGGACCCCGCCACGGGCACGGGCGGCTTTTTGGTCTGCGCCATCGAGCACCTGCGCAAGCAGGTCCACAACGCCGAGGACGAGGCCCTGCTGCAAACCAGCATTCGCGGGGTCGAGAAAAAGCAGCTGCCGCACATGCTGTGCGTGACCAACCTGCTGCTGCACGGCATCGAAGTTCCCAGCCAGATCCTGCACGACAACACCCTGGCCCGCCCGCTGCGCGACTACAGCGCCGCCGACCGGGTGAACGTCATCCTCACGAACCCGCCCTTTGGCGGCATCGAGGAGCCCGGCATCGAGGCCGGTTTTCCGGCGGACGTGCGCACCAAGGAAACCGCCGACCTGTTCCTGGTGCTGATCAAGCACATCCTGAAACCCGGTGGCCGCGCCGCCGTGGTGCTGCCCGACGGCTTTCTGTTTGGCGAGGGCGTCAAAAGCCGCATCAAGGAGCA
>CAZQXQ010000259.1:0-1062 GCA_964597235.1 uncultured Burkholderiaceae bacterium | reverse complement strand
GGCATGAGCAGCAAAAAGAAAACTCCACTGGTACCTGACACCACTGTGCAGCCTGATTCCAAGGCCCTGGAAAACCTGTTCTCCCAAATCCGTACCGTTGTTCAGCAAGCACGGCAGCGCAGCTATAGCGCCGTCAATACGGCCATGGTTCAGGCTTACTGGCAAATTGGCCGCTACATCGTGGAATTCGAACAAGCCGGGCAAACACGGGCTGCCTATGGTCAACGGGTATTGCCCGCGTTGTCGAAGCGACTGACCCAAGAGCTGGGGGCCGGGTTCAGCCAGGTCAATCTGAAGTACTTCCGCCAGTTCTACCTATGCTTCCCAATTGGTCACACAGCATGTGACCAATCCGGGGTACCGCCCCAACTTGCGGCACTGACTTGGTCTCATTTTCGGATGCTGCTGCGCGTCAATAACGCACAGGCGCGCAACTGGTATGCCCAGGAAGCCGTCACACAGGGGTGGAGCGTGCGCGCCTTGGACAGGCAAATCAGCACGCTGTACTTTGAGCGCCTGCTATCGAGCCAAGACAAAACTGCACTGCGTACCGAGGCCGCCCATCTGATTGGGCAGGAAGCTGCACCCGACCCGCGCGATTTCATCCGCGACCCCTACGTACTTGAATTTATCCAAGCCCAACCCGGCGCAGTGCTGTACGAAAAAGACCTGGAACAGGGTCTGCTGGACCAACTGCAAAAGTTCTTGCTCGAACTGGGCAAGGGCTTTGCGTTCGTGGCCCGCCAGCGCCACCTGCGCATTGAGGGCGAAGACGCCTTTGTCGATCTGGTTTTCTACAACTACATCCTGAAATGCTTTGTGCTGATTGAGCTGAAGGTGGGCAAGCTCAGCCACCAGGACGTGGGCCAGCTGGACATGTATGTGCGGGTGTTTGACGAACAGATCCGCCAGCCCGGCGACAACCCCACGATTGGCCTGATCCTGTGCTCGGAACGCAACGAAGCCGTGGCCCGCTACTCGCTGCTGGCCGGCAGCGAACAGGTCTTTGCCAGCCGCTACCAGCCCTGGCTGCCCACCGAGGCCGAACTGCAAGCCGAACTG
>CAZQXQ010000258.1:0-2873 GCA_964597235.1 uncultured Burkholderiaceae bacterium | reverse complement strand
CCACGCCATAGGCCGAGGTGTCCTGGCTGATGACCAGCAGCTCCTTGACGCCGCCTTCGAACAGGGCCTGGGCTTCCTTGAGCACGTCGCCAATCGGGCGCGAGACCAGGTCACCGCGCATCGACGGGATGATGCAGAAGGTGCAGCGGTGGTTACAGCCTTCGCTGATCTTCAGGTACGCGTAATGCTTGGGCGTGAGCTTGAGGCCTGCGGCGCCAAAACCGCCCGGCACCAGGTCCAGGAAGGGGTCGTGCGGCTTGGGCAGATGCTGGTGGACGGCGTCCATCACCTCCTGGGTGGCGTGCGGGCCGGTGACGGCGAGCACGCTGGGGTGCATCTCCTGCACCAGGTTGCCACCGCCCTCGCCTGAGCGCGCGCCCAGGCAGCCAGTGACGATGACCTTGCCGTTCTCGGCCAGGGCTTCGCCAATCGTGTCCAGGCTTTCCTTGACGGCGTCGTCGATGAAGCCGCAGGTGTTGACGATCACCAGGTCCGCGCCCTGGAAGGTCTTGGAGGTCTGGTAGCCCTCAGCACTCAGCTGGGTCAGGATCAGTTCGGAATCGGTCAGGGCCTTGGGGCAACCGAGGCTGACAAAGCCCACGCGGGGCGCGGGTGTGGCGGGGACCGCCGGTGGGGTAAGGACTTCGCTCATGGGGCGTTGGGATCGTGAAAATTAACGTTTGAGGCCAAAGGCGCCCAGCACTTGCTCGGTCTGCTTTTGCACCTGCTCCTGCCACTGGTTCATCACCGTCTGGGACTGTTCGGCATACCCACCCATCAGGCCCTTGAGCAGCGGCGTCTGCATGTGCATGAACTGCGCCCACATCTCGGGGGTGACAGATTGGGACTGCTCGGTCAGCTTGCCCTGCAGGTCGGTGAAGGCCTGGATGTTCTTTTCCAGGTAGCTGCCCATGAAGGCCTGCATGGTATGGCCGTAAAAACGGATGATGTTGGCCAGCATCGCCTCGGTGAACATAGGGGCGCCACCAGCTTCTTCTTCCAGGATGATCTGCAGCAGGATGCTACGGGTCAGGTCCTCGCCGGTCTTGGCGTCGCGCACCTGCACGTTCTGGTGGTCCATTACCATCTGCCGCACATCGCTCAGGGTGATGTAGGTGGAGGTAGTGGTGTCGTAAAGGCGGCGATTGGGATATTTCTTGATCACACGCGGCGCCAGCAAGGGGGCGGGCATGTCATTAAGGTCTTGCACGAAAGGCTCCTGGAATGCGCTGGGCAGGAATGCTGCACTGCAAGGTTCTGGGTCAGTCCCAGGTCCGGACGGCGGTAGAAATTACCACTGAAAACGTGGCGCGGCGTACAGGAATCGAACCTGTGACCTAGTGCTTAGAAGGCACTTGCTCTATCCAACTGAGCTAACGCCACCGCAAGAAGGGAAAGTCGGGAAAGCCGAGGATTTTACCCCTGCACCGCATCAACGGACATTCAGGAGCATTCGCACATTCGCATCCATGGGCAAGGCGTAGTCTTGGGCGGCCATCACCACATTGCCTTCGGGTGCGACGAGCTTGAGACTGACATAGACCTGGCTGACCGAAGGCGCATAGGTGCCGACCAGCACGGCTTGCGCCGACTGGCTCTGGCTGACCTCTTGCAGCTCCCGAGACAGCAGCAGCACACCCTGGTCGCGCTGCAACACCAGGGTGTCACGCAGCTTGACCTCGGTCACCCGAATGCCGCGCTGCACGATGCGCCCCGCGATTTGCTCCGAGGCGATCCGCCCTAGGCGGGACGACTCCTGCAAGCGGTCCACATGCACCAAGGTGGCGACCAGCAGGGGAAACTGCGGGTCAAGATTTACTTGCGCCAGCAGCTGGTCGGCGGCCTGGTAATTAAGCGACAACAAGTCCGAAGGCTGCAGGCTGGACAGGCGCGGCACCCCATCGCCGTAGTAGTAATTGGCGCAGCCCGGCAAGGCCAGCGCCGCCAGGGCATTCAGAGCAAGGCGGCGCTTCATGGAGCCACCACGCGCCAGGTTTTGTAAGGGGTGGGCGGCAGTGGGGGTGGCGAGGGCCGGTACAGGGTGGCGTCCTCCCGCTCGATGTAATAGACATCCGCCGTGCTGGCCAGCAAGCGCCCTTCGGTTTGCAAAGTGGTCGTGATCAGCACCTCGGTGCGGGTCGGTCCACCACCGGCAGGGCCATTCAGGCTGGCCTGGGTGATGTCCAGCAAAGCGCCCGTCGCCACGCCCGCGCCAATGGCAGAGGCCGACGTTTGCGCGTACAGATACCAGTCCCGCGCCACCGCCAAGCCCAGCGCCAGGCGCGTGAACGGCATGGCGGCCTGGTTGCCAGCGGCCGATTCATGCTGCACCAGCATGGCCTCCAGCGATAGCTGGACAGGAGTCGGATGCACCGACAACGCGACGCCGCGGTCCAGCAGACGGGCAGTCAGCAGGCGACGAAAACCCTGCTCAAAACGCGCATCGCTTGGGGGAACGATGTAGATGGGGTGTTCACCAGGGGGCCAATCGCGTAGCTTTTCCGCAATGCGGCTGGCCACATCGTCGGCCAGCACATCCCAATGGTGCACCGCGCGCGCCTTTTTTTGCAAAGTAGGCGCGTAGTTATCGGCCAGTGGGACATCCACACTGTGGCTACAACCCGCCGCCAACAGCGCCAACGCCAGCGAAGGAAGCATGAACGCACGCGAGGGGCGGACGGAAAATTTGTCAGTCGGCATGGCGGTGATGCTAGCGCACAGCACTCAGACCAATCCGCCAATCAGGCACCGAAATCACCGGGATCAGCCGGTATTGCGCAGCCCGGCCGCAATCCCGTTGATCGAGATATGGATACCGGTCTGCACCCGCTCATCGCCCTGGCCAGAACGCCAGCGGCGCACCAGTTCCACCT
>CAZQXQ010000257.1:0-2876 GCA_964597235.1 uncultured Burkholderiaceae bacterium | reverse complement strand
AGAAGTGGTAGTGCCAGTTGTCCTCGTTCATGTTGCCCAGCGAGGCACCGATGCCGCCTTGGGCAGCCACGGTGTGCGAGCGGGTCGGGAAGACCTTGGACAGGACAGCAACGTTCAGCCCGGCACGGGCCAGTTGCAGGGAGGCGCGCATGCCGGAACCGCCGGCACCGACGATGACAACGTCGAATTTGCGCTTGGTGATATTGGCTTTGGTGTAGCTCATTGTTTGCCTTCTTCGCGGTAATCAAACACGCCAGAGAACCTGGATGCCCCAGCCGGCGCAGCCGACCAGCCAGACGATGGTGGAAATTTGCAAGACCAGACGCAGGCCCACCGGCTTGATGTAGTCCATGTAAATGTCGCGCACGCCCACCCAGACGTGCCATGCCAAAGCCACGATCACGGCAAAGGTGAGGAACTTCATCCATTGGCTGGCGAAGATGCCAGCCCATTGGTCGTAGCCGATGGGGCCAGAGATCAGAAGCAGCTGTGCCAAGACCAAGACGGTGAACAGGGCCATCAGACCTGCAGTGACACGTTGGCTCAGCCAGTCGCGCAGACCGTAGTGCGCACCGACGACCACACGTTTAGAGCCGTAATTGACGGACATATCGAAGCCTTTCAAAGAGTCAGATATCGGGAAAATGCCCGCGAATCAATACAGACCGAACAGCTTGGCGCCCAGCACCACGGTCAGGGCAATGCTCACCACCAGGGTGAACGTTGCAGAAGACTTGCCAAAGGATTTACTCACGGCGTCGTGGCTGATGTCCATCCACAGGTGGCGCAGGCCAGCGGTGAAGTGGTGCAAGTAGGCCCAGATCAGTGCCAAAACGACCAGTTTGATGAACCAACCGGGTACGAATCCCAGCCCCACATTGAAGGCTGCTTTGAAAGTTTCGAAGGAGATTTCCGAGGACAGCGAGGTGTCGAACATCCAGAGGATGAAAGGCAACAGCAGGAACATGATCACACCGCTGACGCGGTGCAGAATCGATACCCAACCTGCTGCCGGAAGGCGGTAAGTGGGCAAATCCTGAAGGGCATTGATGTTGCGAAATTCAGGCCTTTTCTTGGCAATTTCTGTCATGACGAGGGCTTTCTTGGGGTTGACTGAGGTGGTTACCGTCCAAACAAACGGGGCGGATTTTATGGCAACCCATCTGGCCTCCTTGTCACGGGGGCGAAATTTCGACTGTTCTACTGTGGTGACAGCAACAGGTCAGTTCAGCGCGTTACGGTAATGGTGGGTTTCTGTCCGATAAAGACCACGCCGTAGTTCCATCGGAACATCGCTGTAGGTGTAGGCAATCCGCTCCACGCTCAGCAAGGGCGTTTGTAGCGGGATTTGCAGCCGTTGTGACTGAGAGGCATCTGGTAACACAGCACGGATTTTTTCTTCGGCACGCACCATGCGCACGCCGAACTGCAGCTCGTACAGCGCGTAGGTCGGGCCCAGGTGTTCGGCCAGCTGCTCCTGGGTCAAACCCTTGAAGGCCTGGCCTGGTAGCCAGATCTCTTCGAGGATGGTCGGCACCTGACCAAACGACAGGATCCGTTGCACATACATCACGGCGTCGCCGCTGCGCAGAGCCAAGGCCTTAGCCACTTCTGCGCTGGCGCGCACGCGCTTGCATTCCAGGATTTGCCGCTGTGCAGGGCCTTCTTCACTGGCATCCCCCACATCGGGCACCAGTTTCAAGAAGCGGTATTGGACCTGTTGCTCGGTGTGGGTGGCGACAAACGTGCCCTTGCCTTGGCGGCGGATGAGCAGGTGTTCGGCCGCCAGTTCGTCAATGGCCTTGCGCACGGTGCCCTGGCTGACACGGAAACGAGCGGCCAGTTCCATCTCGCTGGGGATGGCTTCTCCGGGCTTCCATTCGCCCTGTTGCAGGCTTTGCAAAATCAAGCCCTTGATCTGCTGGTACAGGGGACTGAAGGCCGGGGTGGGGGGCTGGCCGCTGCCAGCCAGCGCCGCCGAGGTTGCGGGGTCGGTGTGCATGGTGGTCATCGGGCAGGGCGCAGGTTCAGGGCGGGCTTGGGAAAGGATTTGGATTAAATCATATCTTATATAAGACATAAGACAAATTGACCGGGCTTGGAAATCGGCGGTACACTCGCGGGCTGTTGCGGGCCTGGGTCTCGACGCCAGACTGGGTGTGCCGACAGGGGTCCGTGCCTGTTCTTTTCACTTTCTGGAGTTTCCTTCATGAGCAAAAAGCCCGTTCGTGTTGCCGTTACCGGCGCTGCTGGTCAAATCGGTTATGCCCTGTTGTTCCGTATCGCCTCGGGCGAGATGCTGGGCAAGGACCAGCCGGTGATCCTGCAGCTGCTGGAAATCCCAGACGAAAAGGCCCAGAAAGCGCTCAAGGGCGTGATCATGGAGCTGGAAGATTGCGCATTCCCCCTGCTGGCTGGCATCGAAGCCCACAGCGATCCCATGACCGCCTTCAAGGACACCGACTACGCCCTGCTGGTCGGCGCCCGTCCCCGTGGCCCCGGCATGGAGCGTGCGGACCTGCTGGCCGCCAATGCCCAGATTTTCACCGCCCAGGGTAAGGCCCTGAACGCTGTCGCTTCGCGCAACGTGAAGGTGCTGGTGGTTGGCAACCCCGCCAACACCAACGCCTACATTGCCATGAAGTCGGCTCCGGACCTGCCAGCCAAGAACTTCACCGCCATGCTGCGCCTGGACCACAACCGCGCTGCTTCGCAAATCGCGTCCAAGCTGGGCATCGCCGTGGGCGACATCGAGAAGCTGACCGTCTGGGGTAACCACTCGCCCACCATGTATGCCGACTACCGCTTTGCCACCGCGAACGGCAAGAGCATCAAGGACGCGATCAACGACCAGGTCTGGAACGAAACCGTGTTCC
>CAZQXQ010000256.1:0-2912 GCA_964597235.1 uncultured Burkholderiaceae bacterium | reverse complement strand
GGGTGTCAATTTAAACCAAACAGCCTCCTTGAAACCCGGGGCGGTTCAAACAGGATCGAGATACAGGCTTTGGTCATAGGGAACTCCTGGTGTGTGTGACAAAAACAGGTCAACCGCAACCTGCGCAAAGGATTGTGGGTCAGCCACCGTCGCGCCGCAAAAATTCCCCTGCTTTTGTCCGCTTGAGGAGCGGTGGCCATAGTCGGCCGGGACACCACTGTTGAATTCCCCTCATCTTTGCAGCCGGGGTTGGGCCGTTTGGAGGAGATCGCGGTTATCTTTGAAACAAGAACACCGCACATGACAACACCCTTGCACATCGCCCTCTTGGGTGACTCCATCTTCGACAACGCCCGCTATGTGCCGGACGGTTATGCCGTCATTGACCATCTGCGACGCGCCCTCCCCCTCGACAGCGTCACACTCCTGGCCACCGATGGCGACATCACGCGCGATGTGTTCGGCCAGCTGCAGCGACTGCCGCAGGACACCAGCCATCTGGTGCTGAGCGTGGGCGGAAACGATGCACTGGGCTGGCTACCCACCTTGGACCGGCCCACGCGCTTCCTGCTGGAGGCCCTGGACCACCTGCACACGATCCAGGCGGAGTTTCAAGGGCATTACGACCGCTTGCTCACGCAACTCAAATCGGCAGAAAAACCCACGCTCGTGTGCACCGTCTATGACGTAGTTCCCGGTTTGACCCGCCCTTTGAAAACCGCCCTCTCGCTCTTCAACGACGTCATTACCCGGGGTGCCTTGCACCACGGGTTTGACATTCTTGACCTTCGGGAACTGCTGAACGAGGCTGGGGATTATTCGTCTGCTTCCCCCATTGAACCCTCGGGACAAGGCGGAGCCAAGATCAGTGCCGCAATCGTGCGATGGGTCAAACGAACTGCATGACGGCGTCTATCCAGCATGCAAAGACTGTCCGCCCAGTGCACCCACATTGTGGCGGACTTATGATTTCGAGCGACCCAGTTTGCTTCTGGGTCAAACCTTAATCTGCATCATGACAACGTACAAAGAACTACTCGCCCAAAGAGCCGAACTCGATCAACAAATTGCCGCAGCGCAAAAGCTGGCGGCCAAACAAGCCCTGGAAGAAGTGAGGGCCACCATCCAGGAGTTTGGTTTCACGGCGCAGCAAGTCTTTCCTTGGACCCCGGAAAAGAAAAAAGCACCTGCCAAGTACATGGATCCGAATACCGGCAAGACCTGGTCCGGACGCGGAAAGATGCCCAAGTGGCTGCAAGGACAAGACCTCACGCAGTTCGCTGTGTAAGGTGGTCACCTGCCCCGTCAAATGCCTTGGCTCCGGTGAATCCAGGGTGGCATTGGGCACCATTTTGTGCATTTGACGCGGGCTCGGGATGGGTCTCGTTACGAGACTCCCCTATGGAAAAAATCTTCTCAACGCCGAGGCTTTTGAACAAGCGACGCAATGTGCGCGAACTACAGGCCAGTCATCGATCCTGAGCGGCTGCGAACCTTCTTTGGTGTGGAGCCGATTGCCAACTTGGGGGAGTGCCCCGAAGAGACTTGGCCCGGGTATCAAGCTCCCGTGATTGCGTTTGCCCGAGGTTCGGCAACGCCTGGCGGTACTGGAATCCGTCGCCTTGGGGTGGGGCTTTATGGGATGGTTCCATATTGGGCCAAGCGTCTGGAGCAAGGGCGTCATACCTACAACGCCCGCTCTGAAACTGCCGATGCGCTGGTGAGTTTCAAAGAGGCCTGGCACCGTGGGCAGCGCTGCCTTGTTCCCCTGGAAGCGTTTTATGACCCGTGCTGGGAATCGGGCAAAGCGGTGCGCTGGCGGATTGAGCGCAAGGATGGAGCCCCGATGGGGGTGGTGGGGCTTTGGAGTGCCTGGACCTCGCCCGAAGGCAAGAGGGTCTTGAGCTTCACGATGCTCACGGTGAATGCCGATGGACATGCCGTGATGGGCCGCATGCACCGACCGGAGGATGAGAAACGGATGATTGCCGTATTGGCACCCGAGCAGTACGACGCCTGGCTGGCGGCGCCAGTGCCGCAAATGCGAGGGTTTCTGCGCTGCTGGCCTGCGGAGGATTTGTCGGCAGTGCCGGATCCGCGACAAATTGGGCATCCTACCAAGGCTATCAGCCAGCCCCTTCTCTTTTAAACTCCGCGGTAAATCAGCATCAACATCTGGTGGGTTCCCTGCGCCTGCGTCTGTGTGCGCCTTGCTGAGACCCTCTAGTCATGTAGAACGGCACTGTTGCACAAACCAAATTTGAGACGCCATTCGCCAAACCCCAGACGGATTTACCCCACGGCCACCGTCACAGGACGGCCCAGCTGGCTGAAGCGGTTGAGCAGCGCCGCACGAATGTGCAGTTCCACCACCTGACGCTCGAACGTCCTGGCCATCACCCGCTCGCCCAGCCGCTTGAAGCAGTTCATCTTGGTCTCCACCAGACTGCGCCGGTGGTAGCCGCTCCACTGCTTCCAAATCCGTCTGCCCAACCGCTGGCACGCTCGCACGGCTTCGTTGCGTATGCTCGCCCCTGTTTGGTTACCTTTCCACACCCGGGCGTTCTTGCGTGGCGGGATGATGGCCATTGCCCCTCGCAGTGCAATGGCGGCGTGACACGCTTGGGTGTCGTAGGCTCCATCGCCACCGACACTGGCAATGGCTTCGTCTGGGGGGATTTGCTGCAGTAGGTGCGGCAGCATCGGTGCGTCTGCTATGGCGTTGTCCGTGACTTCGATAGCCCGGATTTCCAGGGTGCTGGCGTCAATGCCCAGGTGCACCTTGCGCCACTGGCGCCGAAACTCTGCTCCGTGCTTTTTGCGTTTCCACTCACCTTCGCCCAGGAACTTGATACCTGTGCTGTCCACCAGCAAGTCCAGGGGCGCTGCGCTGCGTCGGTACCTCAGCTCAA
>CAZQXQ010000255.1:0-2919 GCA_964597235.1 uncultured Burkholderiaceae bacterium | reverse complement strand
GCCGTGGGCAGCGGCGGGGACTTTGTCGTGACCTGGCAGGGCGAGCACAGCGACACGGGCGACTACAGCATCTTTGTGCAGAAGTTCGCTGCCAATGGCACCCCCACGGGCAGCATCGTACAGCTGGAGGCCCTGGGCAATTCCACTGGATTCGATCGCAGCCCCCAAATCACGGCCGTGGGCAGCGGCGGGGACTTTGTCGCGACCTGGGAGGGTATCGACAGCGCGGGCGACAGCAGCATCTTTGTGCAGAAGTTCACTGCCAATGGCGTCCCCTCGGGCGGCAGCATGGTGCAGCTGGAGGCCATTGGTGTGACCGATGGATACGACGGCTCCCCCCAAATCACCGCCGTGGGCAGCAGCGGGGACTTTGTCTTGACCTGGGAGGGCGTCGACAGCGCGGGCGACCGGAGTATCTTTGTACAGAAGTTCGGTGCCAACGGCACCCCCACCGGCAGCATGGTGCAGCTGGAGGCCCTGGGCAGGACCAGCGGTATCGACATCCTCCCCCAAATCACCGCCGTGGGCAGCCTCGGGGACTTTGTCGTGACCTGGCAGGGCCAAGACAGCGTGGGTGACTTCAGCATCTTTGTACAAAAGTTCGCTGCCAATGGCACTCCCACCGGCAGCATGGTGCAGCTGGAGGCCCTGGACAGGACCAATGGAAGCGACGAATTCCCCCAAATCACCGCCGTGGGCAGCGGCGGGGAGTTTGCCGTGACCTGGTATGGCCAAGACAGCGCGGTCGACTACAGCATCTTTGTGCAACCGTTCAATGCCGCAGGCCAGGCGCTGCCTGGCACCTTACGGACCAACACCAGCACCCCGGTGACAGTGCAGTCCAGCGAGGCCGGCACGGCCTACCTGGTCAAGTCCACCGTCACCGTCAATACGCTGGCTGACATCACCAGCGCCCAGGATGCGCAGTGGAACCAGGTGGCCATCGCCACCGCGAACACCGACACCGCCCTGGCCACCACCGGGCTGGAGGACGGCAGCTACCGGATCTACACCGCCGATGCGGCCGGCAACCTGAGTGCGCCCGTCACGGGCGTTGAGGTGGTTGGCTTGACGGCTTGACGGCTTGTCGGCCCGGCAGCGCAGGACTGCGGCGCTGGGGGCCGGCGCCAGGCACGGGCGCTTGACCAAGGTCAAAACGGCCTCCAGGCCAATGGATACCAGCGGTACTAGCTACTAAATCAGGAGTTCACACCCCTGGATTCCGCCACGAATGCAGTAGCCCGCCACCCTGCCATGCCACTGCACCAGGCGCGGACCTCCCATGGTAGAAAGACACCCTCCCCCGCCCTGACAGCCCTGCCATGCCTGCACGCCTTCCCGCCCGTTTTCGCCTTGCTGCCCTGCTCGCGGCCAGTCTGCTGGTGTCGCTGTCGGGCGCGGGGCAGGCCCAGACCCAGGTCCACAGCGACAGCCCGCCGCCCGCGCGGCAGCATTCGCACCGGCTGATCGTCGAGCTGGAGTCGCCGTCCACCACCGCAGCGATGGGGGTCGGCAACCCGGTGGCCCGCGCAGGCCGGATGGCGCTGAGCAGCAGCACCGCCGTGCAGCATGCCGAGCGGCTGCGGGTGGAGCAGCAGGCCTTTGTCTCGGCGCTGCAGCAGCGCATGCCTGCGGCCAAGGTGGCGCATTCGCTGGACGGGGAGGGGCGCGCGCGGCCCGCGACCTACCAGGTGCTGCTGAACGCGGTGGCGATCGAGGCCAGCCGTGCCGCCGACCTGGCGGCGGTGGAGCGCACGCTGCGCAGCATGCGCGGGGTGCGGCGCGTGTCCAGGGACTGGGCCCATGCGCCCAGCCTGTACGCCAGCCTGCCCCTGGCGCAGGTGGAGGCGGCCTGGGGCCGCGCGGCCATCGGCGGTCCGGCGAACGCGGGGGCGGGGATCAAGGTGGCGTCGATGGACGGGGGCGTGCACCATGCCGCACCCATGTTCAATGGCAGCGGCTACCGCTATCCGGCGGGCTACCCGCTGGGCGACACGCGCAACACCAACGGCAAGATCATTGCCAGCCGCGCGTACTTCCGGCCCTGGGACCCGCCAGTGGCGGGCGAAGACACGCCCTGGCCCGGTGGCCTGGGCAACTCGCACGGGGTGCACACGGCATCCACCGCCGCCGGCAACGCCGTATCTACCAGTTACCAGGGTGCGGTACCGGTCACGCTCAGTGGCGTGGCCCCCCGGGCGCAGGTGATGAACTACCGGGTGTTCTACCCTGCCGTGTCCGGCAGCGAGAGCTTCTACACGGTTGAGGGCATCCAGGCCCTGGAAGACATCGTGCGCGACGGTGCCGATGTGGTGAACAACTCCTGGGGCAGCGGGCCGCTGAGCACCGGCGGCGAATACGACGCGCTGGACCAGGCGCTGCGCAATGCGGTCAAGGCGGGGGTGTTCGTCAGTATGTCCAACGGCAATGACGGCCCGGGCCTGGGCACGACGGACCACGCCTCGCCCGACTACCTGAACGTGGCGGCGAGCACCACCAGCGGCACCTTCGCAGCGGGCCAGCTGAACGTGACCGCGCCACAGCCCGTGCCCGCTGCGCTGCAGCAGCTGCGCTATGGCCTGGCGCAGTTTGGTCCCGCCCTGCCGTCTGGGGGAGTCACTGGACCCTTCCGCTACCGGGTCGCCAACGCGGTCGATGCGGGCAATGGGGACGGCTGCAAGGCCTGGCCTGCCGGCACGTTCACCGGCATGGCCGCCGTGATCGAGCGTGGCAACTGCGATTTTTCGCTCAAGGTGTTCCACGCGCAGGGCTCAGGCGCGGCCTTTGCGGTGATTTACAACCATGTGGCTGGCGGCGACCAGGTCCAGGACATGGGCGCCGGCGGCCAGGGCGCGCAGGTGACGATCCCCTCGGTGTTCCTGGGGCGCAGCAATGGCCTGGCGCTGCGCGACTGGGCCG
>CAZQXQ010000254.1:0-2926 GCA_964597235.1 uncultured Burkholderiaceae bacterium | reverse complement strand
TCCACCGCGAACAGCGCGGCCTTGGCGTTGAGCGTGTCAAAGATGGTCTCGACCAAGATCACGTCGGCGCCGCCCTCGATCAGCGCCACGGTCTGCTCGTAGTAGGCCGCGCGCAGCTGCTCGAAATCGACGTTGCGGGCGCCGGGGTCGTTCACGTCGGGGCTGATGCTGGCGGTCTTGGGCGTGGGGCCCAGGGCGCCGGCCACAAAGCGTGGATGCTCGGGCGTGGAGAACTTGTCGCACGCGGCGCGGGCGATCTGGGCGGAGCGCAGGTTCATCTCGCGCGCCAGCTCGGCCATGCCGTAGTCCTCCTGGGCGATGGTGGTGGCGCCAAAGGTGTTGGTCTCGATCAGGTCGGCGCCGGCGGCCAGGTAGCCTTCGTGGATGTCGCGGATCACATCGGGCCGGGTCAAGCTGAGCAGCTCGTTGTTGCCCTTGACGTCGCGCGGGAAGTCGGTAAAGCGCTCACCCGCGCCATCAGGGCCGGTATAGCCGGCACCCCGGTACTGCGCTTCGCTGAGCTTGAAGCGCTGGATCATGGTGCCCATCGCGCCATCGAGGATGGCAATGCGTTGGGCAAGGATGGACGGCAGTTGCTGGGCGCGGGTGTAGTGGGGCAGAGTCATGGGGGAGATTGTAGAAAGCCGCTCAGCGTCCGGGCTGCTGCAGCGACAGCAACTCGGCATTCAACTCGCCCGGGCCTTGGGGATGTTTGGCAGAGCGGACCACTTGGCGCTTGATGGTGCCCAAACCCGGTTCCGGGCTGACCCAGCGGGTTTCCAAATCGCCGTTGCTCATCTGGAACACCACTTTGTAGGCCTTGAAGGTTCCTGCGGGCACCGTGACATCGCCCCAGGACTCCACCCGCCAGTCGATGCGCATGGGCAAGGTGGCACCCGTGGCATGGACCGTGACGGTGTGGTTGGTGGTCAGGGTCTTGCCCACGCTCATCGGCCATGGATAAGTGATGGGTGGGTGGTAGGAAAACAGCGGATTGCCATTCGTTGCCAGGGTGGCCAACATCCCCAGGCCGTCCGGGTCGTGCAAGGTGGTGCCTGCCTGCTGTGAGACCAGGGCCACCGCCGGTTGACCTTGCCAAGTACCGGCACGCTGCACCCATTCGACCTTGCCATCAAAGACACCCATACCGCCCGAACTCTTGCGGTGGAACACCGTCACCGTGCCATCGGAGGTGGCTTTCGGACTTTGCGCCACGGGCGGCGTGGGAGGCATGGTGGTGCAGGCAGCCAAGCCCAGGGTCAGGGCCAAGCCGGCCAGCATTGCGCCGCGGCGCAGAGGAAATCGAGGAATGCTGCGCATGTCGGGTCTCCTTGTCTGAAAGGCGGGCGGAATTGCACGCCCATGCCCTCTTCTGAAGCGGGGGCATCGGACCATTGTGCGCACCCCATTCAACGCGTAAATGATCTGGATCAAATCACATCGACACCATGCCCCAGCCCACCAGCACCAGGATGCCCACGGCATTGAGCGCCATGCCGGCGCGCAGCATCTGGCGCTGGTAGATCTGCCCCGTGGCATAGACCATGGCGTTGGGCGGCGTGGCCACGGGCAGGGCAAAGCCCAGCGATGCGGCCAGGGCGACCACCACGGTCATCGTGGCGGGCGGCAGGCCAATGGCACTGGCGACGGTAGCAAACACTGGGACCATCAGCGCGGCGGCGGCAGTGTTGCTGGCAAATTCGCTCAGCAGGACCATGAAGGTAGCCACCGCCAGCAGCACGAGCACCGGAGGAGCGCCCTCCAGCGCCTGCGCAACGGCGCGGCCCAGGGCCAGCGAGGCGCCGGACTGGTCCAGCGCCTGCCCCAGGGCCAGCCCGCCGCCAAACAGCAGCAGCACGCCCCATTCGGTGTGCTGACTGATCTCCTCCCAGGACGCCAGACCCAGCGCCACCACCGCCACGGCCGCTGCCAGCGCAACGACGGTGTCTGGGCTGCCGATGCCCAGGGCCTTCAGCGGCGCGGCGCCAAACACCCAGCCCAGCGCCGCCAGCGCAAACACCCCCAGGGTCAGGACCCGAGCTGGCGTCCAGGGGATGGCGTCGGCCACCATGTCGATGCGGCGATCCAGCCGGGGGCGGAGCACCAGCCACAGGACCAGGCCCATCAACGGCATCAAGAGGGCCACCATCGGCAGGCCAATGCCGAGCCACTGCGCGAAGTCGATGCCGGCTGCGCGCGCGGCGATCGCGTTGGGCGGCGATCCCACCAGCGTGCCCATGCCCCCAATGCTGGCCGAATAGGCCACACCCAGCAGCACAAAGGCCGGGGTGCGCTGGTCGTCGCTCGGCTCCAGGCTCCCCAGCATGCCCAGGGCCAGCGGCAGCATCATCGCGGCGGTGGCGGTGTTGCTGATGCCCATGGACAGCACAGCGGTAGCGGCAAACAGCAAGGCCACTGCCCCGCCCAGATGCCCCCGGGACAGGGCCAGCAGCGCCAGCGCCATCTTGCGGTCAAGCTGCTGCGCGCGCAGCGCCGTGGCCAGCGCAAAGCCCCCCAGGAACAGAAACACGATGGGATCGGCAAACGGCGCCAGGACCGAGGTGGTGGTGACCCCAGGAATCCCCAGCGCCAGCGCCCCCAGCGGCACCAACAGCGCCGTGACCGCCAGCGGCAGCGCCTCGCTCAGCCAGAGCACGCCAATGCCCACCAGCAGCGCCAACCCCTTGCGCACCGGCAGTTCCAACGGCAGCAGGCCATGGGCCAAGCCAGCCAACAACAGGGCGGCCGCGATCCAGGCGGCACGGGACAGCGGCAGGGGGATGGCAGCGATGGGCATGGCGAAGGTCCGATCAAGGGGTTTGAGGTGTTTTTAGGCTCTAGCGCCCTGTTTACCAGCGGTAGTAGCTATTCACCTGAATCCGTGAGTTCCCCTTCGGAAAACCACACTTTTCCCCATTGAAATCAA
>CAZQXQ010000253.1:0-2982 GCA_964597235.1 uncultured Burkholderiaceae bacterium | reverse complement strand
GCAACGACCCCTGCTGGTGCGGCAGCGGCAAGAAGTTCAAGAAGTGCCACGGCGCTTGAGCGTCTGGGGCCTGTGATGGCCTCAATTGCTTTTGAATTGCTATTGAATCAATAGCTGTTACCGCTTGATTCCATTGGGTTCAAGCGGTTTTTTGCTTGGATTTTGGAGTTTTCCGTATGACCGCCTTGTCCCTGCAGCGCCTGCGCGCTGAATGGGCGCCCAGCGTCCCGCGCGAGCTGCTCGCCGGGGCGGTGGCCACGTTTGCGCTGATTCCCGAGGTGATCGCCTTCTCCTTCGTCGCGGGGGTGGACCCGTCGGTGGGCCTGTTTGCCTCGTTCGTGATCAGCATCGTGATTGCGTTCTTTGGCGGGCGGCCGGCCATGGTGTCGGCGGCGGCGGGCTCGGTGGCGCTGGTGGTGGCGCCCTTGATGGCGTCGCACGGACTGGGCTACCTGCTGGCGGCGGGGCTGCTGGCAGGGGTGGTGCAGATCTTGTTTGGCCTACTGCGGCTGGGGGTACTCGTGCGCTTTGTGTCCAGCTCGGTGCGCACGGGCTTTGTCAACGCGCTGGCGGTGCTGATTTTTGCGGCGCAGCTGCCGCACCTGCAGGGCGCCAATCCAGCCACCTGGGCGCTGCTGGCGCTGGGGCTGGCGCTGATCTACGGCCTGCCGCTGCTGGGCAAAGCCTTCACCGTGGTGCCGCCGCCGCTGGTCTGCGTGCTGGTGCTCACGGTGCTGGCGGCCAGCCTGGGGCTGCCGGTGGCGACGGTGGCGGACCTGGGCCAGCTGCCCGAGTCCTTGCCCGCGTTCGCGCTGCCCGAGGTGCCCTGGTCCTGGGAGACGCTGCGCATCATCGCGCTGCCGGCGCTGGCCATTGCGATGGTGGGCCTGCTGGAATCGGTGCTGACGGCGGCGGTGGTCGATGAGATGACCGACACTCCCAGCGACAAGAACCGCGAATGCACCGGCCTGGGCCTAGCGAACGTGGCGGCCAGCCTGTTTGGCGGCATTGCCGGCTGCGGAATGATCGGCCAGGCGGTGGGCAATGTGAAGTACGGCGGGCGCGGGCGCCTGTCCACCCTGTTCGCAGGCGTATTCCTGCTGGTGCTGATGGTGGCGCTCAAGCCCTGGGTGTCGCAGGTGCCGGTCATTGCGCTGGTCGCCATCATGGTGATGGTGTCGGTCGAGACCTTTGATTGGAAATCCCTGCGCGCGCTGGTGCGCCAGCCCCGCCTGTCCAGCGCCGTGACCTTGGCCACGGTGGTGGTGACGATTGGCACCCACAACCTGGCGGCCGGCGTGCTGGTGGGCGTGGTGCTCAGCGGGGTGTTCTTTGCCGTGAAGGTCTCGCGCATGCTCGACGTGCGCTTTGAGGACGACCCAGCCACAGGCCAGCGCACCTGGCGGGTGACGGGGCAGGTGTTCTTTGCCTCGGCCGATGCCTTCATCGAGGCCTTTGACGTGCTGTCTGCCGAACACCGCGCCGTGCGCATCGACGTGTCGCAGGCCCATTTCTGGGACATCACCGCCGTGGCCGCGCTGGAAAAAGTGGTGGAGCGCCTGCGCCACCACGGCTGCACGGTGGACGTGGTCGGGCTAAACGCCGCCAGCGCGGTGTTGATTGACCGGCTGGGTACATCGTCTGACGGCCCCGTATGATTTCGGGCCGCGCCGGCCGCCGGCCTATGTTCTCCAAACCTTGAAGATTTGCCATGAAAAAAATGCTTTTGACCGCGCTCCTGTCCCTGTCTGCTGCCGTGGGTGCGCAAACCACCGTCCAGGTGGACGCGCCCTGGGTCCGCGCCACTGTGCCGCAGCAAAAGGCCACCGCGGCCTTCATGCGCCTGACGGCCGACAAGGACGCCCGCCTGGTCGAGGCCCGTTCGCCCGTCGCCGGCGTGGTCGAGGTCCACACCATGCAAATGGACAAGGACGTGATGAAGATGCGCGCCATCCCCCACCTGGACCTGCCCGCCGGCAAGGCGGTGGAGCTGACCCCGCGCGGCTACCACGTGATGTTGATGGACCTGCGCCAGCCCGTGAAGGCCGGCGAAACCGTGCCCGTCACCCTGGTTTTCGAGGACGCCGCCCGCCAGCGCTTTACCCAGGACGTGCAGGCACCGGTCAAGTCGATGCAGGGCAGCATGGAAGGCATGCCGCAAGGTAACCACGGCCACGGCATGGGCCACAAGCACTGAGGTCGCCGGGGCTTCAGCTTTCCAGCAATTGCGCCAGCCGCCCCAGCGCATGCCGCAGCGTGGCGGCGCGGACCTGGGCGCGGTCGCCGGGGAATTGCCGGCGTTCGCTGGTGGTCTGGCCGTTCACGTTCCAGGCGAACCAGACCGTGCCCACGGGTTTCTCGGTGCTGCCGCCGGTGGGGCCCGCTACACCGGTCACCGCCAAGCTGACCTGGGCCGCGGAATGGGCGATGGCCCCCTCGGCCATGGCGCGTGCCACGGGTTCGCTCACGGCGCCGTGGGCGGTGATCAGCGCGGGCGGCACGCCCAGCAGCTCGGACTTGGCGGCGTTGGAGTAGCTGACCAGGCCCCGCTCAAACCACTGGCTGGAGCCCGCCAGGTCGGTGCAGGCGGCGGCGATCATGCCGCCGGTGCAGCTTTCGGCGGTGGCCAGCATCCAGCCGCGCTGCAGCAGCGTGGTGGAAATTTGGGCTAAAACGGCCTCCAGGCCCCTAGATGTCATCGGTATGTGCTCACTTTTTAGGAGCGATTGGGGTGCGGTGTTCATGCAAAGTGCCTCCACAGCGCGATCACCAGCAGGGTGCAAAACGCCGCCACGAAGTCATCAAACAAGATGCCCCAGCCGCCTCGCCAGCCAAAGCCCTTGAACAGGCTGTCCGCCCAGCCGACCGGACCGGGTTTCACGGCGTCAAAGAAGCGGAACAGCGCAAAGGCCGCCAGCTGCCCGCCAAAGCCCATGGGCATGGCCAGCCACAGCACCAGCCAGAAGGCGACCACCTCGTCCC
>CAZQXQ010000252.1:0-3009 GCA_964597235.1 uncultured Burkholderiaceae bacterium | reverse complement strand
GTTCGGGCAACTACGGCTTCAACGCTGCCAACGACACCTACGGCGACATGATCGAGATGGGCATTCTGGACCCCACCAAGGTGACCCGCACCGCGCTGCAAAACGCTGCTTCCGTGGCCAGCCTGATGCTGACCACCGAGTGCATGGTGGCCGAGACCCCCAAGGCTGACGCCCCTGCCGGCGGCATGCCCGACATGGGCGGCATGGGTGGTATGGGCGGCATGGGCATGTAATTGTCTTGCTTCGGTCCGCCCTGCGGCGGACTGTCGCCTTCAAAACAAAGGGCCGCATCGCGGCCCTTTTTGCGTCGGTAGGCAGGGGGGGTTTTTCGGCAAAAGCCCTCAGATGGGCCGCTGCAAGCGCTGCAGCAAACCCGCCGTCGCAGGATCAAGCCCCGCGAGGTCGCCCGTGGCCAGTCTCGGCTCGATATTGGCCGCCAATTTCTTGCCCAGCTCCACGCCCCACTGGTCGAAACTGTTGATGCCCCACAGCGCACCGGCCACAAAGACCCGGTGCTCGTACAGCGCGATCAATGCCCCTAGCGAGGCCGGATCCAGCTGCTCCAGCACAAGCACCGTGCTGGGCCGATTGCCGCTGAAGTGGTGAGGCCCGCTCTGCTCCGGGCGGCCCAGCATCAGCGCCTGGGCCTGGGCCAGTGCATTGGCAATCAGGCGGCCGTGGTGCTCGGGCAAATCCTGGCCTGGACGGCGCAGCACAATGAACTCCACCGGAATGACGTCCTGTCCCTGGTGGATCATCTGGAAAAACGCATGCTGACCGTTGGTACCAGGCTCGCCCCAAATCACCGGTGACGTGGCGTAGTCCAGGGGCTGGCCCTGCCAGTCCACGCCCTTGCCATTGCTTTCCATCTCCAGTTGCTGCAGATAGGCCGACAAACGACGCAGTCCATGGCTGTAAGGGGCGATACAGCGGCTGGTGAAGCCATGAAAGTTGCGATACCACAGGTCCAGCAGGCCCAGGCGCACGGGCAGGTTGCGCTCCAGCGGCGCCTCATGGAAATGCCGATCCATCGCATGCGCTCCCGCCAGCAGCTCGCGAAAGGCCTCGGGGCCGACGGCGATGGCGATCGGCAGACCGATGGCCGACCACAGCGAAAACCGTCCACCCACCCAGTCCCAGAAAGCGAAGGTGCGCAAAATGCCAAAGCCCCGCGCCGCCTCCACATTGCTGGTGAGCGCGACGAAATGCCGGGCCAGTGACAGCGGCGCCTGGGCGTCAGCGCTGCCGCCGTTGGCCAGGAACCAATCGCGCGCCGCATGGGCGTTGGTCATGGTCTCGGCGGTGGTGAAGGTCTTGGAGGCAATCAGGAACAGCGTGCTTTCCGGCCGCAGGCGACGGAGCAGACGGCCCAACTCCATGCCATCCACGTTGGAGACAAAGTGCACGCGCTGGCCCTCGGCCCAGCGGTCTTCCAGCGCCGTGACCACCATCGCCGGCCCCAGGCCCGAGCCTCCAATGCCGATGCTGACGATGTCGGTGATGTGCGCATCGGCCCGCACCTGGGCGGCGTAGGCGAGCATGGCCTCCAGCGTGGTGTGCACCTCCGCCTGGCAATTTGCTATCAAATCAGTAGCTACTACCGATTGATTTGATTGGCCTGAAGGCGGATTTCGCAATAAATAGTGCAGCACGGCCCGCTGCTCGGTGGTGTTGATGGGCACACCAGACCACATGGCCTCCCGCTGGGCTTCCAGGCCGCAGGCGCGGGCCAGATCGAACAGCAGGGCCTCGGTGGACGCGTCGATGCGGTTGCGCGACAGGTCGGCAAAGACATGAGGCGCCTCCTGACTGAACGCTGCATAACGGCCGGGGTCGGCCGCAAAGGCTTCGCGCACATCAAAAGCGCGCCCCTGGCGCTCGAACTGCGCCTGCAGCGCCGACCAGACCGGGGTTTGGTCGCAACGCAAGCGCAGGCCGAGCAACGGATCGGCGTTCAGACCGGGCACCGCCATCAGGCAGCCAGCATCAGCTGTTCGAGCTTGAGGGTGTCCGCCACAAAGGCGCGAATGCCCTCGGCCAGCTTTTCCGTAGCCATGGCGTCAGCATTCAGCGCAAAGCGAAAGCCCGCTTCGTCGTACTGCACCGCGGGCAGATCCAGGGCCTTGGCGGCTTCGGGGTCCAGGGAGCGGGCCAGCGGCGCCTCGTTGGCCGCCAGCTGGGCCAGCAATTCGGGGGCGATGGTCAGCAGGTCGCAACCGGCCAAGGCGGTGATCTGGCCGGTGTTGCGGAAGCTCGCGCCCATGACCTCGGTGGCAATGCCAAAGCGCTTGTAGTGTTCGTAGATGGCGCGGACCGACTTCACGCCCGGGTCGTTGGCGCCGGCCATGGCGGCTTCGTCCCAGGCGGCGCCCGCCTGTTTCTTGTACCAGTCGTAAATGCGGCCCACGAACGGCGAGATCAGCTTGACCTTGGCCTGGCCACAGGCGACGGCTTGGCAGAAGGAGAACAGCAGGGTCAGGTTGGTATGGATGCCCTTGCGCTCCAGCTGCTCGGCGGCGCGGATGCCCTCCCAGGTGGCGGCGATCTTGATCAACACGCGGTCCACCGGCACGCCCTGGGCTTGGTAGAGCTCCACCAGGCGCTCGGCGCGGGCCACGGTGGCAGTGGTGTCAAAACTCAATCGGGCATCGACTTCGGTGGACACCCGACCGGGAATCAGCGCCAGGATTTCACAGCCAAAGCGCACCAGCAGGCGGTCCATGACCTCGTCCAAGGGGCGATCGCGCCACTGGGCGACGGTAGCGTGCAAGAGCGGCGCGTACTCAGGCTTTTGCACGGCCTTGAGGATCAGCGAAGGATTGGTGGTGGCATCCTGGGGCTGGAACTGGGCAATCTGGTGGAAGTCACCGGTGTCAGCAACGACGGTGGTGCACTGTTTGAGGGCGTCGAGTTGGTTCATGGAAAGAATTATCGGATTCAAAAGAGGGCACCCGATCGGCATAGGGGGCCTCCATTATCGGAGGCACCCCTGCCACACCACCCGGCATG
>CAZQXQ010000251.1:0-3023 GCA_964597235.1 uncultured Burkholderiaceae bacterium | reverse complement strand
GCCAGGCCATCGACATCATGGGCCAGAAGCTCAGCCAGGCCGAACTGGCGCGCGCCGACGTGGTGATCCACCCCAAGGTGCTGGACGTGGGCCCGGCCGACTTTGGCCAGCGCACCAACGCCATCCTGGAAGGCGAAAAAGCCGCCCTGGCCGCCCTGCCCAAAATCCGCCAGCGCATCGCCCAGCTGCAGGCCGACCGCGCCAGGGCCGTGCAGCAGGCCTGCCTGGAAAACCGCAGCCGCCTGCAAAAGCTGGCTGGCGCTGCCGGGCTGGACGAAGCGTGTGGGGCAGTGAAGTAAGCCTGCTTACCGAAGCGCCAGGTGCTGCAGCACACAGCGCTGGACCTGGGCCGAGAACACCGGGGGCGGGTCGATGAATTCCAGGCCCACGCTGCCGTCGTCTTGCACAAAGACGACGCGGGCAGCGATGTCGGTGGCCGGCTCGATTTCGTAGGGGAGCGTGAAATTCAGGCGCAGCTCCCCATGCAGCGCCAGGGGGGTGCCGGGGCTGACCCAGTCCGAGGGCAAATCCAGATGCACGCCGTGGTAGCTCAGATTGCGCACCGTGGCCTCAAAGCGGGCGGGGAGCACGGCGCCATGCAGCACCTGCTGGCAGGTGCAAGGCAGGTGGACCGTCACGCGGTGGCTGCGGCGGAACTCCCGGCGGGGTACTTTCAGCTTGCGAGATGGAATCGCCACCAGTTCGCGCAGGGTATGGGAGGCTTCGCCGGGCGCAAAAATCACGTCAACCGGGGCGGTGGCCGAAACCAGGCCCCAGCAGCGCTGGTACAGGGCCTCCTCGATCAGCACCTGGCCGCGCAGGCTAAAGGTGGCCAGCCGTTTGACCCGGCGCACTGAGGCGCCGAGCAGCGCGACGACTCCCGAGGTCTCGCCCCCCGGCAAGCAACCCGCCATCACCGGTCCAGCACACAGTCCCAGCCCAAGGTACAGCCCTGCCCCTTCGGCCGTGGGATGCTGGAGCTGCCACTCGCGCAAGGCCATTTGCAGGGCGACAGCACAGACCACGGCGTGCTCGACCTGCTCGGCCTGGGCCTCGTCGGCCTCCAGGCCGAAGGCAACCAACACGGTGCGGCCCGTGACCTGCACGATGCGGCCCTGGTGGCGCTGCACCAGCGTGGCGACCAAGGTGAGCCCAGTGCTCACGGCCTGGACGGTGGCGGCATTCCAGGGCACTTCCGGCAAGCCACGCCATTCGGCAGCCAGCAGAACGGGCGCGCGGGGCACCAACGTGGGGGACAAATTTGCAGATGGCAGAGGTGAGGCAGACGGAGACGCCGCAGCGTCCGCAGGGGAGGAGGAAGGCATCAAGGACATAGTCAGTCCAGCATAGGCAGCCCCTCGGGGCGCGTCAAGGCGGCCGAGGGGGATCGGACCAGTCGCCGTTTCATCAAAAATGAGAGCGCATACCGCTGGTATTCATTGGCCTAGAGGCCAAAAAGCCTTCAAACCCAGGCAAGCCTCAGAAATCCAGCAGGCTCAGGCCCAGGCTGAACACGGTGCGGCGGCGGTTGTAGTCCACCAGGCTGTCTCCATAGCCGTGGAACAGCTGGGCATGCAGGCGCAGGTTGCTCTTGCCGCCGGGCGCGCCCTCGCCCAAGGTGCGCAGCCACTCCAGCCGGGTGGAGCCCTTGGCGGATTGGCGCAGCGCGTGGCGCACGGTCACGCCCAGGGTGTGCTGGGGGTTGGGGTTCCAGAGCACGCGCAGCTCGCCCCGGCCCAGCAGGTCGCTGATGTCGGGGTTGTCGTCCTGCGCACGGGATTCGGCGATGCGCTTCCAGACGCGGGCCTGGACTTGCCATTGCGGGCCCCACTCGGCACCGGCCATCAGGTAATGGCGGTTCCAGCTGCGCGACAGCGGCAAGCTCTGGCCGTTGGAGTGGTGAACCAGCCCCAGCCCGGCAAAGCGCAACCGCCCACCGGCGGGCAGATTCAGCGCAGTGGGATAGACATAAATCAGCTCGGGCTCGTGGTCGGTGGTGCGGAAGGGGCGCGAAATCTCGCCGCTGAACAGCTGCCAGTACGACTGCTGGGTGTAGCCAAACCACAGCGAATCCCGCAGCGGCGTGCCATGGGGCGTCAGCAGGCCCTGCGCCAGTTTGGTGCGCACCGACAACTGCACGCGCATCTCGGTCGTGCGGTAGGGCACCGCACTGCTGGCCTGGTGGCCTTCAGCCGGGGAGCTGGGCTGGCGGTTGACCTCATCGGCCGTGACCACCGACACCGACAGCGGCCGATAGCCCCGAAAGCGGAAGGTGCCGCAGCCACTGCCCGCCTCCAGCTCCCAGAAACGGTCGAGCTCGGAATACGCGGGATTGCGACAGCCGTCGTTGGCGACCTCGTCGGACTCCGTCGGGGCTGCGGACCCAGAGGCGCTTGCAGTGGTCCAAGTGGGCGCTGGGACGGAAGACTCCGCCTCGGTGCGCTGCGGCAAGTCCAACGCCTGGGCCGAAGCGGCTGGCGCTTTCCAGGCCTGGGCCCCGGCCCAGCGGTCAAAGCAGGCCAACCGGGCGTCGGCCTCTGCGATGGCAGTACAGGTGCGCCAGGCTGCATCGGGATTGCCGGAGCCGGGCACTGGCGAAGTCGCCTGGACTGGCAGGCCCAGCGCGGCGAGCAGCCCGGCGGCCAGGGCCGGGCGGACAAAGGGAACATTCACAGGGGTCACAGGAGTCAAAGCAGCCATGGCAGGACACACAGGAAAAAAGACCAATTCAAAAACAGGACCGGCGGAGGCTCAGGCCATCAGCGCAATCGCCCGCCGAAACCGCGCCAGCGCAAAACCAAACAGCGCCACGCCAATCGCCAGCAGGGCCGCGTAGGAGCCCCAGACCACATCCAGCCCGGCGCCGCGGTAGAGGATGGCCTGGCTCATCTCGGTGAAATGCGTGGTGGGCGACAAGGACATGCCCCAGCGCACCCAATCCGGCATGCTCTCACGCGGGGTCACGCCGCCCGACAGCATCTGCAGCGGCATCATGGTCAGCACCATCAAGAGACCGAACTGCG
>CAZQXQ010000250.1:0-3035 GCA_964597235.1 uncultured Burkholderiaceae bacterium | reverse complement strand
TGGGGCTGGGGCGTGATGAACTCCACCGCCCTCAAGGAAGCCCAGGCCACCGGCTACCCGCGCGACAAGATGTACGGCGTGTGGTGGGCTGGTGCCGAGCCCGATGTCCGCGATGTGGGCGAAGGCGCCAAGGGCTACAACGCGCTGGCCCTGAACGGCTACGGCACCAACCACAAGGTGATCCAGGACATCCTCAAGCATGTGCACGAGAAGGGCCAAGGCACCGGCGCCAAGGACGAAGTGGGTTCGGTGCTCTACACCCGTGGCGTGATCATCCAGATGCTGGCCGTGGAATCGGTGCGCCGTGCGCAGGAACGCTTTGGCAAGGGCAAGGTCATGACCGGCGAGCAAGTGCGCTGGGGCATGGAAAACCTGAACCTGGATGAGAAAAAGCTCGCCTCCCTGGGCTTTAGCGACATCATGCGCCCCGTCTCCACCAGCTGCGCGGACCACATGGGCTCGACCACGGCCCGGGTCCACACCTGGGATGGCAAGAAGTGGAACTTCAGCTCCGATTGGTACCAGGCCGATGAGCAGATCCTCAAGCCCATGATCAAGGCTGGCTCTGAGAAATACCTGGCAGACAAGAAGATGAGCCGCCGCGACGCCAAGGACTGCAGCTCCTGATTCCTTGACTCCCTGATTCCCAGATTCCCAGGCCCTTGAAGGCTTTGAGGCACGGACGCCATCCCGCCGGGGGATGCGTCGGTGCCGGCGGTTGGCACATCCAGCCGCCAATCAAGAGGGTTGGCACACAGCCCTCCTGATTGGCACGACGAGAGAACCCTATGGACCCGAAAAACACCGTTATCAATGTCAATGGCATCGAAGTCATCTACAACCACGTGATCCTGGTGCTCAAGGGCGTGTCCCTGCAGGTGCAGGAGGGCAGCATCGTGGCCATCCTGGGTGGCAATGGCGCCGGCAAGACCACCACGCTGCGCGCCATCTCCAACCTGCTGGCCGGCGAGCGCGGTGAGGTCACCAAGGGCACCATCGAGCTGCGCGGCGAGCGCATCGAGAACCTGAGCCCCGCCGAGCTGGTCAAGCGCGGCGTGGTGCAGGTGATGGAAGGCCGGCACTGCTTTGCCCACTTGACGATTGAAGAAAACCTGCTGACGGGCGCCTACACCCGCTCCAGCAAGGGCGAGATCGCCGCCAACCTGGACAAGGTGTACACCTACTTCCCCCGCCTGAAAACCCGCCGCACCTCGCAAGCGGCCTACACATCGGGCGGCGAGCAGCAGATGTGCGCCATTGGCCGCGCCATCATGACCAACCCCAGCGTGGTGTTGCTGGACGAGCCCTCCATGGGCCTGGCGCCGCAGATCGTGGAAGAGGTGTTCAACATCGTCAAGGACCTGAACACCAAGGAGAAGGTCACCTTCCTGCTGGCCGAGCAGAACACCAACATGGCGCTGCGCTACGCGGACTACGGCTACATCATGGAATCGGGCCGCATCGTGATGGACGGCGCCGCCAGCGACCTGGCCAGCAACGAGGACGTCAAGGAGTTCTACCTGGGCGTTGGCGGTGGCGAGCGCAAGAGCTTCAAGGACGTCAAGAGCTACAAGCGCCGCAAGCGTTGGCTGGCTTGATCCTCCGCACCACGGCAACCCCATGACCTTTACAGGCAGCGCCATGACCCATTTCTACGACGCCCTTGAAACCCGCGCCCCCGCTGAACGGGAAGCGGACCTGCTGGCAGCCTTGCCGACGCAGATTGCCCATGCCCAGGCCGCATCGCCCGCCTTTGCCGAGATCCTGGCAGGCGTCGATGCCGCTCAGATCACCAGCCGACAGGCGCTGGCCCAGTTGCCGGTGACGCGCAAGTCCGAGTTGCTGGAGCGCCAGAAAGCCCAGCGCGCCCAGAACGTGTTTGGCGGCTTCAGCGCCCAGGGCTTTGGCCCGGCCATGCCCCGGGTGTTTGCCAGCCCCGGCACGATTTACGAACCCGAAGGCATCCGCCGCGATTACTGGCGCATGGCCCGCGCCATGTTCGCCGCTGGCTTTCGCACCGGCGAGCTGATCCACAACAGCTTCAGCTACCACTTCGTGCCCGCCGGTTCGATGATGGAAACCGGCGCCCATGCGCTGGGCTGTACCGTGTTTCCGGGCGGTACGGGCCAGACCGAGCAGCAAGTCCAGGCCATGGCCGAGCTGCAGCCCGCCGGCTACATCGGCACGCCCAGCTTTTTGAAAATCATTCTGGAAAAGGCCGCCGAACTGGGCGTGCCGCTGCCCAGCGTCGGCAAGGCCCTGGTCTCGGGCGAAGCGTTTCCGCCCAGCCTGCGCGACTGGTTTGCCGAGCGCGGCGTGGCCGGCTACCAGTGCTATGCCACGGCCGACCTGGGCCTGATCGCCTATGAAACCGCCGCCCGCGAGGGCCTGGTGCTGGACGAGGGCGTGATCGTCGAGATCGTGCGCCCCGGCACCGGCGACCCCGTGCCCGAGGGCGAGGTGGGCGAGCTGGTCGTCACCACGCTCAACCCCGACTACCCGCTGATCCGCTTTGGCACCGGCGACCTGTCGGCTGTGCTGCCCGGCCCCTGCCCCACCGGCCGCACCAACACCCGCATCAAGGGCTGGATGGGTCGCGCCGACCAGACCACCAAGGTGCGCGGCATGTTCGTGCACCCCAGCCAGGTGGCGCAGATTGCCGCGCGCTTTCCGCAAATCCTGCGCGCCCGTCTGGTGGTCAGCGGCGAAATGGCCAACGACCAGATGACGCTGCAGGTCGAAACCCGTGAAACCGCCGAAGGCCTGGTCCACCAGATCGAAGAGGCCATCCGCGACGTGACCAAGCTGCGTGGCACGGTGGTGCTGGTTCCCCCCGGCAGCCTGCCCAACGATGGCAAGGTCATCGAGGACGCTCGCAGCTACCGCTGAACCCGGATACAACGGGCCAAATCGCTCCTCTTTTGATAGCTATTACCGATGATATATATTGGCCTAAAGGCCAATTTGACCCACATCAGACAAAGCAAAGGGGTTTTCCCCAAAAAGGCGTGATCGCCCTATGATTCGCGCCTTTG
>CAZQXQ010000249.1:0-3039 GCA_964597235.1 uncultured Burkholderiaceae bacterium | reverse complement strand
GCTCGCCGGCCAGGTAGTCTTCAACGCTGATCGAATGGGTGGATGCGCTCAGGGCGGACATGGGAACCTCGTTGCGGTGGGGGTGGTCAGTTTAGCGGGGTGGGTTGCCCGCTGAATCACGCACAGTCACGCATTCAACCCCGCCAGCCGCTCGGGCGTGCCCACATCCGTCCAGCGGCCGGTGTAGAGGCTGGCGCCGACGCGGCCATCCTGCATGGCGCGGCGCAACAGCGGGCCCAGCGGGGCAGCCTGGCCCTGGGGGTTGCCGGGGGGGATGTCGCACCAGGGCAGGCTAAACAGCGCCGCGCGCAAGAGCGCGATGGTGCTGTAGGTGTAGCGCGGGCCGGGGTGCTCGGCGGGCAGGTTCAGCGCCCGGCCCTCGGGCGAGAGGCCAAAGTCGCCGCGCGGATGGTGTTCGGGGTTGGGTACCAGCCACAGGTGGGCCAGATCGTCGCTCGCAGCAAAGGTCTGGACAGCGGCGACGTCAAAGCGGAAATCCGGCGCATACACATCGCCCGCCGCCAGCCAGAAGATGCCGCCCAATTGCGGCAAGGCGCGGGCAATGCCGCCGGCGGTTTCCAGCGCCTGGCCAAAGTCCCCTCCCTCATGCGAGTATGAAATCGATAGCACGTACCGCTGATCTTTATTGGCCTGGAAGGCGATTTCATGCCCAAAGTGCGCCGGAATCTGCTCGCCCAGCCAGGCGGTGTTGACCACCGCTTTGGTGACGCCCGCCTGAGCCAGCGCCTGCAGATGCCAGTGCAACAGCGGCTGGCCCTGCACGGTGAGCAGGGGCTTGGGAGTGTGGTCGGTCAAGGGGCGCATGCGCTCGCCACGGCCGGCGGCCAGGAGCATGGCGGGGGCTTGGGAGGGAGGGGGGTTCATGGGCGCTGCGAAGGGCATTCTGGAAGGGATGGGCACTGTACACGGGCGCAGAAATTTCCCGATCAGGACTTTTGCAAGACTAAAGCCCAACATCCGCGCATAATTTCCCGAACAGGAAATTCACCATGCCAACCCTGATCGACACCCCCGAGCAACTGGGCCACACCGTGCGCAAGGCACGCAAGGCCCTGGGCCTGACCCAACCCCAGCTGGCTTTGGCCGCCGGGGTGGGGGTGCGCTTCATCGTGGAGCTGGAAGCCGGCAAACCCACCGTGCGGCTGGCGCATGTGCTGCGCGTGCTGCAAGCGCTGGGCGGAACGCTGGCCGTCGCGGGGCTGGAGGATGCTGGATCTATGGAGGCCACCGCATGATCCGGGTGCTAAACGTCTGGCTGCTGGGGCATTTGGTCGGTGAATTGGCCCTGGTCGATGGCCGATTGAACTTCCGCTATGCGCCGACCTGGCTCGCGTCAGAGGCGGCCCGGCCACTGTCCCACGCCCTGCCCCTGCAGGGCGAAGCGTTTGACGACAAAGCCACGCGGCCGTTTTTTGCGGGCCTCTTGCCCGAAGGGGAGCCGCGCAAAGGCGTTGCGCTGGCACTGCACGTGTCGCGCCAAAACGACTTTGGGCTGCTGCATGGCATTGGCGGCGAATGCGCGGGTGCCGTCACCCTGTTGGCGCCCGGCGAACAGTCGGATACCGCACCCACCCCACCATCCATCCGCTGGCTGGACGATCAGGCACTGTTGACCGTGCTGGCGGAATTGCCTCGTCGCCCCATGCTGGCCGGAGACGAGGGCCTGCGCCTGTCGCTGGCCGGCGCGCAGGACAAATTGCCCGTCGTATGCAGCGAGGGGCGCATCGGCCTGCCACTGCGCAACACGCCCAGCTCGCACATCCTCAAGCCCGCCATTGCGGCGGTAGAGGGCAGTGTCTTCAACGAGGGCTTCTGCCTGGCCTTGGCCGCGCGCCTGAAGCTGCCGACCGCGAAAGCAGCGATTCGGCAGGTGGCCGGCACGAGCTACCTGCTGGTCGAGCGCTATGACCGCCAGCGCCTGGCCGATGGCACGCTGCAGCGCCTGCACCAGGAGGATTTCTGCCAGGCGCTGGGCGTGGTCCCGGAGCACAAATACCAGAACGAGGGTGGGCCGGATCTGGCCCAATGCTTCGCGCTGCTGCGCCAGGCCACGCGCCCCAGCGCACCGCAGGTCTTGCGCCTGCTGGACGGTGTGGTCTTCAACGCCTTGATCGGCAACCACGACGCGCATGGCAAGAATTTCTCGCTGCTCTACACGCCAGGGGGGACCGTTTTGGCACCGCTGTACGACGCCTTGTCCACGGCGGTGTACCCACACCTGACCGAAAAGATGGCGATGAAAATCGGCAGCCGGTACAAGTTCAGCGAATTGCAGGCCCGGCATTGGGAGCAGTTCGCGCAAGGCGCGCAACTGTCGCCGGCCCAGGTCAAAAAGCGAATCCTGGACCTTGCCCAGCAGTTGCCCGACCAGGCGCAAGCCCTGCACATTGAATTCACCGCCGCAGGCCACGGCCACCCCGTGCTGGCGGAGATCACGGCCCTGATCGAACGCCGGTGCCGGTTGACGGTGGAGCGATTGCGCAACCCTGGGCCTCAAGTCCCTGGTCCAAGCTAGCTTCCCACCCCCGCCGCAACGCCTGCCGCTGCACCACACCCGGTTGAAACAGCGCCAGCAGGCTGTCCAACAGCTGCCGCGCCTTGGCCGAATGGTCGGCGCCGAAGTTGCAGACGTACACGTCCAGCGTCACACCGGCGCATTCGGGCCAGGTGTGGATGCACAGGTGGGATTCGGCCAGCAGCACGGTAGCGGTGACGCCGCCGGGCCCGCGTTCTGTGGCAGGAAAGGGATGGAACAGCTGGCCCACGGGCTGCAGGCCGGCATCGAGGACGGCAGACAAGGCGGCCTGGCCCAGGGCCTGGGCGTCGCACAGCCACTGGGGGGCGCAGCGGCAATCACGCAAGTCGGCGGTCAGGTGCAGTCCTTCCATGGGGTCCGCACTGTAGTGCATGGCTGCGCGCAATCCAGACAGGAGTCATGCGGGACCAGCACGCGACAGGCCCGGGTGGGGGCGTCGGTAAAATGCGCGGTTTTTTGAACCTCCCCCCGGAGCGACAGGC
>CAZQXQ010000248.1:0-3041 GCA_964597235.1 uncultured Burkholderiaceae bacterium | reverse complement strand
AAGAACAACCAGTCGCCGTGTAGCGAAGCCCTCTACTATAACAGCGTTTTCAAGCCGCAGGGGAAATTTGGGGGAATTTCTTTACAAGATCAAAGCCTCACGCATGAACTGCTGCTTGCAAGACTGCACGGGTGCGTTCAGCCTCAGCTCTGGCTGCTTGGGCAAAGTCCGTATTATTTGATGCATACAGAATGGCTCGCGAAGAATTCACGACGATCAAACCGTCTGCGCGTAGGCCTGCCTTCACGGTCGCCACCGCATCTCCCCCTTGGGCGCCAACACCTGGGATCAACAGAGGCACATTGGGTGCAAGCGCTCGCACCTTTTCAATCTCCTGCGGGTAGGTTGCACCCACCACCAGGCCGAGTTGACCGTTGCGGTTCCATGGCCCTTGCACCAAGCGGGCAATGTGCTCATATAAAAGAGGCTGTCCTTCGACGCTGGCCAGGCGCTGGTTCTGAAAGTCATCGCCTCCGGGGTTTGAGGTGCGGCAGAGCAGAAACGCGCCCTTGCCGGGGTAGGCCAAGTAGGGCTCTACCGAGTCAAAACCCATGAAGGGCGAAAGGGTGACGGCATCGGCCCCATAGCGCTCAAAAGCTTCCTTGGCGTATTGCTCCGCCGTAGAACCAATATCGCCCCGCTTGGCATCCAAGATGACGGGAATTTCCGGCGCGTGGCTGCGAATGTGCTGCATCAAGCGCTCCAATTGGTCTTCAGCTCGGTGTGCGGCAAAGTAGGCAATTTGCGGCTTGAAAGCGCAGACCAAATCCGCGGTCGCATCCACGATGGCGGCACAAAAGTCGTAAATCTTTTCTGGCCGACCGCGCCACTCGCCTGGGAAACGAGAGGGTTCCGGGTCCAGGCCAACGCACAGATAAGAATCGTTGCGCACCGTGGCGTTGCGCAGCATGTCGATAAAGTTCATAGATCAATTTTAGGACGGGGCGCAGAGGCAGACAAACGCCAGACCGAAGGTCAAAAACAAAAGGCCGTTATACGGACGGCCTTCTGAACAAGAGAAAGTACGGTGAAGTAGGGCGCAGCGATCTCAGCGAGGAACGACGAGCAGACGCTGCACATCGCGGTCGTTGGGCAAAGCGTAGTCATGGCCTCGTACGATGCGGCTGTCTTCGGTGCGCACCAGCTTGAGGCTGACATAGGTGTAGTTGGCCGCAGCGGAGTAGGTGCCCACCAGCACCAGCGAGGCATTGTGGTGGCGCGCGATGTCCTTGACTTCGCGCGACAACAGCAACTCACCCGCGCCCTCCTTGACGAACAAATCGCCACGCAGCTTCACTTCCTTGACATTGAAGCCCTGGGCCGCCATGAGCGATGCATATTGCTCCGAAAGGGTCCGACCTAAGGGAGCGGAGCGGCTCAGGTCGTTCACATTCACCACGGTGGCAACCAAAACCGGACTGTCACCCAGCGCCTGGAGATCAAAGTCTGCGACCAGTTTGCTGATGGCTTCACGGTTGTGAACCAGGAATTGACTGGCAGCGGCTTGCTGATAAGTCGGCTCGGTGCGCACCGGCGCGGCGTTATTGGCACAACCTGCCAACAAGACCGCAGACGCCAGAGAGATCAAAAGGGCAGCCGCTTTCATTGGGTCACCACCTTCATGTGAACATTGCGGTAGGAAGGACGGAGAAACAACGGCGTGTCCGCATTCTCAAGGTAATAAACATCGGTCTTGCGGGCCACATACTGGCCGCCACGGGTGACCGTGGTGGTCAGGATCATTTCGGTGTTCGTCGGGCCACCCGAATACACACTGGCCGCATAGTCGCCCGCCATGCTCAGACCCAGGGCTGCAGCGACTTGGGTATCCACATGTTCATGGCGCAGGCCATAGGCGGCCATCAGCCCCGCAGCCAGCATGGTGAATCGGCCAGGAATGAAATGCGGACGATCGCTGTTGTGGCGCACAACCTGTGCGTGATAGCTGACTTCCAGCGGTGCACCCGGGTTTTGCTGGACATGGGCACCGCTTTGCACCAGCTTGGTGATCAGGAAATCGCGAAAGCCCTGCTCGAAAGGCGTGGGATTGCCAGGGAGCACCACATGCATCTGCGTACCTGGGGGGATTCCGGCCCTGTCCAAGGCACCCAACGTCTGGGCGACCACATCATCCGACACCAGTTCCCAGTGGCCCGCCGAACGCACCTTGGGTTGGGTGGTGAGCTCGAAATTTTCGGCCAGGGGAATGGGCGCACGGTTGGCACAGCCGGCCAGGGCCGCAACCGCCCCCGCCAGCAAGGCCCAACGGATTGTCTTAGAAACCAACATGTTTTCCTCCTCAAACGATGTGCGCTCACGCCCACCGGTCAGGCAGGACGCCATTGCGAAACATTCTGGGCGTTCGACACAGCCCTGACAAGCAAAACAGCACTTGAACCCTGCCAGAGATACCCGACCGTTGTTTTTGACCACCGGCCGGTCAAGCCTTGTCCGCAACGCCCCAGGCTTGGCCCGTCAGGCGGCCGCGCGCTGCTGCAGGATCTCGAACGCTGGCAGGGTCTTGCCTTCCAACACCTCCAGAAAGGCACCGCCGCCAGTGGAGATATAGCCAACCTGAGACTCGATGCCGTACTTGGCGATCGCGGCCAGGGTGTCGCCACCGCCAGCAATGCTGAACGCGGGGGATTCGGCAATCGCCTGGGCGATGGTGCGGGTGCCCTGCTCGAAAGCGGCGAACTCGAACACGCCCACCGGGCCATTCCACACGATGGTACCGGCGGCCTTGAGCTGCTGCGCCAGGCGCGCGGCGGTTTCGGGGCCAATGTCCAGGATCAGGTCGTCCTCGGCCACGTCCTGAGCCGCCTTGATGGTGGCGGGGGCATCGGCGGCAAAGGTCTTGGCGGTGACCACGTCGGTGGGAATCGGCACTTCGGCGCCCCGGGCCTTCATCGCGGCCATCACGGCCTTGGCCTGGTCCACCAGGTCGGGTTCGGCCAGGCTCTTGCCAATCGGCAGGCCAGCGGCCAGCATGAAGGTGTTGGCAATACCGCCACCGACGATCAGCTGGTCCACCTTGTCGG
>CAZQXQ010000247.1:0-3085 GCA_964597235.1 uncultured Burkholderiaceae bacterium | reverse complement strand
CGCCCTCGGTGACCTCGTACCAGCGCTGCTCGATCTTGGCCTCGGCGTGCTGGGATTGCACTGTGACCTGCTGGGGCTGCCGCATGAACTGGCGCGCCAGCTGGGCGATGCCCTCGGGGTAGGTGGCGGAAAACAGCAGGGTCTGCCGGGCGGCCGGACATTGGCGGGCCACCTTGGCGATGTCGTCAAAAAAGCCCATGTCCAGCATGCGGTCGGCTTCGTCGAGCACCAGGGTCTGCAGAGCGTTCAGGCTGAGGTTGCCCCGGTCGAGATGGTCCATCACGCGCCCCGGGGTACCCACGACGATGTGCGCGCCATGTTGCAGGCTCAGCGCCTGGCCGCGCAGGGCCACGCCGCCGCACAGGGTGACGATCTTGACGTTGTCCAGCGCCCGCGCTAGGCGGCGCAGTTCGGCCGTGACCTGGTCGGCCAGCTCGCGGGTGGGGCACAGCACCAGGGCCTGCACGTCAAAACGGCGGGGCTCCAGCCGGGCCAGCAACGCCAGGCCAAAGGCGGCCGTCTTGCCGCTGCCGGTGCGGGCCTGGGCGATGAGGTCTTTTCCCTCCAGCGCCAAGGGCAGGCTGGCAGCCTGAATGGGGGTCATCTGGGTGTAGCCCAGTTGCTCCAGATTGGACAGCTGGGCGGGGCTCAGGGCCAGCGCGGCAAAGCCGGCGGCCGGGGGGGTGTCGTTCAAAGGCATGGGGCGATTATCCGGGGCACCCCCGAAGGTCCTCAGACCAGCAGCCACAGCCCCACCGCGAACGCCAGCGAATGCACGAACACGCCTGGCCCCACCCACAGCGCATAGCGCAGCCCGCCGCTCACGGCAGCCACGGTGGTCTTGCTGCACGCATGAACCATCACAGCAACGATCAGGGTGTGGGCCATCGTGGGTGCCATGACGGCATCTGGCCCTCCAGGCATCAGGACGGCGGCCACCACGGCATGCAGATCGGCCAGGGCCGCCAACATGGCGCCGACCATCATTCCCATGTTGCCCAGCCAGACGTTGAGCGCATGCACACCCACCTGCACCGCAGTGAGCAACACGGCCACGATGGCCGCGCCCTTGAGGCTGAACATGGTCCCACGGGTGGCAAAGGCCTTGCGGACCGATTCGTCGCCAGAATCGCCCGCCTCGCCATCGGTGGAAGTCCACATCAGCAGCCCGCCCCACAGGGCCGCCACCAAGGCGCTGACCAGCGCCGGCACCCACAGCAAGCTCAGCCAGGCGGGTTGCACCGCAGCGGCCACCACCAGCAATTGCGCCATCGTGGCAACGCAGGACAGCAGCGCGCCGCCCGCCTGGGCCCGTAAGGCGCCCCGCCCCTCACGCAGCTCCATGCCCAAGGTGGCGATGGTGGCGGTGCTGGAGACAAAGCCCGATGCCAGTGCCGACAGGCCCATGGCCTGACGCGCCTGCAAGAGCCGCCGCCCCACATGGGCCAGCGACTGGATCAAGAGCAGCACCAGCAGCAAGCGGACCACCACCTGGGGGTTGAGCACCTCGCCCCAGAGCGGACGGTTGGGCACCAGCGGCACGACCAGCAGCGCCAGCGCAGCCAGGATCAGGCCATCGCGCACCTCGCCCGGCTGCAGCCAGTTCCGCGAAAACCCGTGCAAGGCATCGCGCGCGGCCAGCAACACCGTGGCCGTGACGGCCAAGGCCGCCGCCAGCATCTGGTTGTGGGCGCACATCACGCCAATCACATAGGCCAGCAGCAAGGCGATCTCGGAGGTGGTGCCCGGGTCGCCCGTGGGGTCGCGCAGCACGCTCATCAGCCCCAGCGCCCCCACAAAGGCTGCGCCCACAGCCACCAGGGGCACCGAGCCCAGGATGGCCATGCTCGCCCCCGCCAGCGAGGTCAGCGCAAAGCTGCGCACCCCCGCCGGCGCACGGTGGGGCCCGCCGCCCTTGCGGCGCTCGCGCTCAATGCCCATCAACAGGCCACAGCCCAGCGCACTCGCCAGGATCGCCACCGCTTGCGAAAAATCGCTGACATCGCCCATGCTCCACTCCCCGGCCGCTTTAGGTGAGCGGCCTCACGGCACCATCATGCCGCCAGAACGGGCTGCGTGCGAAGACTCCGAGCTCTACGGTCCCTGCGACCGCTGCGGCCCGTCATCAAAGCCCGTCAAAATTGGTCCATGACCCTGACCCCGCCCTTCCTGGCGCCCAGCCGCCACACCGACCCCGACGCCGCGCTGGCCCAGGTCCAGCGCATCTACCAACAGCAGATTGACCACCTGCGCGAAGCCATGCGGCGCTTCGTGGCGGGCGAAGCCCTTGAAGGGCCCGTGCGGGCTTTCTACCCCTATGTGCGGATCGAGACCAGTACGGTCGCGCACACCGAAAGCCCGCTGGCCTACGGTTTTGTCGAAGGCCCCGGACGTTACGAAACCACGCTGACCCGGCCCGACCTGTTCGCCAGCTACTTGCGGGAGCAGTTCCGCCTGCTGCGCCAGAGCCACGGCGGGGCGCTGGAGGTGGGCACCAGCAGCCAACCGATTCCCATCCATTTCTCGTTTGCCGAGCACGAGCACATCGAAGGCAGCCTGCCGCCCGAGCGACGGATGCAGATGCGCGACCTGTTCGACCTGCCCGACCTGGCGGCGATGGACGACGGCATTGCCAACGGCACCTGGCAAGCGGCCCCTGGCCGGGCCCAGCCCTTGGCGCTGTTCACCGCGCCGCGCATCGATTACTCCCTGCACCGCCTGCGCCACTACACCGGCACCCAGCCCGAGTGGTTTCAGAACTTCGTACTGTTCACCAATTACCAGTTCTACATCGACGAATTCATCCGCCTGGGCCATGCTGAGATGGCGCGCCCCGGCAGCGACTACACCGCCTTTGTCGAGCCCGGCAACGTGGTCACCCGCCACATCGGCGAGCCCGCGCAGCCCGAAGACCTGCGCGGCAGCCCACCGCCGCGCCTGCCGCAAATGCCGGCCTACCACCTCGTGCGCCCAGACTGCGGCGGCATCACCATGGTGAACATCGGCGTGGGCCCGGCGAATGCCAAGACGATCACCGACCACATCGCCGTGCTGCGGCCCCATGCCTGGCTGATGCTGGGCCACT
>CAZQXQ010000246.1:0-3101 GCA_964597235.1 uncultured Burkholderiaceae bacterium | reverse complement strand
ATCGTGTGCTTGGTCACGGTGCTGGTGAACTCGGCTTTCTGCTGTTCGTTGGGCAATTCGCCCTTCAGCAGCAGGTAGCAGGTTTCCAGGAAGTCGCAGTTGGTGGCCAGTTGCTCAATGGGGTAGCCGCGGTAGAGCAGCTCGCCCTTGTCGCCATCAATGTAGGTGATGGCCGACTGGCAGGAAGCGGTGGACAGGAAGCCGGGGTCGTAGGTGAACATGCCGGTCTGGCCGTACAGCTTGCGGATGTCGATCACGTCCGGACCGATGTTGCCGTGATAGACCGGCAGGTCAATGCTGGGGCTGCCGTTACTGAACGACAGGGTGGCTTTGTTGTCAGCGAGCTTCATGGTGAGTTTCCTAAAGGTGAATAGGCCAATGTGCCAAGGCCTTGCCCACGGGCAAGGCCTTGGCAACCTGGTTTCAGGGGCGGGGTGCTGTCAGGCCAGCGTGGCCACGACTGGTGCGCAACATGTGCAAGACCGTACGCACTTCGGGACTGTCCAACTCCCCCTGGGGCTCACGGCGCCCCAGCAGGAGGTCCAGCAGGTCGTTGTCCGACAAGTCCATCAGGGCCATCAGGCCCTGGGCATGGAGCTGCGTCAGTTCGGGTTCGAAACGCTGAAAGAACGCTTCGATGAACAGATCGTTCTCCAGCAAGCCGCGCCGGCAACGCCAGTGCAGCTTGCTCAACTCCCGTTCGTTTAACAAGGGGGAACCTGTGGACATGGCGCAAGTTTTAGATGGCCCGACGGACCATCAGCTCCTTGATCTTGCCGATGGCCTTGGTGGGGTTCAGGCCCTTGGGGCAAACGTCCACACAGTTCATGATGGTGTGGCAGCGGAAGAGACGGTAGGGGTCTTCCAGGTTGTCCAGACGCTCGGCCGTGGCTTGGTCGCGGCTGTCGGCGATGAAGCGGTAAGCCTGCAGCAGGCCAGCGGGACCGACGAATTTGTCGGGGTTCCACCAGAAGCTGGGGCAGCTGGTCGAGCAGCTGGCACACAGAATGCACTCGTAGAGGCCGTCGAGCTCCTCGCGCTCTTCAGGGCTCTGCAGGCGTTCTTTTTCGGGCGCCTGGGTCTGGTTCACCAGGTAGGGCTTGATCGAGTGGTACTGCTTGAAGAACTGGGTCATGTCCACGATCAGGTCGCGCACCACGGGCAGGCCGGGCAGCGGCTTAAGGACGATGTCGCCCTTGAGCGTGTTCATGTTCGTCAGGCAGGCCAGGCCGTTCTTGCCGTTGATGTTCATTGCGTCCGAGCCGCAGACGCCTTCACGGCAGGAGCGGCGGAAGGAGATCGAGGGATCGACTTCCTTGAGTTTCATCAGCGCGTCGAGCAGCATGCGCTCGGTGCCGCTGAGCTCGACCTCGATGCTCTGCATGTAGGGCTTGGCATCCTTCTCGGGATCGTAGCGGTAGATTTTGAATGTGCGTTTTGCCATGTTTCAGTGCTCCGGGTGCGACGCTTAGAAGGTACGGACTTTGGGCGGAACCGATTCCACCGTCAGCGGCTTGAGGTTGACGGGCTTGTAGGTCAGGCTGTTGTCGGCGCTGTGCCACAGGGTGTGTTTCATCCACTCCTTGTCGTTGCGGCCCAGCGGGAACTCGGCATCGTCGGCACCACGTTCGTAATCGTTCACGGTGTGGGCGCCACGGCATTCCTTGCGGGCGGCAGCGGAGGTCATCGTGGCCTGTGCGGCTTCGATCAGGTTCTCGACTTCCAGCGCTTCGATGCGGGCGGTGTTGAACACCTTGGACTTGTCCTTGAGGCCGATCGATTCGACGCGGGCGCGCATCGCGTTGATCTTCTCAACGCCTTCGTTCATGCTGGCCTGGGTGCGGAACACACCAGCGTGCTGTTGCATTGCCGCACGCAGGTCGTTGGCCACGTTTTGCGCGTATTCGCCGCTGGTGGCGGCTTCCAGGCGGTTGAGGCGGGCCAGGGTGTTGTCACCGGCGTCTGCAGGCAGGGGCTTGTGCTCAGCCTTGGGATTGACGTTGGCCACGATGTGGTTGCCCGCAGCGCGACCGAACACCAGGAGGTCCAGCAGGGAGTTGGTGCCCAGGCGGTTGGCGCCGTGCACCGATACGCAGGAGCATTCACCCACGGCATACAAGCCGTTGACGACCTTCTGACCACCGTTGCCATCGGGAACCACCACTTGGCCATTGATGTTGGTGGGGATGCCACCCATCTGGTAGTGGATGGTCGGCACCACGGGAATATCTTCCTTGGTGATGTCCACGTTGGCGAAGTTGTGGCCGATTTCTTCCACCGAGGGCAGGCGCTTGCGGATGGTGTCTGCGCCCAGGTGGCTCAGCTTGAGCATCACGTAGTCTTTGTTCGGACCACAACCACGGCCTTCCTTGATTTCCTGGTCCATGCAGCGGGACACGAAGTCACGGGGCGCCAGATCCTTCAGCGTGGGCGCATAGCGCTCCATGAAGCGTTCACCATTGCTGTTCAGCAGGATCGCGCCTTCACCGCGGCAGCCTTCGGTCAGCAGCACGCCGGCACCGGCCACGCCGGTGGGGTGGAACTGCCAGAACTCCATGTCCTGCAGCGGGATGCCTGCACGGGCAGCCATGCCCAGGCCGTCGCCAGTGTTGATGAAGGCGTTGGTCGATGCCTGGAAGATCCGGCCGGCACCACCAGTGGCCAGCATCACGGTCTTGGCTTCCAGGGTGTAGAGCTCGCCAGTTTCCATTTCGAGGGCGGTCACGCCGACGACGTCGCCGTCGGCATCACGCACCAGGTCCAGCGCCATCCACTCCACGAAGAAGGTGGTGCGGGCGGACACGTTCTGCTGGTAGAGCGTGTGCAGCATGGCGTGACCAGTACGGTCAGCAGCGGCGCAAGCGCGTTGCACCGGCTTTTCACCGTAGTTGGCGGTGTGGCCGCCGAAGGGGCGCTGGTAGATTGTGCCGTCGGGGTTGCGGTCAAACGGCATGCCGAAGTGCTCCAGCTCGTACACGACCTTGGGGGCTTCACGGCACATGAACTCGATGGCGTCCTGGTCGCCGAGCCAGTCGGAGCCCTTGACAGTGTCGTAGAAGTGGTAGTGCCAGTTGTCCTCGTTCATGTTGCCCAGCGAGGCA
>CAZQXQ010000245.1:0-3111 GCA_964597235.1 uncultured Burkholderiaceae bacterium | reverse complement strand
CGCGGGGACTTTGCAGGTAACCGAGGTCCGGATTGAGCCAGTCGCGCGAGGGGCGCCCCTCCTTGGCGGCCACCACCTCCACCGTCTGGCCGTTTTGCAGCGCCGTATTGAGCGGCACCATCGCGCCATCGACCTTGGCGCCGCGGCAGCGGTGGCCCAGGTTGGTGTGCACGGCGTAGGCAAAGTCCACCGGCGTGGCGCCCTGGGGTAGCTCGATCACGGCCGCATCAGGGGTCAGCACATAGATACGGTCATCGAACAGACCTTCCTTGTGCGCGCCGCCGGACAGGTCGCGCTCCCAGGCCAGCAGTTGGCGCAGCACGGCGATCTTGGCGTCGTATTCGCCGCTGGCCGACACGCCGCTGTAGCCCTTGCTACCCGCCTCCTTGTAGGCCCAGTGCGCCGCTACGCCGTGCTCGGCATGGTCGTGCATGTCCTGGGTGCGGATCTGGATCTCGACGGCCTTGCCCTGCGCGTCGCGCACGATGGTGTGCAGGGACTGGTAGCCGTTGGGCTTGGGCCGGGCGATGTAGTCGTCGAACTCCTCCATCATCGGCGTGAAATGCTCGTGCACCCAGCTCAACACCTCGTAGCAGTCCTGGACCGAGGGCACCACCACCCGCAGCGCGCGCAGGTCAAACAGCTGATCGAAGTGCAGCGATTTACCCCGCATCTTCTTGACGATGCTGTAGATGTGCTTAGGCCGCCCCTGCACCGTGGCGGCCACGCCCCGGCTGCGCAGCGCGGTTTCCAGCTCGGCACGCAGTTGCTCCATGTTCAGCTCGCGCTCGGCGCGCTTCTCGTCGAGCAAGCGGGCCACCTCGCGGTAGGTATCGGGTTCCAGGAAGCGGAAGGACAGGTCCTCGATCTCCCATTTGATTTGCCAGATGCCCAGGCGATTGGCCAGGGGCGCGAACACCTGCAGCGATTCGCGGGCCAAGCTGGGCGCCATAGGGCGCTTGCTGGCGGCGTGGTAGCGCAAGGTTTGCAGGCAGGAGGCCAGGCGCAGCATGACCACGCGCAGGTCGCGCGAGAAGGCCAGCAGCATCTTGCGCACGTTCTCGGTGTGCACGGCGGGCTCGTCCAGCTGCTGCGCGCCCCGGGCCTGCTGCTGCACGCGGATCAGCTTGGTGGTTTCGGTGGCGAGGGCTGCGAAGTTCTCGCCAAAGGCCTTGGCGATCACCTCCTCGGGCTTGTTCAGATGGACGCAGGCATGCACCAGGTAGCTGGCCGCCTGCATGGCCTCGGAACCACCGATGGTGCGCAGGATGCCGGCCACCGCATCGGCGTGGGCCAGGGTGTTCTCGCCCGATTCCAGGGTTTCGCCGGCCAGCAGAGGCTCGGCAAAGGCCCGGGCGCGGGCCAGGGCGTCGGCCTGCTCGGGCAGGGCGTGGGCGGTGGCGGTGATCAGTTCGGGAACCGGTTCGCTCAGGTCCGGCGGGCGTGCCGCCAAAGGCAGGGTTGCGGGCTTCATCTCAGGACTCCACGGCGGGTTTGGCGCAGCCCAGGAATTCGGCCACAGCGGCCACCTGGTCAGGGGCGATCAGCGTGGGGGCATGGCCCACACCGGCAAATTCACGCAGCTGGGCGCACGGGCCGCGCCGCCCCATCTCGGCCGCGGTTTCGCGGGTCAACAGATCGGAATCGGCGCCACGCAGCAGCAGGGTCTGGGCGGTGATGCGGTCGTACAGGCGCCAGAGATCGGCGCCAGCGCTGGCCATGGCGTCTTCGGTCATGGCGCGGAAAGGCACGGCAATCGCGGGGTCGTAGTGCAGGGTCAAGCCCCCCTCCGGCAAGGGACGGACCATGCCGCGCGACAGTTCCAGCCACTGTTCGGGGGTGTGCGGGCCAAAGCTGGTGGACACCATCCACAGCAGCGCGGCAGCCTGCTCCAGGGTCTCAAAACGCGTGGGCGCGCCCAGGTATTCGCCAATGCGCTGCAGCGCCGTCCACTGGATGACGGGGCCCACATCGTTGAGCACCAGCCGGCGCACCGGCACGGCCAGGGGCCAAAAGTGACCCACCGGCCCGGCATCGCCCTCACCGGGAATGGCCAAGCCCGGCTGACCACACAGGCCCATGCCGATCAGCCCGCCCATGCTGGTGCCGACCCAGTCCAGGGTCTGGATCGGGCCTTGCTGCTGCAGCTGCGCCAGCAGGGCCAGCATGTCGGCGCCGTACTGCGGGACCTGGTAGCCCATGGGGTCGGCCAGCCAGTCGCTGCGGCCACGCCCGACCACGTCGGGGCAGACCACGCGGGCGTGGCGGCTGAGCGTCCGGGCCAGGGTGTCAAAGTCACGCCCCTGCCGTGACAGGCCATGCACGCAGACGATCACATGCGGGTGACCCGGCTGGCCAGTGGCATTCCACTCCCAGTACGCCATGCGGTGTAAGCCGTCGGGCGCGGGACCGTCGCTGCGGGCCGGCGAGGGCCAGGCCGCAGCGCCAGGGCAGAGGACTTCGTGCAGGGTGGGGGTTTCCGTCATGGTCATGGGTCAGAATCCGGGGGCTGCCCACCATGAACACAGTGCCCGAGAGGCAAGCGGTGCGGCAGCGGTTTCTTGCATCCTAATTCATCCACAGAGAGGATTTTTCATGCTCCAAGGCAAAACCGCCCTCGTCACCGGCTCGACCAGCGGCATCGGACTGGGCATCGCCAAGGCCCTGGCACGTCAGGGCGCGAACATCGTCATGAACGGCTTTGGCGACCACAGCGCCGCCCTGGCCGAAGTGCAGGCCGCCGGCCAGGCCAAGGGCATCCGTGTCGGCTTTCACGGTGCGGACATGAGCCGGGCGGACCAAATCGAAGACCTGATGTCCTACAGCGCCAAGGAGTTCGGCCGCGTGGACATTCTGGTGAACAACGCCGGCATCCAGCATGTGGCGCCCATCGAGAGCTTCCCGGTCGAGCGCTGGGACGCAATCATCGCCATCAACCTCTCCAGCGCCTTCCACACCACCCGCCTGGCGCTGCCGGCGATGCAGGCCGCCAACTGGGGCCGCATCATCAACGTGGCCTCGGTGCACGGCCTGGTGGCCTCGGCGCAAAAGGCGGCCTACGTGGCGGCCAAGCACGGCATCGTCGGCCTGACCAAGGTCACCGCGCTGGAG
>CAZQXQ010000244.1:0-3119 GCA_964597235.1 uncultured Burkholderiaceae bacterium | reverse complement strand
GCTCAGCATCGGGCCCGTGCGGGTTGCGAAAACCGTGCGGTGCCTTCAGGCGCACAGTGAACGCCCAGCGCTGCCCAGCACGGACATCGGCTGGGGGGCTGACGGCATCGTCCAGGACCTCGGCGTTACTGGCGCGGGGGGCGTACCAGGACAGCTCGATCTGCGGCGGCACAGTGACCGCTTTTTCGCGCAGCGTCGCCTGTTCCACGGCAAAGCGAAAGCGCACGACGCCAGGCTGCACTTGCGGCATGGCCGTGACCTGGCCGGTGAGCTGCAAGTCTTGCCCCTCCAGCGCCGGATTCAGCGCCTGGGCGGCAAACGCGCTGGCCCGCAAGCCACACAACGCAAAGCCGGCCAGCCCCCCTGCCAGTGCCGCCAGGACCACCCGCTGGACAAAGTGCCCCAGTGATCGACGGCGCGCCCGCCAGAGCCACCTGCCCCATCCCACCGCCAGCAAAGCCAGCAGTGCGAGCGCGGCATAGATCGCCGCCGTCCACAGCACCGGCTGGGCCAACTGCAACGCTGCTCCCGCCACACTGCCGGCCCAGGCCCAGGGGGCCGTCCAGCCGGGACGATCCTCCCCTGGGGTGGCAGGGGGTATCGGGGGAGAAATCGTCGGTGGCGCTGGAGGCATGGGACGCGATGCTAGGCGCGAAGATCGTCCTTGCCCATTGGCACAAACGCGGCCCTGGCTGTGCCACACTGCGGGCCTTTTTTGGACCCCGTAAGACTAAGGAAACGCCCATGAGCACCGTCAACGTCTATGAACAGCTGCAGGCCCTGAACATCACCCTGCCCCCGGTGGCTACGCCCGCCGCCGCCTATGTGCCCTATGCGCAATCGGGCAAGCAGATCTTTTTGAGCGGCCACATCGCCCGCAAAGACGGCAAGGTCTGGACCGGCAAGCTGGGCCAGGACCTGAGCACTGCCGACGGCCAGGCCGCCGCACGCGCGGTGGCGATTGACCTGCTGGGCACCCTGCACGCCGCCTGCCAGGCGGCTGGCACTGACCTGAACGGCGTGCGCCGCATCGTCAAGGTGATGAGCCTAGTGAACTCCACGCTGGACTACACCGAGCAGCATTTGGTGACCAATGGCTGCTCCGAGCTGCTAGGACAAGTGTTTGGCGAGCGCGGCGTGCATGCGCGCAGCGCCTTTGGCGTGGCGCAGATTCCGCTGGGCGCCTGCGTGGAGATTGAGCTGATCGCCGAACTGGCCTGAGCGTCCTGCGCCCTGGCCAGCGCGCTCAGCGCTTGTTGCGCCGCTCATGGGCGCGGCGCACCTGGCGGCTTTGCGTGCGCAGCGCCTCGGCCTGGGCACGGGCTTCGCGGCGCTTGCGCAGGGCCGAAGAGATCGCCTTGGCCAGCAAAAAGGTGACCGTGAAGCCGGCCACTGCGACCAAAGTGCCGATAGCGTTACCGTCCATCACAGCACCCTCGTCACGCGGGCGGGCTTAAAGCCCAGGTCGGCCGCCTTGCCCTTGCGGCCGCGCAAGGCACGGGCGTTGTTCAGGCTGCGGATTTCCAGCGTCTCCTCGCGTTCCTTGCCACCCCGGCCGATGCCCTCAATCTTGACGCTGCGGGTGTAGGCCGCCGCGCCGGCCAAGGTGTCTTTGGGCTCCAGGTCGATCAGCATCAGGCCGCGCCCGCCCTTGTCCATCTGCTTGAGTTCGCTGATCTCAAAGGTCAGGATGCGCCCGCCGGTCGAGGCGCAGCACACATGGGTGGCCGGCGCCAGCGCCTCACCGCCAGCACTGCCCCCGCCGCTGCCGCCCACCGCCAGCGAGGGCTCGCACAGCGTCTCGCCCTCGGCCAGCGTGACGAAGGCCTTGCCGCCCTTTTGCCGCGAGACCATGCTCTCCAGCGTGGCCAGAAAGCCGTAGCCGCCCGAGCCCGACAGCAGCAGCACCGTCTGGCCCGCCCCGGCCACGTAGTGCTGGGGCTGGGTGCCCGATTCCAGGTCGATCAGCGTGGTGATGGGCTGGCCATCGCCGCGCGCCCCTGGCAGGCTGGCTACCGGCACGGAATAGACGCGGCCATTGCTGCCCAGGACGATCAGCGGGTCCACCGTGCGGCACTCAAAGGTGCCGTACAAGCCATCGCCAGCCTTGAAGGCAAAGCCCGCCGGGTCGTGGCCATGGCCGGTGCGGGCACGCACCCAGCCCTTGCTGGAGATAACGACCGTCACCGGCTCGTCGAGCACCTTGATCTCCGCCACGGCCTTCTTCTCGGCCTGGATCAGGGTGCGGCGCTCGTCGCCAAAGGCCTTGGCGTCCTGCTCGATTTCCTTGACCATCAGCCGGCGCAGGCTGGCGGGATTGCCCAGGATGTCTTCGAGCTTGCCCTGCTCCTGGCGCAGCTCAGCCAGTTCCTGCTCGATCTTGATGGCTTCGAGGCGGGCCAGCTGGCGCAGGCGGATTTCCAGGATGTCCTCAGCCTGGCGCTCGCTCAGGTGAAAACGTGCCATCAGCGCAGCCTTGGGCTCGTCGGACTCGCGGATCAGGGCGATGACCTCGTCGATGTTCAGCAGCACCAGCTGCCGGCCTTCGAGGATGTGGATGCGGTCCAGCACCTTGGCCAGCCGGTGCTCGGAGCGGCGGGTGATGGTGGCCTGGCGGAAGGCCACCCATTCCACCAGCATCTGGCGCAGGCTTTTCTGCACGGGCTTGCCGTCCAGCCCCACGCTGGTCAGGTTGATGGGGGCCGAGGTCTCCAGGCTGGTGTGCGCCAGCAGCGGGGTGATCAGTTCGGGCTGGGCGATGCGGCTGCTCTTGGGCTCGAAGACCAGGCGCACGGGCGCGTCTTTGCTGGATTCGTCGCGCACACCGTCCAGCACCGCCAGCAGGCTGGCCTTGAGCTGGGTCTGGTCCTGGGTCAGGGCCTTCTTGCCGGCCTTCACCTTGGGGTTGGTCAGCTCCTCGATCTCTTCCAGCACCTTTTGGCTGCTGACGCCCGGGGGCAGCTCGGTCACCACCAGCTGCCACTGGCCCCGGGCCAGGTCCTCAATCTTCCAGCGCGCGCGCACTTTCAGGCTGCCTCGGCCCGTGCGGTAGGCGTCGGCAATATCGGCGCTGCTGCTGATGATCTGGCCGCCGCCGGGGTAGTCCGGGCCGGGGATCA
>CAZQXQ010000243.1:0-3127 GCA_964597235.1 uncultured Burkholderiaceae bacterium | reverse complement strand
CCGCTGACAAACAGGGCCTTGGCGCCCGATTTGGCCAAATGTTGCGCGAGCAGGCCCTCATCACCCTGGCGTTGGCGCCGCTGGGCATCGTGCTGTTTGGGCAGTTTTCGCTGGTGGGGCTGGTGGCCAATTTGCTGGCGATTCCGTGGGTGACCTTCTGGATCACGCCCCTGGCACTGATGGGCGTGGTCTGGGCGCCGCTGTGGGACTTGGCCGCCGCCAGCGTCGAGGTCCTGGCCTGGGTGCTGCAGGGCATGGTGGGCTGGCCCAGCGCGGTCTGGCAGTTTGCAGCGGCACCCGCCTGGGCGGCGGCCGTGGCTGTGCTGGGCGGGGTCTTGCTGGTGCTGCGCCTGCCCTGGTGGCTGCGCCTGTGGGGTCTGCCGCTGTGCCTGCCCTTGCTGTTCTGGCATCCACCCCGTCCCGCCTGGGGGGAGTTCACGCTGATCGCGCCCGAGCTGGGGCAGGGCAGCGCGGTGCTGGTGCAAACGGCCGGGCATCGTCTGCTGTACGACGCCGGTCCGCGCTACGGCCCCGGTAACGATGCGGGCCAGCGTGTGCTGGTGCCGCTGCTGCGCGCGCTGGGGCATGGGGGTGAAGGCGCCGATGGAAGCACCAGCGGACACCTCGACGCGCTGGTGCTCAGCCATGGCGATAGCGACCACCTTGGCGGCGCTACCGCCGTGCTGGCGCTGGCCCCCAAGGCGCTACGCTGGGGGGCGCCCGCAGGAGGGACTGGCGACACCGAGGCCTCTCGCCCTTGCGTGGCCGGCCAGCAGTGGGAGTGGGAGGGCGTGCGCTTTACCTTCTTGCACCCGTCCACCCCCGTGCCGCCGGCCGCCCGGCAGGACAACGCCCACAGCTGCGTGCTGCGGTTGGAGTCCGCCTCAGGGCGCGCGGCCTTGCTCGTGGGCGACATTGCCCAGGCCCAGGAGCGCGCCTTGGTGGCGCAGGGGGCGCCGCTGGCGGCCGATGTGTTGCTGGTGCCGCACCACGGCAGCCGCAGTTCGTCGTCAGAGGGTTTTCTGGAGGCCGTGCGACCGCGCTGGTCGCTGGTGCAGGCCGGCTACCGCAATCGCTACGGCCATCCTGCCCCCGAGGTCCTGCAGCGCTATGCCGAACGCGATCTGACCGTGGTCGAGTCCAGCCGCTGTGGTGCGGCGACCTGGCATTCCCACCAGCCCGAGGCCTTGCTGTGTGAGCGTGACGAACGCCGTCGTTATTGGCAGCACAATCCGTCGCCCTGAATAGCCATTGCCAATCGAATCCATCGAATCAATTCATTGGATGCATGGCTCAGATGGCCCTACACTTCGTCCTGTGTTCTTCGGAACCACTTTCCCATCCACCTTCTTAAGGAATCCAAGATGTCCCTGATCAACACCCAAGTCCAGCCTTTCAAGGTCAATGCGTTCCATAACGGCAAGTTCATCGAAGTGACCGAAAAGAACCTGCACGGCAAGTGGTCCGTCCTGATTTTCATGCCGGCCGCCTTCACCTTCAACTGCCCCACCGAAATCGAAGACGCCGCCGACAACTACGCTGAATTCCAGAAGGCCGGCGCTGAGGTGTACATCGTCACCACCGACACCCACTTCTCCCACAAGGTGTGGCACGAGACCTCCGCTGCCGTGGGCAAGGCCCAGTTCCCGCTGATCGGCGACCCCACCCACGCCCTGACCAACGCCTTTGGCGTGCACATCCCCGAAGAAGGCCTGGCCCTGCGCGGTACCTTCGTGATCAACCCCGAAGGCGTGATCAAGACCATGGAAGTGCACAGCAACGAAATCGCCCGTGACGTGAGCGAAACCCTGCGCAAGCTCAAGGCAGCCCAGTTCACCGCCGCCAACCCTGGCCAAGTCTGCCCCGCCAAGTGGAAGGAAGGCGCCAAGACCATCGCTCCTTCGATCGACCTGGTCGGCAAGATCTAAGTCCGTCATTCTCGGCACGGTGCCCCAGGCTCTTCGCCTGCGTGGCACCCCCCGCCGGACAGCGCCAGGGTCTGCTCGCCCTGCCGTCCGGCTTTTTTACGAGCAAAATTTGCCGCTAGCCCTTTGTTGATCAGCGGCGCTAGCTATCAAAAACAAAGCAAAAAAGGAAGCCACCATGCTGGACCAAGCCCTCAAAGACCAACTCGCCGCCTACCTCGAGCGCGTGACGCAGCCGTTCGAGCTGGTGGCTTCCCTGGACGACAGCGAGACCTCGCGCGACATGCGCAGTCTGCTGGAAACCATTCAGTCCCTGCGCGCCGACAAGATCACCCTGCGCACCGACGGCCAGGACGCCCGCAAGCCCTCGTTCACGCTGCAGCGCCCCGGTGCCCACGCGCCGCTGCGTTTTGCCGGCCTGCCGCTGGGCCACGAATTCACCTCGCTGGTGCTGGCCCTGTTGTGGACCGGTGGCCATCCGCCCAAGGTCGAGCAAGCGGTGCTCGACCAGATCGACACACTGGACGGCGACCTCAATTTCGAGGTCTATATGGGCCTGGAATGCCACAACTGCCCCGACGTGGTGCAAGCCCTGAGCCTGATGGCCATCCGCAACCCCCACATCAAGACGACGGTCATTGAGGGCAGCGCTTTCCAGGAAGAGATCAATCGCCGCCAAGTCATGGCGGTGCCCATGGTGTTTTTGAACGGTGAAGTGTTCGGTGCCGGCCGCATGCTGCTGGAAGAAATCGTCGCCAAGCTGGACACGGGCGCCGCTGCCAAAGAAGCCGCCAAGCTCAGCGCCAAGGACCCGTTTGATGTGCTGGTCGTCGGTGGTGGCCCTGCAGGCGCGGCTGCAGCGGTCTATGCTGCCCGCAAAGGCATTCGCACCGGCGTGGCTGCCGAGCGCTTTGGCGGCCAGGTCAATGACACCCTGGCGATCGAGAACTACATCTCTGTCCTCGAAACCGATGGCCCCAAGTTCGCTGCAGCCCTCGAAGCCCAGACCCGCGCTTACGGCGTGGACATCATGAACCTGCAGCGCGCCGACAAGCTGGTGCCTGCCACCGAACCCGGCGGCCTGATCGAAGTGCATCTGGCCAATGGCGGTGTGCTCAAGTCCAAGAGCGTGATCCTCTCCACCGGCGCCCGCTGGCGCAACGTCAACGTGCCCGGCGAAGACGAGTACCGCAACAAGGGCG
>CAZQXQ010000242.1:0-3148 GCA_964597235.1 uncultured Burkholderiaceae bacterium | reverse complement strand
CGCCGCTGGGGCTGAAGGTCATCATCGTGCCCTTGCGCCACATGTCCTTGATTTCTTGTGGGGCAGACTTGTTGACGAAGGTCCAGGTGTGCAGCTCGATCTGGCCCGGGCCCCGAGGGTGCCAGGTGCGGAAGGTGTTTTGGCCTGGCAAGAACGAGGTGTTGGGGAACAGCGTGCAAGACGAGATTGATCCGATCATCTTGGAGCGAATTTCACCCAGGCGCTCTTGCACCTTGGGCTGCAGCACGTACAGGTACTTGATGATGTCCTTCTCGCCCAGGGTCGCGGCGTTGCCAACGATGTCCTGGTTGAACTCCCAGCCGTGGCCGTTGAAGTTGACGTGGTAGGACTGCTCGGGGAACTTGTGCACCTCGGCCACCGGGCCGCCAACCATGGCCTTGGCACCGCTGTCGTGGGTCCAACCAGCGTGCAGGATGTCGCCGACAAAGTTTTCCGAGGCGTATTTCCAGTTGGTCTGGATGACCGACTTGACGCAGCCCCCGATGAACTCAGTGCCTTCGCCATCCATGTCAAACACGGCGTCCAGGTAGTAGCGGAAATCACCCAGGTACTCGGCCAGCGACGGGGCTTCGGGGTCCAGCGTCGCGAAGATCAGGCCCTTGTAGTCGTCAATCTGGGCGACCGGGTGCAGGCCATGCTGACCCTTGTCCATGCCCGAAGCCTCGTAGGCCTCGGACGCATGCATGCCCTTGAGCGCACCGTCGATGGTGAAGGACCAGCCGTGGTAGTTACAGATGAACTGGCGCGCATTGCCGGCATCGGCGAACGTGACCTTGTTGCCACGGTGCGGGCAGGTGTTGAGGAAGCCGCGGATGCTGCCATCCTTCTGGCGAACGATGATCACGTTGTCCTCGCCCATGTAGGTCGCGATGAAATCACCCGCCTTGGGGATCTGCGACACATGGCCGACGAACAGCCAGCAGCGGGCAAAGATCTTCTCCAGCTCCTGTTCGTAAATGTCGCGTTCCCAGAAGATGTCGCGGGCCATGCGGCCTTCTTCCAGGTTCATCAGGCGGTCCAGCTTCGGCAGGGGCTCCGATGCGGGGCGGCGCTTCAGGCGCTCGGCCTGGGCTTTGCAGTCTTGGTTGGACATGGTGTGACTCCTTAAATACCGCCGGCGGCGTCGTCGGCTTCCTGGTCCAGATCGGCCAGAACTTCGTCGCCCTGCTCGATCACCTTGTAGGTGCGCAGCGCGATCTCGCACGGAAAGCCCATGGGCTGTCCGCTGGGAATGTGGAAGGTGCCGTCATGGACGGGGCAGGCGATCAGGTCGCCATCGACGATCTCGCCCTCGGACAGCGAGGCCGTGGCGTGCGTGCAGCCATCCTGGGTGGCGTAGAAGGTGCCATCCACGTTATAGACAGCGATCGGGCAGCCGCCCACCTCGACCTTGCGGACGCAGCCGGGTTCCAGGTCGGCCTTCTTCATCAAAAAAACGGGTTGGCCCATGGCGCAAGCTCCTTCGTGCAGGGACATCAAACAGGGGAAAACAGAAACGGGGGCATCGATGGGGCTCAGGCGCAGAAATCGCGCACCAGCTGCAGGAAGCGCTCGCGGCGCTCGATCTGCACCCAATGGCCGCATTGGCCAAACACATGGAATTCGGCACGCGGAATGGCGCGGGCCAGCAGCCAGCCGCATTCCAGCGGCACGACCTTGTCTTCGCGGCCATGGAGCACCAAGGTAGGCGCCTGGATCTTGGCCAGGACTGCCTCGGGAAAACCTTTGAGGATGGTTGGCCCGTCGGGATTGGGCTTGGCGATCAACTGACGCAGGGCCTCCTGCGCGCCAGGGCGGGCACTGGCCTCGTAGCGGGTGCGCACCATCTCAGGGGTGATGACGCCCTGGTCGTACGGGAACAGGCGCATCGTGCGCTCCATGGCTTCCAACGAGGGCTCGTATTCATAAGCCGAGCGCAGGCCGGGCGTCTGCTCGAACTCGCCTGCTGGGGAGCCCAGCAGCACGATTTGGTCCACCCGCTCGGGCGCAAAGGTGGCCATGCCAATCGTCACCGAGCTGCCAAACGAGTTGCCCACAAACGAGGCTTTTTCGATGCCCAGCGCGTCCAGGATGCCAGTGAGGTGGCGCACCCAGAGCTTCATGTCGTACTTGGTGCCAGGCTTGAATTCGGTGAAACCAAAGCCCGCCAGGTCTGGTGCAACCACGCGGAACTGCTGCGCCAGGTCCGGCAGCACCCCAGCCCAATTGGTCCAGGCCGACACACCCGGGCCCGAGCCATGCAGCAGGAACAAAGGCTTGCCTTCGCCCGCTTCCAGATAGTTGGTCTGGTGCTCAGCTGCCAGCAGGGTCTTTCCGATGCCTGGGTGGATGCTCATGGTGCGTTCAATACAGATGTGTATGTGTATGGGACGCGGATTCTGATCTAGATCAAAAAAACGAGACCTAGGGTAAACCCTTAATTCGAGTCATTTAAGGGTTTATTGGTGGGTTCTTACGCAAAACCGCCCCAACTCTGGCATTGACCCGAGATCACCCTGATTTCATATTGCGGCAAATCGTACATGCCAACCCTATGAAAGGGGGCTTCTACAATCGCGCACTCCATCTCACTCTTGCCGCCTGCGGATCTGCCCTATGGCTCCTGCCTTGACCGACACTACAACCACCGCCACCGATGCCGACAAACCGGCCAAGGTCCAGCTCACCCCCAGCGACTGGATCGCGGCGGCCACGCACATCCTGGTGGACAAGAGCATCGACGCGGTGCGCGTGGATGTGCTGGCCAAGCAACTGAACGTGACGCGCGGCAGCTTCTATTGGCATTTCAAAGACCGGGGGGAATTGCTGGAGCGGGTGCTGCAAAGCTGGCGCGATGCCGCGACCGAGCAGGTGATCCACCGCTTTGACAACAGCGTCGAAGACCCGGCCCAGCGACTCAAGGGCCTGCTGGCCCTGCCCTCGCGCGGGCGCAGCGCCACCCAGTCGGCCTCCATCGAGCTGGCGATCCGCGCCTGGGCCCGGCGCGACGACATGGCCCGCCAGGCGGTGGACATGGTGGACGCACAGCGCCTGTCCTACATCCAGCGCAGCTTTGTGCAGCTGGGGTGGCCCGAGGCCGAGGCCCAAACCCGCGCCTTTGCGCTCTACAGCTTCATGCTGGGCGATG
>CAZQXQ010000241.1:0-3157 GCA_964597235.1 uncultured Burkholderiaceae bacterium | reverse complement strand
GAACAGCGCGGGCAGGAACTGGTTCAGGAAAATCGGCAGCACCACGATGAAGGCGGCGCCAAAGAAGCTGCCCATGATGGAGCCCATGCCGCCAATGATCACCATGAACAGCAGGCGGAACGAAACCTCGACCGAGAAGGCGGCCGACTCCCAGGAGCTCAGGTACACAAAGGCCCACAGGCCACCGGCCATGCCGATGATGAAGGAGCTGACCGCAAAGGCGCTGAGCTTGGCGTACATGGGGCGGATGCCGATCACGGCCGCAGCCACGTCCATGTCGCGAATCGCCATCCACTCGCGGCCAATCGCGCTGCGCACCAGGTTCTTGGCCAGCAGGGCCACGACCACCAGCAGCGCCAGACAGAACAGGTACTTGCTGGCAGCGCTTTCAATTGGCAGACCCAGGATCTGCAGGTTGTTGACCGACACCGAGCCCGAGTCGGAGTTGTTAGTGAACCACTTGATCCGCAGGAACATCCAGTCGCTGAAGAACTGCGCGGCCAATGTGGCCACCGCCAGGTACAGGCCCTTGACGCGCAGGCTGGGCAGCCCGAACAGGATGCCGAACAGCGCGGCGCACAGCCCGCCCAGGATCAGCGCCACCACCACCGGCATGCCGGGAAAGCGCACAAAGAAGTTGAACGCGCCGTAGGCCCCCACCGCCATGAAGGCGCCCGAGCCCAGCGAGATCTGGCCGCAATAGCCCACCAGGATGTTCACGCCCAGCGCAGCCATCGACATGATGACCAGCGGGATCAGGATGGCGCGGTAGAAGTAGTCGCTGGCCAGCATGGGCACGACCAGGAAGGCGGCGGCCACGAGCAGCAGGATGGCGATGCGGTCTTGCGAGATCGGGAAGATCTGCTGGTCCGCGCGGTAGTTGGTTTTGAACTGGCCGTTCTCACGGTAGAACATGGGTGTCTCCTGGGTGTTCTTGGGGTGTCAGACGCGATCGATGATCTTCTCGCCGAACAGGCCTTGGGGCCGGAACAGCAGGAACACCAAGGCCAGCACATAGGCGAACCAGACTTCGATGCCGCCACCGACCAGGGGGCCGATATAGACCTCGGACAGCTTCTCGCCCACACCGATGATCAGGCCGCCGATGATGGCACCGGGCACCGAGGTCAGGCCGCCCAAAATCACCACGGGCAGGGCACGCAGCGCCACGGTGGTCAGCGAGAACTGCACGCCCAGCTTGGAGCCCCAGATCATCCCGGCCACCAGGGCCACGATCCCTGCCACGCACCAGACGATGACCCAGATGCGGTTGAGCGGAATACCGATCGATTGGGCGGCCTGGTGGTCGTCGGCCACAGCGCGCAGGGCGCGGCCGGTGGTGGTTTTCTGGAAGAAGATGCTCAGCGCAGCCACCAGCACGGCAGCAATGGCGGCGGCAATCACGTCTTCCTTGTTGATCAGGACGCCGCCCTCAAAGGTGGACTCCAGCAAGAACATCGGGTCCTTGGGCATGCCGATGTCGATCTTGTAGATATCGCTGCCAAAGATGGTCTGGCCCACGCCTTCCAGGAAATAGGTGATGCCCAGCGTGGCCATCAAGAGGGTGGCGCCTTCCTGGTTCACCAGGTGGCGCAGCACCAGGCGCTCGATCACCCAGGCCACGACGAACATGCACAGGCCCGCCAGCGCAAAGGCGATCAGGTTGCTCAGCAGCTTGCTGTCGATGCCCAGCCACTGCGGAACCCATTCGGCAAAGCGGGCCATGGCCAGCGCGGCGAACAGCACCATGGCGCCCTGGGCGAAATTGAACACGCCCGAGGCTTTGAAAATCAGCACAAAGCCCAGCGCCACCAGGGCGTAGAGCATGCCGGTCATCAGTCCGCCCATCAGGGCTTCAAGAAAGAATGCCATTTGGTGTCTCCTGTGGGCTCAGTGGCTGGTGCCCAGGTAGGCACGGATCACGTCTTCGTTGTTGCGGACCTCGTCGGGCGCGCCGTCACCGATCTTCTTGCCGTAGTCCAGCACCACGACCCGGTCGCTGATGTCCATCACCACGCCCATGTCGTGCTCGATCAGCACGATGGTGGTGCCGAACTCGTCGTTCACGTCCAGGATGAAGCGGCACATGTCCTGCTTTTCCTCGACGTTCATGCCCGCCATGGGTTCATCGAGCAGCAGTACTTGCGGCTCCATGGCCAGGGCGCGGCCCAAATCCACCCGCTTTTGCAGGCCGTAGGGCAGTTGGCCCACGGCGGTCTTGCGGAAGGCCTGGATTTCCAGGAAGTCGATGATGTGCTCGACCTTTTCGCGGTGGCGGATTTCCTCGCGCTCAGCAGGGCCCCAGCGCAGCGCCTGCATCAGCAGGTTGCTTTTGATCTTGAGGTTGCGCCCGGTCATGATGTTGTCGATCACGCTCATGCCCTTGAACAGCGCCAGGTTCTGGAAGGTGCGGCCAATGCCCATCTCGGCGACTTGGCGGCTGTTCATGTGGTCGAAGGTCTGGCCCCGGAAGGTGATCGAACCCTCGGACGGCGTATAGACCCCGTTGATGCAGTTGAGCATGGAGCTCTTGCCGGCGCCGTTGGGGCCAATGATGGAGCGGATCTCGTGTTCCTTGACGTTGAACGAAATGTCCGTCAGGGCCTTCACGCCGCCAAAGCGCAGGCTGATGTTTTTGATGTCCAGAATGACATCGCCAATCTTCTTTTCGGTCATGGTGCTTTCCCCGGGGTCAGGCGGCGGCCTTGGACGGCGCGTGGCGTTTGGCGTCGAGAATCTTCAGCGTGGCGCTGACCTTGCCGGTGCGGCCGTCCTCGAACTTCACCTGGGTCTCGATGAACTGTTCCTTGCGGCCGGCATACAGCGCCTCGACCAGCACCCCGTACTTTTCCGCGATGAAGTTGCGGCGCACCTTGCGGGTGCGGGTCAGCTCGTCGTCGTCAGGGTCCAGTTCCTTGTGCAGCACCAAAAAGCGAGCCACCTGGGTATCGGCCATGCCGGCCTCGCTGGCCAGGTCGGCATTCACCTTGCCAATGCAGTCGGCGATCAGGTCCAGCACCTGGGGCTTGGAGGCCAGATCGACATAGCCGCCATAGGGCAGGCCTTGGCGCTCGGCCCAGTTGCCCACGGCTTCGTAGTCGATGTTGATGAAGGCGCAGACCTGGTCCTTGCCATGGCCAAAGCACACGGCTTCCTT
>CAZQXQ010000240.1:0-3190 GCA_964597235.1 uncultured Burkholderiaceae bacterium | reverse complement strand
ACGGCACGGCATACAGGTCGCTCCACTGGCGGCCGCCCCAGTACAGCACCGCACCACGCGCGGCGATGGCAGCGCCATGGGTTTGCAGCAGCGCGGCAATCGGCGCATAGCCCGTGCCCGAAGCCAGCAGCACGATGGGCGCATCGCCCTCGTGCAGCACGAAGGTGCCGTAGGGCCCCTCCACACGCAGCAGGTCGCGGGCCTTGAGCTTGTCGTAGGCGTGGGTGGAAAAGCGCCCGCCTTCCATACGGCGCACATGCCACTCCATCAGGCCCTCCTCGTTGGGCGGGTTGGCCAGGCTGTAGCTGCGGCGGGCACCGTCTTTCATCAGCACATCCACATACTGGCCAGCCTGAAAGCGAAAGCCCGAAGCGGCAGGCACCTGCAGGCGCACCACAGCGACATCGGCGGAAGGCTTTTCCACCGACAGCACGCGCGCACCGGCGGTCACCACGCGCTGGCCGGGCTCGCGGGGCACCGTGGGCGCGTCCAGCACCAGGTCGCTCTGAGGGCGGGCCTGGCAGGTACGGCACTGGCCTGCGGGCACGGGGTCGGCGCCTTCAGGCAGGGGCGCATGGGCCACCTCACCCGACACCAGCGCCAGATGGCAGCTGTTGCAGGTGCCGGCGCGGCAGCTGTGGGGCAGCCAGTAGCCAGCGGCCACGGCGGCATCGAGCAGGGTCTGTTCTGCACTGCAGGCAAACTGGCCGCCGTGCGGCGCCAGGCGAATCTGAAACACCTCGGACATGGGGCATCCACCCTTTCACCAGGGAAAGGGCACTCCAAAAAAACGGTTGGCAAAAAAACGCGGGCCACTGGCCCCGAAGGACCTGCCCGCGCCGGGAAGAAGAAACGCGGTCAGCCGCAGACGATCACGGACTCCGGACGGGGCTTGGTGTGCAGCAACTGCACCTTGTCGGCACGGCGGGTCAGCACCGCACGCTGGTTGATATAGCCCTTGTCGGTGATCTCGCCGGCGTCCATGCTGGGCGGCTCGTCGAGCACCAGGGCGCGGCTGGCGCTCTGCGAGGAGCCCCCGCCTTCGGCCTTGAGCTTTTGCAGGCCTTGCTGGATGCGCTGGGCCAGCACCTCAGGCGGCAGTTCCTTGCCCGCCGGGCTGGGGAAGACCAAGAGGCCCACCTCGTCGCGGTCATGGCCGGTGACGACCACGTCCTGCGCCCAGGGCGACAGGGCCGTCACCGCCTTGACGCGCAGCGTGCCCACGGACACCCAGGTCCCGGTGGTGAGCTTGAAGTCCTCGGCCACGCGGCCGTTGAACAGCACGCCCTTTTCGGGCCGATCCGGGTCCACCAGCAGGCCGGCGTCGCCGATCAGGTAATAGCCCTCTTCGTCAAAGGACTTGGCCGTCTGCTCGGGGTTGCCCAGGTATTCGGTGAACACCTGCGGGCCCTTGACGCGCATTTCCAGCTTGCCGTTGTTGGGCAGGAACTTCAGTTCGGTGCCAGGCACCGGCAGGCCGATGCAGCCAGGGCCGTCGAGCTTCCAGTGCACATTGGTGATCAGCGGCGAGGTCTCGGTCGCGCCCCAGGCGGCGGTGAACCAGACGCTCTCACCCAGCACGCTCTGCGCACTGCGCTCCAGCCGGTCCCAGGTGGCCTGGGGCAAGGCGGCGGCGGCGTAGAACACGCCCCGGATGCGGCCAAAGAAGTCGCGGGCAAAGGTGACGTCTTCTTCCAGGAAGGCGATCAACGCATCAAAGCCCTTGGGCACGTTGAAGTACAGGTTGGGCTGCACCTCGCGCAGGTTGCGCACCGACTTTTCCATCAGGCCAGGCACCGGGCGGCCCTCGTCGATGTAGAAGCTGCCGCCGTTGGCCAGCGCCATGTTCAGGTTGTGGTTGCTGCCGAAGGTGTGGCTCCAGGGCAGCCAGGAAACGATCACCGGCTTTTCTTCGCGCAGGAAGGTCCAGGTCTGGCGGATCTGCTGCTGGTTGGCGCAGAGCATGCGGTGGGTGTTGACCGCGACCTTGGGCTTGCCGGTGGAGCCGGAGGTCAGCAGGTACTTGGCATGCGTGTCGGGCGTGATGCGGGCGAAGGCCTCCATCACCGCCGGGGTTTCTCGGGCGCGGGTCAGTTGCGCAAATGTTGTGGCGGTGGCCACGCTGTAGGCGTTGTGGCTGAGCACGACCGGGCAGGGAATGCCCGCTGCGCGAATGGCTGGGCCATACACCGCGCCGTCGGCCGCGTAGATCACGCCGGGCTGCAGCTCGTGCAGGATGCCGGAAATCTTGCTGTATTCCTTGGCCAAGCGCGAATAGGCGCTGGTGATGGCGGTGAACGGGCGGCCGATGTGCATGGTGGCAAACATCAGCAGGGCCTGGTCCAGGCTGTTGTCCGACAGGCAGACCACCGTCGCGTTCTCCGCCAGGCCCAGGTCCAGCAGGCCCTGCGCGATGGCGCCGATCTGGGCGCGCACCTCGGCATAGGTCAGCTTGACCCATTCGCCTTCGGCGTTGCGCTCGGCCAGGAACAGGGCATTCGGCGTGGCTTGGGCCCAGTGCTCCAGCCAGTCACCGACGCAGCGGGTGACCTCGCCCAGGGGCTCGGGCGAGCGCAGCACAAAGCCGCCGCCCGGCAGGTCTTCCTTGACCACGGCGGGCGTGGCCAGCATGGCAGGGTTGGAGAAAAACGAAGAGCTCATGGTGGTCGTCCCGCAAGGTCGGATACAGGTCAGCTACAGGGTGGGGATTGCGTCAAGAATTACTTCAACAACTTCCAGCTGTTCTTTTCAATGGTCACCAGCACGCGGCCGTCGTTGCCAAAGCCGGAATGGTCGGTGGGGCTCATGGTCACGACGCCATGGGTCACCGCCAGCTTGCTGGTCTGCTCGATGGCATCGCGCAGCGCGGTGCGGAACTCAGGCGTGCCAGGTTTGGCCTTCTTGCTGGCGGTGGCCGCGGCCTTGTCCAGCACCAGATAGGCGTCGTAGGCATAGGCGGCAAAGGGGCTGCGCGAGCCGGCGCCGTGCTTGCCTTCGTAGGCCTTCAGGTACTCCAGGCCGACCTTCTTGCTGGGATGGGTGTCGGGCAGTTGCTCGGCCACCAGCATCGCGCCAGACGGCAGGATCACACCTTCGTCCGCGGTGCCAGAGACACGCAGGAAGTCGTTGTTGGCCACGCCATGGGTTTGGTAGAACTGGCCTTTGAAGCCACGGTCACGCAGGGCGCGCA
>CAZQXQ010000239.1:0-3196 GCA_964597235.1 uncultured Burkholderiaceae bacterium | reverse complement strand
ACCTGCTCGCCCTGGACCAGGGCACCTCCAGCTCCCGCAGCATCGTGTTCGACGAGCATGGCCGCATCGTGGCCATGGCGCAACGCGAATTCCGCCAGATCTACCCACAGCCCGGCTGGGTGGAGCACGACCCCCTCGAACTCTGGACCACCCAGCGCGACACGGCCCTGGAGGCCCTGCGCAGCGCCGGCCTGGGCGCCCGCGACATCGCGGCCATCGGCATCACCAACCAGCGCGAAACCACGGTGGTCTGGAACCGCCGCACCGGTGAGCCGCTGTACAACGCCATCGTCTGGCAGGACCGCCGCGCCGAGCCCACCTGCGCCCAGCTCCGCGCGCGGGGCCTGGACGAGGCCGTGCTGGACCGCACGGGGCTGCGCATCGATGCGTACTTCTCCGCCACCAAGCTGCACTGGATCCTGGAACACGTGCCCCAGGCCCGCGCCCTGGCCGAGCGCGGCGAACTGGCCTTCGGCACCGTGGACAGCTGGCTGATCTGGCAGCTCACTGGCAGCAGCGCCCATGTCACCGACGTGAGCAATGCAGCCCGCACCATGCTGTTCGACACCCGGAACAATCGCTGGGACGCGCATTTGCTGCAGGCCCTGGACATCCCCCCCGCCCTGCTGCCCCGGGTGCTCCCGTCCAGCGCCGCCTTTGGCGAAACCCGGGCCGAACTGTTCGGCCACCCCATTCCGATCGGCGGGGTGGCGGGTGACCAGCAAAGCGCCCTCTTCGGCCAGGCCTGCTTCGACCCCGGCATGGCCAAGAACACCTATGGCACCGGCTGCTTCATGCTGATGCACACCGGCGAGCGCTTCCAGCGCAGCCAGAACGGCCTGATCACCACCGCCGCAGCGCAGGCGGACGTGCGGCCGCAGTACGCCCTGGAAGGCAGCGTCTTCATCGGCGGCGCGGTGGTGCAATGGCTGCGCGACGGCCTGCGGGCCATTGCCTCCAGCGCCGAAGTCCAGCCCCTGGCCGAAAGCGTGCCCGATGCGGGCGGCGTCATGTTCGTGCCCGCCTTCACCGGCCTGGGCGCGCCCTACTGGGCGCCGGATGCGCGCGGCACCATCGTCGGCCTGTCGCGCGGCTCCACGGTGGCCCACATCGCCCGCGCCGCGCTGGAGAGCATCGCCTTCCAGAGCGCCGCCCTGCTGCAGGCCATGGACCGCGACGCCGTGGCCGCCGGCGGCGTGCCCGTGAGCGAGCTGCGGGTGGACGGCGGGGCCTGCGTGAACAACCTGCTGATGCAGTTCCAGGCTGACCTGCTGGGCATCCCCGTGGTGCGCCCCGCCGTGACCGAAACCACCGCCCTGGGCGCCGCCTACCTGGCCGGCCTGCACACCGGCCTTTTCAAAGGCATGGACGACCTGCGCCAGCGCTGGCAGGCCGAGCGCACCTTCCACCCCACCCTGCCCCGCGACCAGGCCCTGGAACGCATGGCCCGCTGGGAGCAGGCGGTGCGACAAACCGTGACCACCTAAAACCTGCGAGGCTTCAACGCTCAAAACAGGGCTACTCGAGAGCTGGACCACGCAAGGACATCACTGGCCAATCGTACTGACGTGCCAGTTGCGCCAATTGGGGATCTGGATCAACCACCATAGGGTTTCGTACCGCCTTGAGCAAGGGCAGGTCGTTGTGGGAATCGCTGTAGAAGCGGCTTTCGCCCAGGGTAGACAAACGGTGGCCCTGCACAGCCAACCAAGCTTCGACCTGATGGACCTTCTGCGCGCCAAAACAGGGGGCAATCACGTGGTCAACCCCCAAATACCGCGCCACTGGCTCCACTAGCGAGGAACGGGTAGCGCTCACGACGACGGTGACCCAGCGTTGCGTCTTGAGCTCGCTGAGGAGATCGGGAGCCTGTGGTGCAATGGCAGGCAACAAAACCTCTCGCTGGAACGCCAACTGGCATTCATGTAGCCGTTCTGCAGGCAAAGAGGCATCAATGCCCTCCCGAAAAGCCTGTAAGCGGACAAAATCCAGGACGCCGTTGGCATAGTCGGCAATGAACTGCTCGTGTTCCGCGACCTCCGCATCCCCAATCCAGCGCTGTGCATGGAGGTAGGCCATCCACAGCTGGTTGCTGTCGGCCATGAGCAAGGTGTGGTCCAGATCTAAAAAAGCGATTCGCATGGGGAAATTGGTTCAGCAAAGGAACAAGATGTGGTGACAGGCATCAAAGCAAAATGACTTCAGCCCGCCCGCTCAACAGCGGTTTGCACAAGATTTTGTAGCCATCTGCATCAAAAGCAGGTGCAACATCCTGCAATTGCTGCGCTGCCTCTACCGTCGTCGCACTACCCAGGTAATGCCAGTTGTGAACAACATGGATCTGCTGCCAGTCTCCATCGCGCTCCACCAAGCCAACTGCAGCGGGATACGGCCAGCAAGCCACCCGCAAGCCTTCCAATGCGGTGAACAGGCGCCCACGGTGCGCTGCTGGTGTCTCGCGACCGACGCACACGCCGGCGCATTGCCCCAGCATCGACCGAAAACACGGGCGGCCTGGCGCCAACTTCTCCAAGCCCAGCACGCCATAGCACAAATGTTGGTCATCCGCCAACTGGCGTAAAGCGTTCTGGGCTGCACGCTGGCTGGCGTACAGACCGTAGAGCCGAGGGGCATTCGCAAAGTTCAGGTCTTTGGAATACACCACCTCGGGAACGCCCTCTTCGGTCACCTGCCAGGAACACAGTTGCCGGTTGCGTCGCAGCTTTTGGTTGAACAGGGGATGTTGCTGCTTGATCAGTTGCGCTTCCAGCAGCAATGCCCCGATCTCGCCCGCCGTGCGCTGGTGGCTGATGCGCTGGGTCTGGCGCAGCATGCGCGCTTCATCGGGGTTGCGCAAATGAGACAGCAGACGGCTGCGGAGGTTGACGCTTTTACCGATGTACAAGGGCAGATCCCCTTCAGCGCCGTGAAAAATATAGATTCCGGGTGCAGCAGGCATATCAGTAATCGCCTGGCGCAAGTGCTCGGGATATTCGTAGGCCCGTGTCTCTTCAAAATCAGGGCGACGACGACGGGGCAGTTGCATAGGGAATATCGAAGATGGCTGAATGAGCCACAGATTAATTTATGCACAAAAAGCAAAACCCCCCTGGTATTACTACCAGAGGGGTTTCTTGTAAGAGCCTGACGATGACCTACTTTCACACGGGGATCCGCACTATCATCGGCGCAAAGT
>CAZQXQ010000238.1:0-3202 GCA_964597235.1 uncultured Burkholderiaceae bacterium | reverse complement strand
TGGTCGGCGCGCCGCTCCAGGGCCGGGTGCTGATCGTGGACGATGTGATGTCCGCCGGCACCGCCGCCCGCGAATCGATCGCGCTGATCCGCGCGGCCGGCGCCACCCCCCATGCCGTGGCGATTGCGCTGGACCGTCAGGAAAAAGCCACCGAAAACGGCCAGGATGTGGACCACAGCGCCGTGCAGTACGTGCGCAATCAGCTGGGCATGCAGGTCTGCGCGATTGCCCGGCTGGAAGATCTGCTGGCTTACCTGGCCCAAAGCGCGGGTGGCGACATGCAGGCCCACCGCGAGCGGGTGCTGGCTTACCGCCAGCGCTACGGCGTCAACGAGGGCTGAGCGCCATGTCGCGGCGAGGCTGGCAGTCCTGGCGGCTTGGCAGTCTGGCCGCGGTTTTGGGGGCCGTTCTCGGTGCGCTGCCGTCGGCCCCGGTGAACTCCCAGAGCATTTACACCTGCACCGATGCGCAGGGGCGGCGCATCACCTCCGACCGGCCGATCCCAGAGTGCTTGGACCGCGAGCAACGGGAACTGGGTCCCTCGGGCTCCGAGCGCCGCCGCATCCCTCCGGTCTTGTCGGAAAACGAGCGCGCCGCGCTGGAACAGCAGCAGCGCAAGGAGGCCGAGGAGCGCAACCGGGTGCTGGAAGAGCGCCGCAAGGAACGGGCGCTGGTGCTGCGCTACCCCAACAAAGCCGCGCACGACCAGGAGCGCGCTCAGGTCATCGCCCAGGCCGATGGGGTGATCGCGCTGATCGAAAAGCGCCTTCTGGAACTGCATGCCCAGCGCAAAGCCCTGGACCTGGAAATGGAGTTCTACCAAAAGAACCCCGCCAGCGCCCCGGCCGCATTGCGCCGCAAACTGGCCGAGAACCACGACGCCCAGGAGGACCAGGAGCGCGCCCTGGCCGCGCAGAACGCCGAGAAATACCGCATCCACGCTCGCTTTGATGCCGAATACGAGCTGCTGCAGCGGCTGTGGGCAGCAGGCAACCACCGCGCCCCTGTACCGGCTGGCGCAGCGAATAGCCACTGAGCGGATTTTGGAGGAATTTTGCTCCTCTTTTGAGAGCTTGAACCGCTGGTATTTATTGGCTTAGAGGCCAATTTGACCTAAAAACCACGCTAGTCCCAAAATCCTGGGGGCGATCCCCCAGGTGCGGTGCAGTCTTTAGCCTGCCAGCTTGGCGCGCAGCAGTTCGTTGACCTGCGCCGGATTGGCCTTGCCCTTGCTGGCCTTCATGGCTTGGCCGACCAGGGCGTTGAAGGCCTTGTCCTTGCCGGCCTTGAACTGGGCCACGTTGTCCGGGTTGGCGGCGATCACCTCGTCGATGATCTTCTCCAGCGCGCCGGTGTCGTTCATTTGCTTGAGGCCCTTGGCCTCAATCACGGCGTCCACCTCGCTCGCTTCGCCGGTCCACAGCGCGTCGAACACCTGCTTGGCGGCGTTGTTGCTGATGGTTCCGTCGCTGATGCGGCCAATCAGTGCAGCCAGCTGGGCGGGCGAGACGGGCGCCTGCTCGATGGCGATGTCCTCGGTGTTCAGGCGGCGCGAGACCTCACCCATGATCCAGTTACTGGCCAGTTTGGCCTGACCACAGGCCTGGGCGGCCGCCTCAAAGTAGGCGGCCATAGCCTTGCTCTGGGTCAGGGTGGTGGCGTCGTATTCGGGCAGGCCGTAGTCGGCCACGAAGCGCGCGGCCATCACGCGGGGCAGTTCGGCCATCTGGGCGCGCTCGCGCTCGATCCAGTCGGCGGCAATCACCAGCGGCGGCAGATCTGGGTCGGGGAAGTAGCGGTAGTCGGCCGCGTCTTCCTTGGTGCGCATGGCACGGGTTTCGCCCGTGTCGGGGTCGAACAGCACGGTGGCCTGCTGGATGGCGTGTCCGTCCTCGATCTGCTCGATCTGCCAGCGGATTTCGTAGTCGATGGCCTGCTGCATGAACTTGAACGAGTTCAGGTTCTTGATCTCGCGGCGGGTGCCCAGCGGCTGGCCGGGCTTGCGCACCGAGACGTTGGCATCGCAACGGAAGCTGCCTTCCTGCATGTTGCCGTCACAGATGCCAATCCAGGTCACGATCTTGTGCAGCTCGCGGGCGTAGGCCACGGCCTCCTCGCTGGAGCGGATGTCGGGCTCGGTCACGATTTCCAGCAGCGGCGTGCCAGCGCGGTTCAAATCGATCCCCGACTGGCCGATGAAGTCCTCGTGCAGCGACTTACCCGCGTCTTCTTCCAGGTGGGCACGCACCAGGCGCACGGTCTTCTTCTCGTCGCCCAGGTAGAAGGAGACTTCGCCGCCCTGGACCACCGGGATCTCGAACTGGCTGATCTGGTAGCCCTTGGGCAGGTCGGGGTAGAAGTAGTTCTTGCGGGCAAAGATGCTTTGGGGCGCGATGTGTGAACCCAGCGCCAGGCCCAGTCGGATGGCGCAGGCCACGGCCTCGCGGTTCATCACCGGCAGGGTGCCGGGCAGCGCCAGATCGACAGCGCAGGCCTGGGTGTTGGGTTCCGCGCCAAAGGCGGTGCTGGCGCGGCTGAAAATCTTGCTCTGGGTGGCGAGCTGGGCGTGGGTTTCAAAGCCGATGACGACTTCGTAGCCGTGGATGAGTTTCGCGGTCATGTCAGAAGCCCTCCGGGCGGCGGAGGTGGAAATCGGTGGCTTGCTGGAAGCGGTGCGCGGCGTTCAACAGCTTGGCCTCGGCAAAGTAGTTGCCAATCAGCTGCAGGCCCACGGGCATGCCCGCTTCACCAAAGCCGGCGGGCACGCTCATGCCGGGCAGGCCGGCCAGCGAGGCGGGCAGGGTGAAGATGTCGGCCAGGTAGTCGGCCAGCGGGTCGTTGCCGTGGCCGCCTACCTGCCAGGCGACGGTGGGCGCCACCGGGCCAGCGATCACGTCGCATTGCTGGAAGGCCTGCTGGAAGTCGTCGGCAATCATGCGGCGGATCTTCTGCGCCTGCAGGTAGTAGGCGTCGTAGTAGCCGTGGCTCAGCACATAGGTGCCGATCATGATGCGGCGCTTGACCTCGTCGCCAAAGCCTTCGGCGCGCGTCTTCTTGTACATGTCCACCAGGTCGGAATACTGCTTTGCGCGGTGGCCGAACTTCACGCCGTCAAAGCGCGAGAGGTTGGAGCTGGCTTCAGCCGGGGCAAGGATGTAATAGACCGGGATCGACAGCTCGGTGCGCGGCAGGTGGATCGGGA
>CAZQXQ010000237.1:0-3206 GCA_964597235.1 uncultured Burkholderiaceae bacterium | reverse complement strand
ACTTCATGATGCCGCCGAAGATGTTGACCAGAATGCCCTTGACCTTGTCGTTCTTGAGCATGATCTTGAAGGCTTCGGTGACCTTCTCGGGGGTGGCACCGCCGCCCACGTCCAGGAAGTTGGCAGGCTCGCCGCCGAACAGCTTGATGGTGTCCATGGTGGCCATGGCCAGGCCAGCGCCGTTGACCAGGCAGCCGATGTTGCCGTCCAGGCTGATGTAGGCCAGGTCGAACTTGGAAGCTTCCACTTCGGCCGGATCTTCTTCGTCCAGGTCGCGCAGGGCCACGATTTCGGGGTGGCGGAACAAGGCGTTGGCGTCAAAGTTGAACTTGGCGTCCAGGGCCATCAGGTTGCCTTTGGAGTCGCAGTTCAGCGGGTTGATTTCGACCAGCGAGGCATCGGTGTCCATGTAGCACTGGTACAGCTTGGCGAACAGGTCCACGGCCTGGTCCACCGAAGCGCCGCTCAGGCCGATGGCCGCAGCGATCTTCTTGGACTGCTCGGCGGTGATGCCGGTCAGGGGGTCGATGTACTCGGTGATGATCTTTTCGGGGCTGGAATGGGCCACTTCCTCGATGTCCATGCCGCCTTCGCTGGAAGCGATGAAGGCCACTTTCTGGGTGGCGCGGTCGGTCACCAGGGACACATACAGTTCGTTCTTGATGTCGGCGCCGTCTTCGATGTAGAGGCGACGAACCTTCTGGCCTTCGGGGCCGGTCTGGTGCGTGACCAGCTGCATGCCCAGGATTTGGCTGGCCAGGGCTTTCACGTCGTCAATGGTCTTGGCAACCTTCACGCCACCGCCCTTGCCACGGCCACCGGCGTGGATCTGGGCCTTCACGACCCACACAGGGCCGCCCAGTTTTTGGGCTGCTTCGACGGCTTCTTGCACCGTGAACGCGGGGATGCCACGGGGAACGGGCACGCCGAAATTGCGCAAGATTTCCTTGCCTTGGTACTCGTGAATCTTCATGAGGGCTCTCTCAGGAATGGAGGGTTTGAACCGGCTGCCGCGCGCCTGCAGGCAAGCCGCCTGAGGGCGTGGGCACGTTGGGCAGGCGCGAAATGTATCATGCGGCTCCCTTTCATAACCTGACAAATCTCCCCGCAGGCCGAAATTCCAGGCCTGTCGTCGGAGTGGATTTCAGGGCAGACCCGCAGGAGTTTTTGATGTCCCGAGTATTCATTGATGGCGAAGCCGGCACCACGGGTTTGCAGATCCGCGAGCGCCTGCAGGGCATGCCAGCCATCACCCTGGTCAGCATCGACCCCGAACGCCGCAAGGACCCCGCCGCCAAGCGCGAGCTGATCGCCGGTGTCGATCTGGTGATCCTGTGCCTGCATGACGATGCCGCCCGCGACACCACCGCGATGGTGGACGCCATCACCGCCGAGACCGGGCGGGCGATCAAGATCATCGACGCCAGCACCGCGCACCGCGTGGCGCCGGACTGGGTCTATGGCTTTCCCGAGCTGTGCGCCGGCCAGCTCGACGCCGTGCGCACCGCCACCCGCGTCTCCAACCCCGGTTGCTACGCCACGGGCGCGATCGCGCTGTTGCGCCCGCTGGTGGATGCGGGGCTGATTCCGGCCGATTACCCCTTGTCCCTGCCCTCGGTCAGCGGCTACACCGGCGGTGGTCGTCCCATGATCGAGGCCTACGAGGCGGGCCAGGCCGCGCCCTACGAGGCCTACGCGCTGGGCCTGGCGCACAAGCACATCCCGGAGATCCTGCGCTACACGGGACTGACGCGCCGCCCGGTCTTCATCCCGGCGGTGGGTAACTTCCCGCAGGGCATGCTGGTGCAACTGCCCCTGCACCTGGACCTGCTGCCCGGCGCCCCCAAGGCCGCCGACCTGCACGAGGCCCTGGCTGCACACTACGCTCGCACCAACACCCCCGCCCACTGGGTGAAGGTGCTGCCCCCCACCGACGACCTGAAGCTGGCCGCTGACACCCTGGCCAACACCAACCAGCTCGAATTGCGCGTGTTCGCTAACGAGGAACACCGCCAGGCCGTGCTGATCGCCCGCCTGGACAACCTGGGCAAGGGCGCCAGCGGCGCGGCGGTGCAGAACCTGGAGCTGATGCTGGGCTTGTGAAGCGGTTTTTAGCTCTCTTTTTGAGAGCTAACACCGCTGGTATTCATTGGGCTAGAGGCCAAAATCAGTCGGTATTGGACTGCATGGCCCGCCGCGCCACCTCGGCGCTGAAGCCCCGGGCCAGCAGAAAGCGCATCTGCCGGGCGTATTCCTTGGGCTCGGTGGCGGGGGTACCGAACTTGCGCTGCCACAGCGCGCGGGCGCGGTCCAGTTCGCTGTCCTTGAGCTGCTCCAGCGCGCCCTGGATGGCGGCGTTGTCGATGCCTTTGGCCTGCAGTTCCTGGCGGATGCGGGCGCTGCCCAGCCGGTTGGCACGCTGGTGCAGCACCGAATCCACCACCCGGCCCTGGTCGATAAAGCCCTTGGCCTCCAGGCCGTCCAGCACGGCAGCCAGGTCCTCGCCCTCGGCCACATGCGGGGCCAGCTTGCGTTCCAGCTCGGCGCGGGAATGCTCGCGCTGGCTGAGCAGCCGCAGCGCGCGGCCGGTCAGGGAGAGGCGGGCGAAGGACATGGCAGCTCGCAGTAGTGCGTCAGGTCAGCGCTGAACAAACAGCCCGTTTTCGATGGGGCCATCTGCGTCAAAGCAGTGGCGAATGACGTCGTAAAACTGGGCATCCCCATGCTCGTGAAAGCGGAACAAGGCAAAAGCCACCAAATCCGCCAGTTGAATCAGCCGAGATGCCTTCGAGTCCAGAAATACGGGGACTTCTGCGTAATTCTTGGTATGCCCCCAGCTGTGGCCTTCGTATTTGAATTCCCGTGCCAGGGTCTGGATCCGGGTTTCTGTCGAGGATTTGTCCAGCAGCATCAGTCCGCGCTGTGTGTCGTTGTATTTGTTGTGCAGTCGCCGCAGAAACAGGTCGAAGCGGTTGGTCAGTTGTTCGAAGGCGAGTTCCACGGGGTCTTGCCCTACGACGGTCTGTTTTCGGATGACGGCCCCAAAAAGCCGTACGCGGGTGCGGGGTCTGTCAACGATCCCCACCTTCAAGGCGTCCTTGATGGCTTGCAAGCGATCAGCGGTTTGGGGTCGCTGGCAGCGCCAGATTCATCCAGGTAGAGCAAGTGCATACCACACCATGTAAAAAGGCCGCTGTGAAGCGGCC
>CAZQXQ010000236.1:0-3283 GCA_964597235.1 uncultured Burkholderiaceae bacterium | reverse complement strand
ATGCGGCACCAGTTATTAAACCATTTTGTGAAACACTCTTAAATACTGAAGCTACTTCACCACCAGAATTAGCTATAGCATTGGTAAAGCTACTTTTAATAAAACTCCAATCAAAACTTTTACGGCGGGCAGCGCAAGTATGGCGAAGCGGTTGTCCGGCGAGTCAAATTCATCAAGCGCGCACAAACGTTAGGATTCACGTTGGATGAGACCAGCAGTCTTCTTAGCTTTGAAGAAGCAAAAAACTGTTCCGAAACCAAGGAGCTGGCTGAGCACAAGATCAAGGAGATTGATGCCCGCATTGCTGACCTGCGCCGCATGAAGAAGACCCTTACTGACTTGTCTAAGCGCTGCGAAAACGGAGTCGAATCTGGACCATGCCCCATCATTGACACTTTGGCTGGCACTTAATTCCTGCAAAAATTGTTAGTCGTCAAATTGACGATAGAGCATAGGCGTATATAGCCTACTAACAGTTAGGGTCATTCAGAAACAACGATGGCTGCGCCATTGCACGCTCGGAGGAAGCCAAAGCCCTGGGCATCAAGATGGGGGCCCCCTGGTTCCAGATTCGGCATCTGGAGCAAGAGGCCGGATTGGTGGCCCTGTCGGCGAACTTCACCCTGTACGGCGACATCAGCGACCGCATGATGACCCTGGCGCACACCCTGGGCCACCGCCAGGAGGTGTATTCGATCGACGAGTGTTTCCTGGACCTCACAGGCCTGCCCAATGCCACCGCCCTGGCCCGGGCCAAGGTCGCCCAGATCCTGCAGTGGCTGGATATCCCCACCTGTATCGGCATTGGCACGACCAAGACCCTGGCCAAGCTGGCCAACCACATTGCCAAATCCGCTGATAGAAAACCCGGCAGCTACCCAGCCCAACTGGCCCGGGTGTGCAATCTGGCAGAGATGACCCCAAGGCAAAGGCAATGGCTGTTCCAGCGCACCGATGTCAGCGAAGTCTGGGGGGTTGGCCCCAGGATCGGCATGCAACTCAAAGCCGGTGGCATTCAGACCGTACGGGACCTCCAAGGGCTGGATCCGGCCACGGTCAAGAGGTCATGGTCGGTGGTGCTGGAGAGGACGGTGCGTGAACTCAACGGCATTGCCTGCATCGACCTGGACGAAGCCCCTGAGCCCAGACAGCAGATTGCCTGCACGCGCAGCTTTGGGCAGCCGGTGACCGAACTTGAGGACCTGAAAGAAGCCGTGACCGAGTTTGCCTCCCGGGCGGCGCACAAGTTGAGACAGCAAAACAGCCATGCCATGGCCGTGCTGGTGTTCATCCGCACCAGCCCGTTTCGGCAGAGCGACCCCCAGTACGCCCGCTCCACAACGATTCCGCTGCGCCGACCCACCTTAGACACCTTGCAGATCGTGCATACCGCGCTGTGGGGGCTGGAGCGGATTTACAAGGCGGGCTACTGCTACGCCAAGGCCGGGGTGATGCTGCTGGATGTGCAAGACGCCGGACGAATCCAGACCGAGCTGGACCTGGAGGGAGGCTCACTGGCAGAGCAGCAGCAAGAACGCCGCAAGCGGCTGATGGTGGCGATGGATGCGGTGAACGACCGGTTTGGGCGGGGAGCGCTGCAGCTTGGGGCGGCGGGGCTTCCCCACGGCAAACACCGCTGGCAGATGCGCCAGGAGCGGCGATCGCCCAGGTACACCACGCATTGGGATGAATTGCTGGTGGTGGGGTGAGAGCAAATTGACCTTTCCCCCATATTGTGGAGCGCTTGCACCACTTTTCATGGGGGCACTGTGTGCTGTGCACCATCAAAGGACCTCACTGTCAAGACGCCTCAAGATTGGGTGCTGCTGTACAAATTTGTACCGCTTTACTTGCTAGCGTACAGTCATGAGCTCAGTCCCAACACCCTTATTGCGGTGTTGGTTTTCTTCATTCAATACATTCTTGAACTTGCCAGCTTGGACCGTGCGCAGCGCGGATCATCTGGCACGCTTGACCTGTTACCCACTCTGTCACAAGAAACCATGAACACTAACGTTGCCACCCATCCTTCAACCGTTGACAGCCGATTGGGGGTTACACAACGCAACCGCGTTTTGCGCAACACCTATTGGCTTCTGGCTCTGTCCATGGTTCCCACAGTGATGGGGGCCTGGGTAGGTGTTGCCACTGGCATCACTTCAGCTCTTACCGGCTTCCTGGGACTGGCCGTTTTCATGGGCGGTGCGTTCGGCTTTATGTATGCCATTGAGCGAACGAAAGAATCCGCTGCAGGCGTTCCTGTGCTGCTGGCGTTCACGTTTTTTATGGGATTGATGTTGTCGCGTCTGATCGGGACCGCACTGGGTATGGCCAACGGGGCCCACTTGATCATGACGGCATTCACCGGCACCGGGATCGTTTTTCTGGGTATGGCCAGCCTATCGACCGTTATCAAGCGCGACTTGGGTCAGATGGGAAAATTCCTGTTTGTGGGCGCCATCATGCTGATGGTGGCCGGTGTCGCGAACGTGTTTTTGCAGTCGAGCGCACTCATGATGGCCTTGTCTGTGCTGGCTATCGGCATCTTTTCCGCCTTCATCTTGTATGACCTCAAGCGCGTCCAAGACGGTGAAGAAACGAACTACATCAGCGCAACGCTGAGCGTGTATCTCAGCCTGTTCAACGTATTCCAATCCATGCTCGCCCTGTTGGGGCTGACCAGCGGTCAGGACGACTAGGCACTGCGTTTGCTCAAGCCTGTTGACACTGGAGCTTTCAGCCCCCACGTCAACATGGCTGCTTACGCACCATTCCTGAGCTGAGGCCAATACAGGTTTTGGGCAGAGGCAGGCGGACACATCAAGGCACTGACCACCGCCGCGCCAGCAGCTTCGCTTGGCCGTCTCCAGCCAAAAAGCTCTTGACCACCTTGGGCTTGAACTCCGAAACAGACCCGCGAGTTCGCAGGAACACAGCACGCATCGGCCACAAGTGCGCATTGCTTGGAATACATTGGTAAACCAAGAAGCCGCGGGAAAGGTCTCTTGCCCACACAATCCCCCGAAAGACCTTGGTAGCTCCCTACACAAGCTCACCCATGGTGCTGCGCGCCCCCTTTTGTCGCTCTTTTGCTCCCTATAGACCCTCACATCAAATGCTGGTGCATGGCTATGCTTGCTGCCCGGGCCACAGCCCCCCACCAGGAAGCTGCGGCGCGGATTCTTCTCCACTCAGGGCTTACAGGTAGGCCAGCGCAAAACCGCCCAATCCGCCAGCGCCTGGGCACGCTGGTTCAGCGTCTGCGGTGTCCAGCTCTCGTACT
>CAZQXQ010000235.1:0-3340 GCA_964597235.1 uncultured Burkholderiaceae bacterium | reverse complement strand
CGCCCCGCTCGGTCGATGTCAGCAGCGCCGCACGCAGCCTGATCGGCAAGGTGGATGTGATCTACACCAGCACCGACAACAACGTGGTCTCGGCCTACGAGGCGCTGGTCAAGGTCGGGCAAGAAGCCAAGATCCCGCTGATTGCCTCGGACACCGACAGCGTCAAGCGCGGCGCCATTGCCGCCCTGGGCATCAACTACCGCGACCTGGGCGAGCAAACCGGCCGCATCGTGGTGCGCATCCTCAAGGGCGAGAAGCCCGGCGACATCAAGCCCGAGACCAGCACCAAGCTGGAACTGTTCGTAAACCCTGGCGCCGCCGAAAAACAGGGCGTGAAACTGCCCGAGGCGCTGGTGAAGTCGGCCGCCCAGGTCGTCCAGTAAGCACTGCGGGGACCGCCCCCGCCCCGTGAGCACCCCGAAGCGCCCGGTTTCGGGGTTTTCCGCCTGGTTTCCTGTTTGGCTTCCCGTCGATTGGTGGTCTTGCCCATGTCGCTGTTTTCCCTGTTTGGCGCCCTTGAAATCGGGCTGGTGTTCAGCCTGGTGGCCCTGGGCGTGTTCATTTCCTTCCGGCTCCTGCGCTTTCCGGACCTGACGGTGGACGGCAGTTTTCCGCTGGGCGGCGCGGTCTGCGCGGTGCTGATCACCGCCGGGCAACCCGCCTGGCTGGCCACCCTGGCCGCCACGGCGGCGGGCGCGCTGGCCGGCCTCATCACCGGCTGGCTGAACGTGCGCCTGAAGATCATGGACCTGCTGGCCAGCATCCTGATGATGATCGCGCTGTACTCGATCAACCTGCGCATCATGGGCGGCCCCAACGTGCCGCTGATCAACGACCCCACGCTGTTCACCCAGTGGCAGCCCGCCGGCTGGGAAGACCACCTATCGCGCCCCTTCCTGCTGGCCCTGATGGTGCTGGCCGTCAAGGGATTGCTGGACGCCTTCTTTGCCACCGAGCGCGGCCTGGCCATCCGCGCCACGGGCGCCAATGCCCGCATGGCCCGCTCGCAAGGCGTGAACACCGGCGCCATGGTGCTGCTGGGCATGGCCCTCTCCAACGCCCTGGTGGGCCTGGCGGGCGCGCTGTTCGCCCAGACCCAGGGTGGCGCCGACATCTCGATGGGCATAGGCACCATCGTCATCGGCCTGGCGGCGGTGATCGTGGGCGAAAGCATCCTGCCGGCGCGGCGGCTGCTGTGGGCGACGCTGGCCGTGGTGCTGGGGGCGCTGGTGTACCGCCTGCTGATCGCGCTGGCGCTGAACAGCGATTTCATCGGCCTCAAGGCCCAGGACCTGAACCTGGTCACCGCCGTGCTGGTGACGTTCGCGTTGATGCTGCCGCAGCTCAAGCGCCTGCGCGCCAAGCGCGCCGCCTGAATGCCGCCTGCCCTGCCCCATCGCCCTTACGCCCGATCACCATGCTCAGCGCCCAAGCCCTTGAAATCACCTTCAACCCTGGCACCCCCATCGAAAACCGTGCGCTGCGCGGGCTGTCGCTGGACATCCCCAGCGGCCAGTTCGTCACCGTCATCGGCTCGAACGGCGCCGGCAAGTCCACCTTCCTGAACGCCGTCTCCGGTGACCTGGGGATCGACAAGGGCCAGATCCTGATCGACGGCGAAGACGTCACCCGCCAGCCCGTCTGGACCCGGGCGCAAAAGGTGGCCCGCGTGTTCCAGGACCCGATGGCCGGCACCTGCGAAGACCTGACCATCGAAGAAAACATGGCCCTGGCCCAGCGCCGGGGCGCATTCCGGGGCCTGGGCTGGGCGGTGAAGAACCCGCAGCGGGAGGTCTTTCGCGAACGGCTGGCCACGCTCGGCCTGGGCCTGGAAAACCGCCTGAGCGACCGCATCGGCCTACTGTCGGGCGGACAGCGCCAGGCCGTGAGTTTGCTGATGGCCTCGGTGCAGCCCTCGCGCATCCTGTTGCTGGACGAGCACACCGCTGCCCTGGACCCGCGCACCGCCGACTTCGTGCTGCAGCTCACCGCCCGCATCGTGGCCGAGGCCCAGCTGACCACGATGATGGTCACCCACAGCATGCGCCAAGCCCTGGACGTGGGCGAGCGCACCGTCATGCTGCACCAGGGCCAGGTGGTGCTCGACGTGTCCGGCGAGGAGCGCCGCCGCATGGACGTGAGCGACCTGCTGCAGATGTTCGAGAAGGTGCGCGGCGAAAAACTGGCCGACGACGCGCTGTTGCTGGGCTGAAGCCTGCAGCCAGACTGCGCCCGCAAATTCCCATCGCCATACGCCGGGCCTGCCGCTATACTCCCGCTCCGCCAGGAGAGAGCCTCCCTCTCCACACCGTGCAGACTGGAGGCCGCCGAAGGCGCAGGGGATCCCCGAACGCTCAGGCAAAAGGACTGGCAAGCGCCCGCAGGGATGCGGGCGTTCCCTTGCTGGAGAGAGGTTGGCGGGCCGCTTGATTGCGCCCAAGCCCATCCACCGAAGGAGCAAGCCCTGGGCCCCGGCCCCCGGTGAATCTCTCAGGTAAAGCGGACAGCAGGCATCGCCCGTGACGCCACGCCCATGTTCCAAGGGCGCGGCCACGGTTCCCCGTTTGCCTGGAGACCGCTATGTCTGCACCCGAATCCGCTTCTGGTTCCACCCCCCTGTTGACCACGCCCCTGAATGCCCTGCACCTCGAACTGGGTGCGCGCATGGTGCCCTTTGCCGGCTATGCCATGCCGGTGCAATACCCCCAGGGCCTGATGGCCGAACACCTGCACACCCGCGCGGCCGCCGGGCTGTTCGACGTCTCGCACATGGGCCAGCTGCGCCTAGAAGGGCCTGACGCAGCCGCCGCGCTGGAAAGCCTGATGCCCGTCGACGTACAGGGCCTGGGCCTGAACAAGCAGCGCTACGGCCTGCTGCTCAACGACGAGGGCGGCATCCTGGACGATCTGATGTTCGTCAACCGGGGCAATGACCTGTTCCTGATCGTCAACGGTGCCTGCAAGGTGGCCGACATCGCCCACATCCAGGCGCGCATCGGCAACCGCTGTGCCGTCATCCCCATGCCCGAGCAAGCCCTGCTGGCGCTGCAAGGCCCTCAGGCGGTGAATGCCCTGCAGCGCCTGGTGCCCGGCGTGCAAGCGCTGGTGTTCATGACCGGCGGCGCGTTCGACTGGCATGGCGCGGCGCTCTACATCACCCGCAGCGGCTACACCGGCGAGGACGGCTTTGAAATCTCCGTGCCAGCTGCACACGCCGAAGCCCTGGCCCGCGCCCTGCTGGCCCAGCCCGAGGTCCAGCCAATTGGCCTGGGCGCGCGCAACTCGCTGCGCCTGGAGGCCGGCCTGTGCCTGCACGGCAACGACATCGATGCCGGCACCA
>CAZQXQ010000234.1:0-3399 GCA_964597235.1 uncultured Burkholderiaceae bacterium | reverse complement strand
GCATGGCGCCCTTGCCGCTGGAAGAAATCCAACAGCTCTCGGCCGTGTTCGGCCTGGTCAAGACCGACTATGTCGAGCCGGTCGATGACAAGAAACTCATCACGGACGCCATTGCGGGCATGGTCTCCAGCCTGGACCCGCATTCCCAGTATTTCGACAAGAAATCCTTCAAGGAATTTCGCGAAGGCACCTCGGGCCGCTTCGTCGGCGTGGGCATCGAGATCACCCAGGAAGATGGGCTGATCAAGGTGGTGTCCCCCATCGAGGGCTCGCCCGCCTTTCGTGCCGGTCTGAAGACCAACGACCTGATCACCAAGATCGACGACACCGCCGTCAAGGGCCTGACGCTGAACGACGCCGTCAAGCGCATGCGCGGCGAGCCCAACACCAAGGTCATCCTGACCATCCTGCGCCGCGATGAGAACCGGACCTTCCCGGTCACCATCACCCGCGAGGAAATCAAGACCCAGTCCGTCAAGGGCAAGGTGATCGAACCCGGCTATGCCTGGATTCGCCTGAGCCAGTTCCAGGAGCGCACGGTGGAAGACTTTGTGCGCAAGGTCGAGGAGGTCTATCGCGACGAGCCCAAGCTCAAAGGCTTGGTGCTGGACCTGCGCAACGACCCCGGCGGCCTGCTGGATGCGGCGGTGGCGATTTCCGCCGCCTTCCTGCCCGAGGACGTCACCGTCGTCAGCACCAATGGCCAGCTGGCGGAAAGCAAGGCCACCTACAAGGCCTCGCCCGAGTACTACCTGCGCCGCGGCCAGAGCGACCCGCTCAAGCGCCTGCCCGCCGCGATCAAGAAGGTGCCGCTGGTCGTGCTGGTCAACGAGGGCTCGGCCTCCGCCAGCGAAATCGTCGCCGGCGCGCTGCAGGACCACCAGCGCGCCACCATCATGGGTGCGCAGACTTTTGGCAAGGGCTCGGTGCAGACCGTGCGCCCGCTGGGCCCGGACACCGGCATCAAGCTGACCACCGCCCGCTACTACACGCCCAAGGGCACCTCCATCCAGGCGCGGGGCATCGTGCCAGACGTGATGCTGGACGAATCCGCCGAAGGCAACCTGTTTGCCGCGCTGCGCATGCGCGAAGCCGACCTTGACAAGCACCTGGGCAACGGCCAGAGCGAAGAGAAAAAAGACCCCGAGCGCGAACGCGCCCGCGAGGAAGCCCGCAAGCGCCTGGAAGAAGAAGCCAAGAAACCCCAGGCCGAGCGCAAGCTGCCCGAGTTCGGCACCGACAAAGACTTCCAGCTGGCTCAGGCACTCAACCGCCTCAAAGGCCAGCCGGTGCTGGTCAGCAAGACCCTGACCGAGCGCAAGGAAGAGAAGAAAGAAAACTGAGGCGGGCGCCCCCGGCGCCTTCGCCCCCAGGCCGGGCCTTGCACCCGGCCTTTTTCATGGCGCCAACGCTGCTTCCCCCTGCCCTCCCCCACTGAAAGCTTTCCACCATGACCGACGACCAGCTGCTGCGCTACTCCCGCCACCTCCTGCTCGACGAAGTGGGCATCGAGGGCCAACAGCGCATTCTGGACAGCCATGCGCTGTTGATTGGCGCAGGCGGCCTGGGCTCGCCGGCGGCGCTGTATTTGGCCTCGGCGGGCGTGGGGCGGATCACGCTGGTCGATGACGATGTGGTGGACCTGACCAACCTGCAGCGCCAGATCGCGCACACCACGGCGCGCATCGGCCAGCCCAAGGTTGAATCCGCCGCGCAGGCATTGGTAGCCGTCAACCCCGAGGTGCAGGTAAACACCATCGAGGCCCGCGCCGACGCCGCGCTGCTGGACCAACTTGTCCCCCAGGCCACGGTGGTGCTGGACGGCAGCGACAACTACGCCACCCGCCACGCCGTGAACGCCGCCTGCGTGCGCCACGGCGTGCCCCTGGTGGCCGGGGCGGTGGTGCGTTTTGACGGACAGCTCACCGTCATCGACCCGCGCGTGGCAGACAGCCCCTGCTACGCCTGCCTGTTCGCGCCCGATGCGCCCTCCCCCGACGCGCACTGCGCCACGCTGGGCGTGTTCGCCCCGCTGGTGGGCGTCATCGGCGCCATGCAGGCGGCGGAGGCGCTGAAGCTGATTACGGGCGCGGGTCAGCCACTGGTTGGGCAACTGCTGATGCTGGACGGCCGCGACATGGCCTGGAGCCGGATGCGCCTGGCGCGCGATCCGGGCTGCCCGGTGTGTGGGACAGCGGGGTATTGCGCCCCACAGGGTTGAGGGTCTTTTAGGCTTCTAGGCCAACGGATACCAGCGGTACTAGCTATCGTTTTTGAATACGCCACACCGCCTGCAGATTGCAGACTGCTGGGATGGACTGCGAAGTTGGCGCTGGCTCAAGCGGCTTTTCCGTGCAGCACTTCGACCGGCAAAACCCCTTGGCTGGACGCCTCCAAAAACACCATTTCGACAATGCTGCCGTCAGCCGCATAGCTGATGTGGGTGTTCCAGTCTTGCGATGCCTCGCGCACGATGGGCTTGTCGGATAGGTGCAGCACCAGGGTGTCATCGTCTTCGTAGTACGTGCTTCGCATGGGGTTAGTCCTCCAGGGTGAAGTAGTGCATCACGGTCTTGACCACCACGGCCTCTTCCAGCACCAGCACAGCGCACACCAAATTGTCGCTGCGCCCATCCAGGTGCTTGAAAGCCCACAGGTGGGTGCTGTCTTTGTAGCGGGTTTCGCCGCCATCCACCACGGCTAACAACTCTTGCGGAGAGATGGAGCGCTCCGCCATGCGCTGTGCCGCATGGCGGGTGATGATCACGGGGCGGTTGAAACGAACGCTGTGCATGCGCTGATTGTGTACCGCCTCAGCCCAGCAGCCTCACAAGCGCACCGGAATCCCCCGCGCCGCCATGTGGCGCTTGGCCTGTTCGATGGTGTATTCACCGTAATGGAAGATGCTGGCGGCCAGCACGGCGTCGGCGCCGCCCTGTTGCACGCCGTCGGCCAGGTGGTCGAGGTTGCCGACGCCACCGGAGGCAATCACCGGCACGGGTACCGCGTCGCTCACCGCGCGGGTGAGCTGCAGGTCAAAGCCGGCCTTGGTACCGTCGCGGTCCATGCTGGTCAGCAGGATTTCGCCAGCGCCACGGCGGGCCATCTCGGCGGCCCATTGCACGGCGTCCAGGCCCACATTCTTGCGGCCACCGTGGCTGAAAACATCCCAGCCGGTGCCCACGGGCTGGCCGTTGGGGCCCAGGCGCTGCTCTTCTTCAGCGGTGCGGCGCTTGGCGTCGATGGCGACCACGATGCACTGCGCGCCGTATTTGGCCGAGGCGTCGTTGATGACCTGCGGGTTGGCAATCGCCGCCGAGTTGAAGCTGACCTTGTCCGCCCCCGCGTTCAGCAGGCGGCGCACGTCTTCCACGGTGCGCACGCCGCCACCCACGGTGA
>CAZQXQ010000233.1:0-3412 GCA_964597235.1 uncultured Burkholderiaceae bacterium | reverse complement strand
TCGCTGGCACCGATGCGCCGATGATGGCCGAGGCCGCCGCCTACAACGTGGACCGCGGCGCGCAGATCATCGACATCAACATGGGCTGCCCGGCCAAGAAGGTCTGCAACAAATGGGCGGGTTCCGCGCTGATGCAAAACGAAGCCCTGGCGGTGGAGATCGCCGAAGCGGTGGTGGCAGCCTGCGCACCGCGCGGCGTGCCGGTCACGCTCAAGATGCGCACCGGCTGGTGCCAGCAGCACAAGAATGCGGTCTCGCTGGCGCGCCAGTTCGAGGCCGTGGGCATCCAGATGCTGACGGTGCACGGCCGCACGCGCGAGCAGGGCTACCGGGGCCAGGCCGAGTACGACACGATTGCCGCCGTCAAGGCGGCGGTGCGTGTGCCGGTGGTGGCCAATGGCGACATCACCAGCCCCGAAAAAGCCCGTGAGGTGCTGGCTGCCACTGGCGCCGACGCGATCATGGTGGGCCGCGCTGCCCAGGGCCGGCCGTGGATCTTCCGCGAGATTGGCCATTTCCTGGCCACGGGCGAGCACCTGCCCCCGCCCCGGGTGGACGAGGTGCGCGCGCTCTTGCTGGAGCACCTGCACGACCACTACCGCCTGTACGGTGAGGGCACGGGCGTGCGCAGCGCACGCAAGCACATCGCCTGGTACCTGCGGGACTTGCCGGGCGGCGAGGCCTTCCGTCAGCGCATTAACACTATTGACGACAGCCAGACCCAGTGGCAGGCCGTGGCCGACTTTCTGGCGGAGCTGGGCACGCGCATGGAGCGCTTGCCCGCTGCCACCGAGGCAGCCATCGCCGATCCGGACGCCAAAGCCCTCTCACTTTCAGAATAAACACAAAGGTTTTTGCTCCATGAGCCACCACATCGAGGACTGCGTGCGCGACAGCCTGCAGGCGTATTTCAATGACCTGGGCGGCGAGACCCCGGTCGGGGTCTATGACATGGTGCTGCGCCTGGTCGAAAAACCCCTGTTGGAGGTCGTGATGGCGCAGGCCGACGGCAACCAGTCCCGCGCTGCCGATTGGCTGGGCCTGAACCGCAACACCTTGCGCAAGAAGCTGGTCGAACACCAGTTGCTCTGAGGCCCTCGCGCAGCAAACGCTCCTGCTCACTCCTTTTTACTCCTGTTAACTCCTATTTCCATAGCTACTAGCGCAGTCCGGGTCAGCGCTGGAGCCCTGTTTGATTCACACCCGAGGACTGCCATGAACGCTCTTATTTCTGTTTCCGACAAAACCGGCATCGTTGAGTTTGCCCAAGGTCTGCACGCACTGGGCATTCGCCTGCTGTCCACCGGCGGCACTGCCAAGCTGCTGGCTGACGCCGGTCTGCCCGTGACCGAGGTGGCCGAGGTCACCGGCTTCCCCGAGATGCTGGACGGCCGCGTCAAGACCCTGCACCCCAAAGTGCACGGTGGCCTGCTGGCCCGCCGCGAGCTGCCCGAGCACATGGCGGCCCTCAAAGAACATGGCATCGACACCATCGACCTGCTGGTCGTGAACCTCTACCCCTTCGAGGCCACCGTTGCCAAGCCCGGCTGCACGCTGGCCGATGCGATCGAGAACATCGACATCGGCGGCCCCGCGATGGTGCGCTCCGCCGCCAAAAACTGGAAGGACGTGGGTGTGGTGACCGACGCCAGCCAGTACCCCGCCGTTCTGGACGAGCTGCAAAAAGACGGCAAGCTGTCCGATCCGCTGCGCTTTGGCCTGTCGGTGGCGGCGTTCAACCGCATTGCCCAGTACGACGGCGCCATCAGCAACTACCTCTCCAGCGTGCTGTTCGAGGAAGACAAGCTGGCCGAGGACTACGTGCCCGCCCTGTCCGCCTTCCCCCGGCAGGCCAATATGTTCACCCTCAAGCTGCAGGACCTGCGCTATGGCGAGAACAGCCACCAGCAAGCCGCCTGGTACCGCGATCTGTCCCCCGCGCCTGGCACCCTGTCCACCGGCGTGCAGCTGCAGGGCAAGGAGCTGTCCTACAACAACATTGCCGACGCCGATGCCGCCTGGGAATGTGTCAAGAGCTTTGAGGCCCCTGCCTGCGTGATCGTCAAGCACGCCAACCCCTGCGGCGTGGCCGTGGGTGTCAACCCGCTGGACGCCTATTCCAAGGCTTTCCAGACCGACCCGACCAGTGCCTTTGGCGGCATCATTGCCTTCAACCGCGTGGTCGATGGCGCAGCCGCCCAGCAAGTGGCCAAGCAGTTTGTCGAGGTGCTGATGGCCCCCGGCTTCACCGCCGAGGCGCTGGAAGTCTTCCAGTCCAAGGTCAACGTGCGCCTGATGCAGATTGAACTGCCCGAGAACTACGGCAGCGTGCGCAACGCCATCGAAACCAAGCGCGTGGGCGCTGGCCTGCTCCTGCAGACGGCCGACAACCACGAGCTGCAATTGGCCGACCTGAAGGTGGTCACCGTCAAGCAACCCACCCCCGAAGAACTGCAGGACCTGCTGTTCGCCTGGAAGGTGGCCAAGTTCGTCAAGAGCAATGCCATCGTCTTCTGCAAGAACGGCATGACCATGGGCGTGGGCGCCGGCCAGATGAGCCGCCTGGATTCCGCCCGCATCGCCAGCATCAAGGCCGAGGCCGCCAAGCTCAGCCTGCAAAACACCGTGGTCGCCAGCGACGCCTTCTTCCCCTTCCGCGACGGCCTGGACGTGGTGGTCGATGCGGGCGCGACCTGCGTGGCCCAGCCCGGCGGCTCCATGCGCGACCAGGAAGTGATCGACGCCGCCAACGAGCGCGGCGTGGCGATGGTCTTCACGGGCGTGCGCCACTTCCGCCATTGAGCGCCTGAGCGGCCTTTGGCGCAAAAGAAAAGCGGCCGAGGCCGCTTTTTTTGATGTGGGAAGGGTTGCTGTCAGAAAAATTGCTTGCCGAAGTTGGCCAGCGCGATGGCGATCAGCACACCCACCATCCATTTCAGGTTGGCCATTTCACCGCGAACGGCTGAAAGCTCGGACCTCACATCACCGCGCAGGGCAACGAGTTCGGTTTTCAGGCCATTGACATCAGATTTGGTGGCGAGCGAAGCATCCAGCGCCTCGGAAAAAGCTTCCTTTTGAGCCTCCGCAATTGCCGCTGCCTGTTCGCGTGGAACACCAGCTTTTTCCAGGCGTTCCGCAAACTTGAGGGTGTCAAAAGTAATGGTGCTCATGGCGCTGCTCCTTGGATTCCGCCCCCATTTTACGGAGAGCCTCTTCGATCAAGCCGCCACGATACGCCCGCGCCCGCTGGCACCGGCCAGCACTTTCAGCGATTTGTCGGTGCTGGCGGTGTAGGTGCGGCTGGTGATGGTGTTCACAAACACCCAGTCGGCGCGGCATTCGGTGGCGGTGGCTGTCACCACCAGGTAGCCCCGGCGGGCGGTGTCGCAGTATTTCAGCGTGGGAATGAGCT
>CAZQXQ010000232.1:0-3478 GCA_964597235.1 uncultured Burkholderiaceae bacterium | reverse complement strand
CCGACTACCCCAACCAGGTCAACAACGTCCTGTGCTTTCCCTACATCTTCCGGGGCGCACTGGACTGCGGCGCCACCACCATCACGCTGGAGATGGAAATCGCCGCGGTGCACGCGATTGCCGAACTGGCCCAGGCCGAGCAAAGCGAGGTCGTGGCCGCGGCCTATGTGGGCGAGCCGCTGGCGTTTGGGCCGGAATACCTGATTCCCAAGCCCTTTGACCCCCGGCTGATGATGATGATCGCGCCCGCCGTCGCCAAGGCGGCTGCCGACAGCGGTGTGGCCCTGCGCCCGATTGCCGACATGGACGCCTACCGCGAGCAGCTGCAAAGCTTTGTCTATGCCTCAGGCACAACGATGAAGCCCATCATCGCGGCCGCCAAGCGGGCCGCCAAAAAGCGCGTGGCCTATGCCGAGGGCGAGGAAGAGCGCGTGTTGCGTGCCGCCCAAATCGTGGTGGACGAGAAGATCGCTCGCCCCACGCTGATTGGCCGCCCGGGTGTGATCGCCCAGCGTGTCGAGAAGTTTGGCCTGCGCCTGAAGGAAGGCGTGGACTACGACGTGGTGAACGTCGAAAACGACCACCGCTATCGCGACTTCTGGCAGACCTACCACCGCATGACCGAGCGCAAGGGCATCACCGTGCCCATGGCGAAGATCGAGATGCGCCGCCGTCTGGCGCTGATTGGGGCCATGCTGCTGCACAAAGGCGAGGTGGACGGCCTGATTGCCGGCACCTGGGGCCACACGGCGCTGCACCTGAATTACATCGACCAGGTGATTGGCAAGCGCGCAGGGGTGGGCACCTACGCCTGCATGAACGGGCTGATGCTGCCCGACCGCCAGGTCTTCCTGGTGGACACCCACGTCAACTACGACCCCACGGCCGAGCAGCTGGCAGAGATCACCGTGATGGCCGCCGAAGAAATGATGCGCTTTGGCATCAAGCCCAAAGCCGCGCTGCTGTCGCACTCCAACTTTGGCTCCAGCAACCAGCCCAGCGCGGTCAAGATGCGCCAGACCCTGGAGCTGCTGCGCGTACAGGCGCCGTGGCTGGAAGCCGATGGCGAGATGCACGGTGACGTGGCTTTGGACGGCAAGGCACGCCAGGCGCTGATGCCCAACAGCACCCTGGTCGGCGACGCGAACCTGCTGGTGTGCCCCAACATCGACGCCGCCAATATCGCCTACAACCTGCTCAAGACGGCAGCGGGCGGCAACATCGCAATTGGCCCCGTGCTGCTGGGCGCCGCGCAGCCGGTGCACATCCTGACGGCCAGCACCACCGTGCGCCGCATCGTCAATATGACCGCACTCACCGTGGCCGACGCCAACGCCGCGCGCTAACGCCCCGTCGGCGCAAAAGCGCGTCGCCTGCGTGACGCTGCCTGGCCCGTGCCCCGCCCATCGCCTTGGATGGAGCCAGGCACGGGCCTTGCTTTTTCAGGGGGTTTGCGTCACACTTGCGCCTCGAAATTTCGGGGTTAACCCGTAGTTTCCTGAAAGGTGCTAAGGATGCTGAAGGCTGTGACCGCCCAAGTGCGCAAAGCAGGGTTGTGGTGTGTAGTGGGCGTGGCAATGCTGGCAAGCCCCCTGCCCGGCCATGCCCGCAAGGCGCCCGAGGCCGAGAACACCCTGCCTGTCATCGCCTTGGCCGAACTGCCCCGCGAAGGACGCACCACTTACCGCCTCATTCACCAGGGAGGGCCCTTCCCCTACGAGAAGGATGGGTCGGTCTTTGGTAACCGTGAACGCCTGCTGCCGCAGCACACCCGTGGCTACTATCGTGAATACACCGTCAAGACCCCAGGCGCCCAAGACCGCGGTGCCCGCCGGATCGTCTGTGGCGGCGAGCCCCGGCTGCCAGACGCCTGTTACTACACCGCCGACCATTACGCGAGCTTTCGCGCCATCGTTGCCCCCTGAACCCATGCCCCTCGACCACAGGACGCCTGTCCTCCGCCCTGTGGTCTGCCGTCCCTCATTTGGACTTTAAGAAAGAGCCGTGGAGATGCAAACGCCACTTGCCCAGGAAACCGAAAGCGCCTTGCGCAGCGTACGTCCCAACATCGTGCAATCCATCCGGGCCTACCGGGTCCAAGACCTGCAAGCCGCCGCCGGCAACATGGGACACCACTTTCTGTACGCCAATCTGGCCGACGCGCAGACCAAACAGGAGGTGCTGGAGCAAATCGCCACGCAGTTCACCTTCCCGGCGCACTTTGGCAAGAACTTCGATGCGCTCTATGACTGCATGACCGACCCGCTGCACAAGTCAGGACCACAGCCGGGTTTTGTCGTGGTGCTGGAGCAGATCCCTGTCACCGCCAAGTTTGACAAAGAAGCACGTGAGCAGCTGCTGGACATCTTCCGCGACGCCGCCGACTATTGGGCAGACCGAAAAATCGCCTTCCGGTGCTTCTATTCTTTTCTGTAGCCCGTTCTGCATCCATCAGCCAAGCAGAACGGGCGAATGAGGCTAAAGGCAGCACCAGCATCCAAGGGATCGATCTGGACCTCCCCACCGACAAACTGGTGGACATCACCGCCCAGGCGCTGCGCATGAGCAGCCCCTTCAACGCCGGGTACTGGCTCGGCGCTGCCTGAGCACCAGGTTTCCTCTCTCGCTGCACCGCCCGCTTTTGCGGGCGGTTTTCTTTTGTGCGGTATTTGCGCCACACCAGGGGGGCACGCTTGCTTTTTGACCAAACTTGTGCCGCATAATGACCGCGCGGTGCGAGGCACCGTATGGGGTGTGGTGATCCGTCGGTTTCGCGCAAAGCGTTTTCATAGAGATTTGCTGATTGCGTTTTCGGGACTCCATCGCTTTGTCATTGTGTTTTTGAGGAGTCCCTGGAATGGGCAACAAACTGTATGTCGGCAACCTGCCTTACTCGGTGCGCGACAACGATCTGGAACAGGCCTTTGGCCAATTTGGCAGCGTGACCAGCGCCAAGGTCATGATGGAGCGCGACACCGGCCGCTCCAAAGGCTTCGGTTTTGTGGAAATGGGCAGCGACGAAGAAGCCCAGGCCGCCATCCACGGCATGCACGGCCAACCCCTGGGCGGCCGCAACATCGTGGTCAATGAAGCCCGTCCGATGGAACCCCGCCCTCCCCGCAACTTCGGCGGCAGCGGCGGTGGTTATGGCGGCCGCAGTGGCGGTGGCTACGGCGGCGGTGGTGGCGGTTACGGCGGTGGTGGCTATGGCGGCGGCCGTGAAGGCGGCGGTGGTTACGGTGGCGGCGGTCGCCACCAGAGCAGCGGCGATGGCGGCGGCTATGGTGGTGGTGGCGGCGGTTACGGCGGCGGCGGTGGTGGTTATGGCCGCAGCGACGGCGGCGGTGCTTACGGCGGTGGCCGTGGCGACGGCGGCTTCCGCAGCCCCTACGGCGCTGGTCCCCGGGGTCGTGGCGGCCGTGGCGATGGCGGCGGCCGCAGCGACGGTGGCCGTGGTGGCGACGGTTACGACTACTGA
>CAZQXQ010000231.1:0-3491 GCA_964597235.1 uncultured Burkholderiaceae bacterium | reverse complement strand
AGCGGTTTTCAAAAATCGTCTCGGTCACCTTGCTGGTGCCCTGGGCCACGCAGTTGAGCGCCATGAACTGGGCCTGCATGTCGGTGGGAAAGCCCGGGTACTCGGTGGTGCGCAGGCTCTGCGCCTTCAGGTGCTGGTGCGCGGGGCCGGGGCTGCGCACGCGGATGCCGCCCTCCACGGCCTCGACCTGCACGCCGGCGTCGCGCAGCTTGTCGATCACCGCGTCCAGGTGGTCGGCGCGGCCGTGGCGCAAGAGCGCTTCGCCGCCGGTGGCCGCCACGGCGCACAGGAAGGTGCCGGCCTCGATGCGGTCGGCCACCACAGCGTGGTCGGCGCCGTGCAGGCGCTCCACGCCCTGGATGCGGATGCGGCTGGTGCCATGGCCTTCGATCTGCGCGCCCATGGCGATCAGCATCTCGGCCAGGTCGGTGATCTCGGGTTCTTGGGCCGCGTTTTCCAGGATGGTTTCACCCTCGGCCAGCGCGGCGGCCATCAGGAAGTTCTCGGTGCCGGTCACCGTGACCATGTCGGTGGCGATGCGCGCACCCTTCAGGCGCGTCCAGCCCTGGGGCAGACGGGCCACCATGTAGCCGTGCTCGACGACGATTTCTGCGCCCATGGCCTGCAGGCCCTTGATGTGCTGGTCCACCGGGCGCGAACCGATCGCGCAGCCGCCGGGCAGCGAGACCTTGGCCTGGCCAAAGCGCGCCAGCAGCGGGCCCAACACCAGCACCGAGGCGCGCATGGTCTTGACCAGCTCATAGGGCGCTTCGGGCGTGTGCAGCGCGCGGGCATCCAGGCGCACGGCGCCGTCTTCGTCGCGCTCGGCCGTCACGCCCATGTTGCGCAAGAGCTTGAGCATGGTCGCCACGTCCTGCAGGCGCGGCACATTGCGCAGGGTGACCGGCGCCTCGGTCAACAGGGCGGCGCACAGCTCGGGCAGGGCCGCGTTCTTGGCGCCGGAGACCAGCACTTCGCCTTGCAAGCGGCGACCACCGCGGATCAGGAGTTTGTCCATCGTTGCCCAAATTTAGATAAAAACAGGCCCTAAGCCTTATCAATCAAGCGGTACTAGCTATTAAATAAATAGTATTCAGACCCCGCGTACGTTCAGCGGGGGAGGTTCGCCCATTCCGCAGGGGTGTAAGTCTTCATCGACAGCGCGTGCACCTCGTCGGTGTGGATGCGGCTGCCCAGCGTGGCATAAACGCGCTGGTGGCGGGCGATGGGGCGCTTGCCCTCGAATTCGGCGGAGACGATGGTGGCGTACCAGTGGCGGCCGTCGCCTTCGAGTTCGATGTGCTCGCAGGGCAGGCCAGCGGCGATCAGGGCTTGGAGTTGGTCTGCGGTCATAAAAACAATCAGTTCCGGATCTTGTAGCCCGTGCGCAGCAGGTGCACGGCCAGGGCGCTGACGGCCAGCCAAGCGGCGCTGACGATGGCCAGGCTCAGCCAGGGCGAGGTGTCGCTCTGGCCAAAGAAGCCGTAGCGAAAGCCGTCGATCATGTAGAAGAAAGGGTTCAGGTGGCTCACCGTCTGCCAGAACGGAGGGAGTGACTGGGTGGAATAGAACACTCCCGACAGGAAGGTCATGGGCATGATCGCGAAGTTTTGGAAAGCCGCAAGCTGATCGAACTTGTCAGCCCACAGGCCGGCAATCAGGCCCAGCGTGCCCAAGAGCGCGGCGCCCAGCAGCGCAAACACCAAGATCCAGCCAGGCGCGGCAAAGTCGGGTTGGGCGAAGGCCAAAGTCACCAAAAACACACCGACCCCTACCACCAGTCCACGCACCACCGACGAGCCTACATAAGCCACAAACCAGGCCCAGTGCGACAGCGGGGTGAGCAGCACAAAGACCAGGTTGCCCATGATCTTGCTCTGAATCAGACTGGACGAGCTATTGGCAAAGGCGTTTTGCAGCAAGCTCATCATCACCAGGCCGGGCACCAGGAAAGCGGTGTAGCTGATGCTGTCATAAACCTTGACATGGTCTTCGAGCACATGGCCGAAGATCAGCAGGTACAGCACCGCGGTCAGCACCGGCGCCGCGACGGTCTGGAAGCCCACCTTCCAGAAGCGCAGCACCTCTTTGTAAAACAGCATTTGCCAGCCGGTCATGCGGGCTTCCCTTCGTGTTCACCGGCCATCACGCTCAGGAAGGCATCTTCCAGATCGGGCCGGCGGATTTCCATGTCATGCACCTCAATGCCGGCAGCGCGCAGCGCGGCCAGGTGGGCTTCGATCTCGCGCGCATCGTGCGCGGGCAGCTGCACGATGCGGCCTGTGACGCGGGCCTGGGCCTGCAGATCGGCGGGCAGCACGCCATCCATCTTGAACTGCAGCACGCTGCCCGACACCGCCTTCAGCAGATTGCTGGTGCGGTCGAGCGCGACGATTTGGCCGCTTTTGAGCATGGCGATGCGCCCGCACAAGGCCTCGGCCTCTTCCAGGTAGTGCGTGGTCAGCAAGACCGTGTGCCCTTCCTTGTTCAGGCGGGCGATGAAATGCCACAGGGTCTGGCGCAGTTCGACATCGACCCCGGCGGTGGGCTCGTCCAGCACGATGATGGGCGGGCGGTGCACCAGGGCCTGGGCCACCAGCACCCGACGCTTCATGCCGCCCGAGAGCTGGCGCATGTTGGACTGGGCCTTGTCAGCCAGGCCCAGGCATTCGAGCAGCTCGTCGATCCAGGCGTCGTTGTGGCGTACGCCAAAGTAGCCGGATTGGAAACGCAGCGCCTCGCGCACATTGAAGAAGGGGTCGAAGACCAACTCCTGCGGCACCACACCCAGCTGGCGGCGGGCGGCGGCGTAGTCGGTTTGCACATCGTGGCCCATCACCTTGACGCTGCCACCCGTGGCGCGGGCCAGGCCGGCCAGGATGCTGATCATCGTGGTCTTGCCCGCGCCGTTGGGGCCGAGCAGGCCGAAAAACTCGCCCTCCTCGATGTCCAGACTCACGCCCTTGAGGGCCTGGAACGGTCCTCGGGAGGTCTGGAAGGTCTTGGAGACGGATTGAAAGGAAACAGCGGGCATGGCGGGTCAGGAAAGGGGCAGGATTTTACGTGGCGGCTGCGGGCAGCAGTTCCGCCACGCCATACACGGAGGCCAGGGTCGCCAAGCGCGGATGCAGGCCCCGCACGGCAAAGGTCTTTTGGCGCTGCAAGGCCGCTCGGCGGCACTGCAGCAGCACCGCCAAGGCCGAGGAATCAAACGCCGTCAGCGCCGAGGCATCGACCACCAGCTCAGGCTGCTCCAGCGTGGCCAAGCCCTGCAGCAGGGTGCGCAGGGCCGCGTCGGCATCGGCGTGGGTCACACGGGCGGGCATCACCAGCACAGCAGCACTCCGGGGACTGGCGCTCAGCCCTTGGGGCCGGCCGCGTTGGCCTTGTTGCGCTCGACCAGCGAGGCGATCAGCCCGTCGATGCCCCTGGCATTGATCTCCTGGGCGAACTGGCTGCGGTAGGTGTCCACCAGCCACACGCCCAGCACA
>CAZQXQ010000230.1:0-3569 GCA_964597235.1 uncultured Burkholderiaceae bacterium | reverse complement strand
AATGGGCCAGGACGAACCCGGCCTGAACCGCCTGATCCGTGCTGGCTTCAAGCTGCTGGGCCTGCAGACCTACTTCACCGCCGGCGTGAAGGAAGTGCGCGCCTGGACGGTGCCGATTGGCGCCACCGCCCCCCAGGCCGCTGGCGTGATCCACGGCGACTTTGAGCGTGGCTTCATTCGCGCGCAGACCATCGCTTTCGACGACTTCATCGCCTACAAGGGCGAGCAGGGCGCTAAGGATGCCGGCAAGATGCGCGCCGAGGGCAAGGAATATATCGTCAAAGACGGCGATGTGATGAACTTCTTGTTCAACGTGTGACCTGGCTTTCTGCCCTGCCCGCCACCGGTACTGGCGGGCGCCTGGAGTCTGGCGTTCTTTAAGCCTTTTTGGCCTCCAGACCAACAGAATCGAGCGGTAGTAGCTCTTTATTTCATAGCAAGGAGAGGCCCTGTGGCCCTTGATTCAACCCCCGAGATCGTCCAGGCGCAGGCCCTGGTGGACCACCTGCAAGCCCACCCGGCGGACTGGAACCTGCCCGGCGTGGGCCCCTTCACCGGCCCGGCCAAGCGGGTGGAAACCCACATCTCCTGGATCTTGCTGGCCGGCGAGCGGGTGCTCAAGCTCAAGAAGCCGCTGGACATGGGCTTTCTGGACTTCTCCACGCTGGCGCAGCGTCGCGAAGCCTGCGAGGCCGAATTGCGCCTGAACCGCCGCACCACGCCCGAGCTGTACCTGGGCCTGGTCGCCGTGCTGGGCACGCCCGAGTCTCCCCGCCTGGTGCTGGCCGACGACCTGCCTGCCGAGGCCGAGGGCGACGTGCGGGATTGGGCCGTGCTGCTGCGCCGGTTTGCCCCGGAGGATTTGCTGGCGGCCCGCGCTGCCCAGGGCGGCCTGACACCTGCGCACATCGACACCCTAGCCCAGCAAGTGGCCGCGCTGCACGCGCAGGCTGAACCGGTCATCCAGGCCCACGCCGGGGAGTCCTGGGGCACCGCAGCCGCGATGCGCGCAGCCGTCACCGACAACTTCGCCACGCTGGCGCCCTTTGTGCAGGGCACGGCCCAGGCAGCGCAATGCGAGGCGCTGCGCCAGTGGAGCGAAGTCCAGGGCGAGCGCCTGGCGGGCCTGATGGACCAGCGCCGCGCCCAAGGCTGGGTCCGCGAGGGCCATGGCGACCTGCACCTGGGCAACCTGGTGCTGCTCGACGGGCAGCCGCGTCTGTTCGATGCCATCGAGTTCAACGCCGCCTTCCGCTGGACCGATACGGTCTATGACATGGCCTTCCTGGTCATGGACCTGCAGGTGCGCGGCCAAGGCCTGCTGGCCGCGCGTTTCCTGGACGCTTACCTCGCCCATACCGGTGACTATGACGGCCTGGCCCTGCTGCCCTACGCCCTGGCCTACCGCGCGACGGTGCGCGCCAAGGTCGCGGCGCTGGTCTGCATGCAGCTGCCGCCCGAAGCCCAGGCCCCGCTGCGCGCCGACCTGGCGCGCTACCTGGACTACGCGATGGGCCTGCTGCAACCCCGCCCGCCGGTGCTGTGGCTGGCCACGGGCGTGTCGGGATCGGGCAAAAGCAGCCAGACCCAGGGCCTGATCGAGGCCCAGGGCATCGTGCGCCTCAAGGCCGATGTGGAACGCAAGCGCCTGTTCGGCCTGGACCCGCTGGCTCGCAGCGCAGCGCCCACCCCGGTGCAGGGCGGCATCTACAGCCCCGAGGCCACGGAAAAAACCTACGCCCGCTTGGAAGCGCTGGCCCGCACCGTGCTGCAGGCCGGCTTTGCCGTGCTGGTCGATGCCACCTGCCTGCAACGTGCGCAGCGCGCCCGCTTCGCGGCCTTGGCCAAAGACCTGGGCGTGCCCCTGCGCCTGCTGGCCTTCGACGCCCCCGAGGCCGTGCTGCGCGAGCGCATCACCCGCCGCGCCGCCGAAGGCACCGACCCGTCCGACGCCAGCCTGGCGGTGCTGGAGTCCCAACTGGCGAAACGCGAGCCCCTGACCTCTGAAGAGCAGGCCCAGGCCCTGGTCCTGGACACCACGGCGCCCGTGGACTGGGCGCAGGTGCTGCCAGCGGATTGGCGCTGAGGGCGTGAAGTCCGCCGCTGGGTTTTGAGGGTCAAAAGTGGCTCTAGGCCAATAAAATCCAGCGGTACTAGCTATTGATTTAAGAGCGTAAGAGCGAATTCCGCCGTCTTTACTGCGGCCAGAGGTACAAGAGCCCGGCGGTCATCACCAAATAGCGCAAGAACTTGCCGATGGCCATGTAGCCAACGCAGGGCCAGAACGGCAGCTTGAGCCAGCCGGCCACGGCGCACAGCGGGTCGCCCACGCCGGGCAGCCAGCTCAGCAGGCAGGCCTTGGGGCCAAAGCGCTCCAGCCAGGCCAGCGCTCGCAGCTCCACATGCGAGCCGCGCGCTTTGTCCACCGCCTTGTGCGCGCCCAGCCCCATCCACCAGCTGATGGCGCCGCCCACCGTGTTGCCCAGCGTGGCCACCGCAATCGCGGGCCAGAACAGATCAGGGTTGAGCTTGACCAGGCCAAACACCGCCGGCTCCGAGCCCATGGGCAGCAGCGTGGCCGAGACCAGTGCGATCAAGAACACCGTGCTCAACCCAAATTCGGGCAGGGCGAGCCAGGCCAGCAGGGCGTGCATCCAGGATTCCATAGGGGGGCGAGTGTAGGGCGAAGGCTCGCTTGGCCCTGTTCCCTGGCACCGCATGAGGTCAAGGTCATCGCTGCATACAATGCTTGCATTGCAATCAATCAAGGAGGCGGTCATGGGCAGCATCACCGTACGCAATCTGGACGAGGGGGTTAAGGCCGGTCTGCGCCTGCGTGCCGCGCGCCATGGCTGGTCCATGGAGCAAGAAGTTCGGCACATCCTGCAGCAGACCTTGGCTGCGGAGGGGGGCGAGCCGCTCAGTTTTGCCGAGCGGGTCCGTCGCCGTTTTCAGGGTCTGGATGCCTCGGATCTGCCCATTCCTGCGCGCCAGCCGGCACGTACCCCACCCGACTGGGACGCGCAATGAGCCTGCACCTGGGGTATCTGCTCGATACCAATGTGCTGTCGGAACTGATGCGCCCTGCACCTGAGGAGCACGTGGTGGCCTGGTTTGGACGGCATGTCGCCCATCCGATGTGGACCAGTGCGGTCACGCAGGCCGAAATCCTGACCGGCATTGCCCTTTTGCCAGAAGGCAAACGCCGAGATGCCTTGGCGCGGACGGCGGAGCAGCTGTTTGCAGAAGACATGGCGGGGCGTTGTTTGTCCTTCGATACGGCGGCGGCCAAGCATTACGCCCTGCTCGTGGCCCAGCGCCGACGCCAAGGTTTGCCCATCTCCACGGAGGACGGCCAGATCGCCGCGATTGCCCTGGCAGCGGGCTTGTGCGTGCTGACCCGCAATGCCAAGGATTTCGCGGGCATCGAGGGGCTGACTGTCGTCAACCCCTGGCAATCGCACTGAACCAAGCGTTTCCCCCTTCGGCTTTGGATTGCTTAAATTTTGGGCTTTACAATCGCGCCTCTTTTTTCGGCGCTTTCCGGATTTTTCGATGCAACTTGGCCC
>CAZQXQ010000229.1:0-3631 GCA_964597235.1 uncultured Burkholderiaceae bacterium | reverse complement strand
GCCGCGCCAGACCCAGGGCAACCCTTGCCATGGTGAGAATCCGGACGTACTTTCCGCAAAAAGCCCGCCATTATATAAATCAGCGGGCGAACTGGCCAAGATCAGCCACCCCGTCGCATCATGTCAAAGAACTCGACATTGCTCTTGGTGGCTTTCATGTTCTTGATCATCAATTCCATGGCCTCGATTTCGTCCATGTTGTACATGAACTGGCGCAGGATCCGGGTCTTTTGCAGGATTTCCGGCGGCAGCAGCAGTTCTTCGCGACGGGTGCCGCTCTTGTTCATTTCGATGGCCGGGAAGACGCGCTTTTCGTACAGGCGGCGGTTCAGGTGGATTTCACAGTTACCCGTACCTTTGAATTCCTCAAAGATCACCTCGTCCATGCGGCTGCCCGTGTCCACCAGCGCGGTCGCGATGATGGTCAGCGAGCCGCCTTCTTCGACCTTGCGGGCCGCGCCAAAGAAACGCTTGGGGCGCTGCAGCGCGTTGGAGTCCACGCCACCCGACAACACCTTGCCGCTGGAAGGGACGACGTTGTTGTAGGCGCGGGCCAGACGGGTGATGGAGTCCAGCAGGATCACCACATCCTTTTTGAGTTCGACCAGGCGCTTGGCGCGCTCAATCACCATTTCCGCCACATGCACATGGCGGGCGGCTGGCTCGTCAAAAGTCGAGGCAATGATCTCGCCCTTGACGGTGCGCTGCATCTCGGTCACTTCTTCGGGGCGTTCGTCCACCAGCAGCACCATCAGGTGCACGTCCGGGTTGTTGGCGGTGATGGCATGGGCGATGTGCTGCATCATCACCGTCTTGCCGCTCTTGGGCGGGGCGACGATCAGCGCGCGCTGGCCCCGACCCAGGGGGGCAATGATGTCGATGATTCGGCCCGTGATGTTTTCTTCGCCGCGAATGTCGCGTTCCAAGCGCATCTGTTCTTTGGGGAACAGCGGCGTCAGGTTTTCGAACATCACCTTGTGCTTGTTTTGCTCCGGGGGGCCGCCGTTGACCTTGTCGAGCTTGGTCAGGGCAAAGTAACGCTCGCCATCCTTGGGGGTGCGCACTTCGCCTTCAATCATGTCGCCGGTGTGCAGGTTGAAGCGCCGCACTTGGCTGGGGGAGATGTAGATGTCGTCCGTGCTTGCGGTGTAGCTGGTGTCAGGACTGCGCAAAAAGCCGAAACCATCGGGCAGGATTTCCAGCACGCCATCGGCAAACACCTGCTCACCGGCCTTGGCCCGTTTTTTGATGATCGCAAACATCAGCTCCTGTTTGCGCATGCGGCCGGTGTTTTCGATTTCAAGCTCTTCGGCCTGTTTCAGGACTTCAGACACGTGCAGTGCCTTGAGTTCGTTTAAATGCATGGGGTGACTCCTGGGCGGAGCAAATAAGAAATCAGGGGGATGTTTCTGTGCTCGGACCCGAAAAAACTGCGGTGGGCAGGTCCGGATCTGCGAGAAGTCCTGAGGGGGTGGCAACGGTGCACACCTTGGACTGGGGCGAGATTATGGCAGCAAACGATTGGTCTTAGGTCGGCGCGCCTTGACTCTTTCGGCGAGATGCTTGGCGGGAGTCAAAAAAATGGCTTGGTATTTAGACCAAGCCATGAAACAGAGTGGCAGTTGAATCAGGGCAATGGCGCTCAGGCCAGTTGCTGGTCAATCCAGGCCGACAACTGGGCCTTGCTCATGGCGCCCACTTTGGTAGCGGCCAGTTGACCGCCCTTGAACACCATCAGCGTCGGGATGCCGCGAATGCCAAACTTGGCGGGGATGTCGCGGTTTTCGTCCACGTTCATCTTGGCGACCTTCAGCTTGCCTTGGTAGGCTGCAGCCACTTCGTCCAGGATGGGGGCAATCATCTTGCAGGGGCCGCACCATTCGGCCCAGTAGTCCACCAGCACGGGGGCGGAGGCTTGCAGCACTTCGGCTTCGAAGGTGGCGTCGGTCAGGTGGGTGATCAGGTCGCTGGCCATGGTTTTCCTTTGAAAAATGAAAGAGACGGTGGGTCACAAAAAAGAATGAATGCATTGTGACAGAAACAGCGTTTTCAGCGAGGGCGCAGGGCTTCGAAAAATGCTATGAATACAATAGCTAATACCGATGATGAAATGGGCCTTCAGGCCTGATTTGACTCAAAAAATTTCCTGTGGATGTCCACGGCGGCACCCAAGGTACACAGAACGGAGGAATGCATGGATGGGATCGAACCGACCCAAGGCTGGGGTGATGTGCAGGCGGTGGTCGTTGGCGCAGGCCCCAGTGGCCTGATGGCCGCCGAGCGCCTGGCGCAGCGCGGCTACCGGGTTCATCTAGCGGATGCCATGCCCTCGGTCGGGCGCAAATTTTTGCTGGCAGGCAAGGGCGGGCTCAACCTCACCCATTCCGAGCCCAAACCCAACTTCCTCGCGCGCTACGGCGCTTCCGAGGCGCACTGGCATCGCCTCATGCGGGAGTTCGATGCCGATGCCCTGCGTGCTTGGGCCCAGGACCTGGGCGTGGAGACTTTCGTGGGCACATCGGGGCGTGTCTTCCCAAGGGACATGAAAGCGGCCCCCTTGCTGCGTGCCTGGCTGCAGCGCTTGAAGGTCTTGGGCGTGCAGTTCCACATGCGCCATCGCTGGCAGGGCTGGACGCCCGATGGGCAACTGCAGTTCACCAGTCCGCAGGGTTTGGTGCAGATCGCCGCCCCGGTCACGGTGCTGGCGCTGGGTGGGGCCAGTTGGTCTCGCCTGGGCTCGGATGCGGCCTGGGTGCCTTGGTTGCAGGCGCGCGGTGTGGACGTTTCACCCTTGCAGCCATCCAACTGTGGTTTTGACGTCATCTCGGCCCGCGGGCCGCAGGGTGAAACCCGGCGCGACTTTTTCAAGGAACTGCTGGGCGGCGCCACGCCGGCCGCCGGGTGGTCAGCCCACTTTGCGGAGCGCCACGCCGGCCAGCCATTCAAGTCGGTGGCGCTGGCGTTCACCGACCACCAGGGGCGGCATTTCCAGCGCCGGGGCGAATTTGTCGCCACCGCCACGGGAGTGGAGGGCAGCCTGATCTACGCCGTCTCCGCGCTGCTGCGCGACGAAATCACGGCCCGGGGGCATGCGACCTTTACCCTGGACTTGTTGCCCGACCATGACCCCGACCGCGTGTTGGCCGCCGTGCGCCATCCACGCGGTTCACGCTCCCTGTCCAGTCACCTCAAGAGCCGGCTGGGGTTGGACGGCATCAAGGCAGCCATCCTGTTCGAGCAACTGGACAAGGCCCAGCTGACCGATCCGGTCGCCTTGGCCCAGGCCATCAAGGCTTTGCCGATCACGGTGCTGGCGCCAAGGCCCATCGACGAAGCCATCAGCACGGCCGGCGGCGTGGCCTGGGATGCCCTTGACGAGCACCTGATGCTGCGTGCCTTGCCTGGCATGTTCTGTGCTGGGGAGATGCTCGACTGGGAAGCGCCGACGGGAGGCTACCTGCTCACGGCCTGTTTTGCCAGTGGCCTGGCGGCTGGGGAGGGGGCGGCGGACTACCTGGCCAGCGAGCGCGGGCACAGTGCATAGCCCATGGAAGGCTGGTCGTCGGTGAGGGGATAGGGGAGGGCGCTGAAGCGCGCGACTGAGAAAACGAAAGGTGGCGAGCCTTACCCC
>CAZQXQ010000228.1:0-3676 GCA_964597235.1 uncultured Burkholderiaceae bacterium | reverse complement strand
TGGTCGAAAAATACGTGCAGCGCCCCCGCCACATCGAGATCCAGGTGTTTGGCGATACGCACGGCAACTGCGTCTATCTGTTCGAGCGCGACTGCTCGGTGCAGCGCCGCCACCAGAAAGTGCTGGAAGAGGCCCCGGCCCCTGGCATGACCCCCGAGCTGCGCGCCCAGATGGGCCTGGCGGCCGTGGCGGCCGCCCGCGCGGTGAACTATGTGGGCGCGGGCACGGTGGAGTTCATCGTCGAGCAGCCGGGCGGCTACGCGCACCCCGAACAAATGCGCTTCTATTTCATGGAGATGAACACCCGCCTGCAGGTGGAGCACCCCGTGACCGAAGCCATCACTGGTCTGGACCTGGTCGAGTGGCAGCTGCGCGTGGCCGCGGGCGAGCCGCTGCCGCTGCGCCAGGAAGACCTGCGCATCCACGGCCACGCCATCGAGGCCCGCATCTGCGCCGAAAACCCCGACAACCAGTTCTTGCCCGCCACCGGCACCTTGCAGGTCTATCGCAAGCCCGCCTGCACCAGCTTTGAGCGGGGCGAGGTGCGCGTGGACGACGGCGTGCGCGAGGGCGATGCCATCAGCCCCTTCTACGACTCGATGGTCGCCAAGCTCATCGTGCACGGCGACAGCCGCGAGCAGGCCCTGGCCCGGCTGGACGAGGCGCTGTCCCAGACCCACATCGTGGGCCTGGCGACCAATGTGCAGTTCCTGCGCTACGTGGTGCGCAGCCCCGCGTTTGCCCAGGCCCAGCTGGACACCGCGCTGATTCCGCGCGAGCAGGACCGCCTGTTCGGCCAAGAGCCGGTGGGTCTGCCGCTGGCCGCCGCCGCCGCCGTGGCGCAGACCCTGCTGGCCGAGCAGCAGCTGGAGGGCGCCGATCCCTTCAGCCGCCGCGATGGCTGGCGCTCGCACGGCTTGGTGCGCCGGCGCTTTGCCTTCGAGTTTGCCGGCCAGCCCGTGACCGCCTGGCTGCGCTACGAACGCGACGGCCGCCTACACCTGACGGTGGGCGAGGGTACCGAGGCGATTGAGGGTGTTTTTGCCTTCCAGGCCAATAAAGACCAGCGCTTATTGCTACAGTTTGAAGAGCAACGCGCCCTGGCCAGCGTCTATGCCCAGGGCGAGTGGCAGCATGTCTTCACCCCCCAGGGCGCGACGCAGATCCTGGAAATCGACCTGCTTGCCCATGCCGGCGACGACCAGTCCGAAGGCGGCCGGCTGACGGCCCCGATGCCCGGCAAGGTGGTGTCCTTTGCGGTGCAGGCCGGCGACACCGTCACCAAAGGCCAGGCGCTGGCGGTGATGGAAGCCATGAAGATGGAGCACACCATCGCCGCCCCGGCCGATGGTGTGGTCCAGGAGCTGCTGTACGCCCCTGGCGACCAGGTGGCCGAGGGTGCAGAGTTGCTGACCTTGTCGGCCGCGTGACCTGGGCGGGCTCGCTTTCGCGCTACCCTTGCCCGCCATGAACATCACCGTCTGCTGCACCCAAATGAAACCCGAGCCCTGGCAACAGGGCTTGCAAGCCGCCCTGCCGGGCGCCCAGGTCCGTATCTGGCAACCGGGCGATCCATCCGCCGAAACTGCGGCCGACTACGCCGTCGTCTGGGCGCCGCCCCAGGCGTTCATCGATGCCCAGCCCGGCCTCAAGGCCCTGTTCAACCTGGGTGCGGGGGTGGATGCGCTGCTCAAATTGCGCTTGCCCCCCAATATGAAGGTGGTGCGGCTCGACGATGCCGGTATGTCCGTGCAGATGGCCGAATATGTCTGTCATGCGGTCATCCGGCATTTCCGCGAGTTCGATGGCTACGCCGCCGACCAGCGCGAGGGCCGCTGGTCCTACCGCAAAACGCCGCAGCGTGCGGAGTTCCCGGTGGGCATTCTGGGCCTGGGCGTGCTGGGCGAGCGCGTGGCCCGGGCTCTGCAGCTGTTCGAGTTCCCGGTGCAAGGCTGGAGCCGTTCGCCCAAGGCGGTCCCTGGCGTGCGCAGCTTTGTCGGGGCGGCGCAGCTGGATGACTTTCTGGCGGCCAGCCGGGTGCTGGTCAACCTGCTGCCGCTCACGCCCGAAACCCAGAACCTGCTGAACCGCGAGCGCCTGTCCCGCCTGCAGCCGGGCGGCTATGTCATCAACGTGGCGCGCGGCCAGCACCTGGTCGAGGAAGACCTGCTGGCGCTGATCGACAGCGGCCACCTCGCCGGCGCCGCGCTGGACGTGTTCCGCACCGAGCCGCTGCCCGCCGGGCACCCTTTTTGGCAGCACCCGAAAATCACCATCACCCCCCACACGGCGGCCCGGACGATGCGCGAAGACAGCATCGCCCAGATCGTGCGCAAGATCGCCGCGCTGGAGCAGGGCCAGCCGATTGCCGGCGTGGTCGATCCGGCCTTGGGGTATTGAACACATTGAGCGCCAACCGCATTCTTAAAAACTCACCATGTCCCTCCAACACCTTCCTTCCCGCGTCCAGCTCATCGATGTCGGCCCGCGCGACGGCCTGCAGAATGAGAAATCCCCCGTCCCTGCCGAGGTCAAGATCGGCCTGGTTCACCGGCTGCAGGACGCTGGCCTGAAAGAGATCGAGGTCACCAGCTATGTGAGCCCCAAGTGGGTCCCGCAGATGGGTGACAACCACGAGGTCATGCAAGGCATCGCCCGCCAGCCCGGGGTGCGCTATTCGGTGCTGACGGGCCGTTCATCCACTCGGGCGGCAAGCCCGCGCCGAGCTGGGCCTCGGAGGCGTGGCGGCGCGACACGATCGAGGGCCTGCGGCGCTTGATCGCGCACGTCGAGGCGTCGCCCTACGCCGACCGCGTGATCGGCTACCACCTTGCGTCCGGCACCACGGAGGAGTGGATGATGTGGGGCGGCAACGAGAACCAGTGGGTCGACTTCTCGCCCGCCAACACCGCGCGCTTCCGCGCGTGGCTGCGCCAGAAGTACGGCACGGACGAGGCGCTGCGCGCGGCGTGGCAGGACCCCTCCGCGAGCCTCGCGGCCGCGACGGTTCCGACCAAGGCCCAGCGGCAGCGCACCGAGCTGGGCGCGCTGCGCGACCCGGCGAAGGAACAGGCGGTCATCGACTTCTACACCTACAACTCCGACCTGGTGGCCGACACGATCTGCACTTTCGCCAAGGCCGTCAAAGAGATCACCCAGCGCAAGAAGGTGGTCGGCGCGTTCTACGGCTACCTGCTGCAGCTGTGCGGCGAGCAGCGCCAGCAGAACGCCGGCCACCTGGCGCTGGAGACGGTGCTCGCGTCGCCGGACGTGGACTTCCTCACCAGCCCGACCAGCTACGCCTTCCGCCAGCTCGGCGGCGAGGGCACAAGCCACTTCATGTCGCTCTTCGGCAGCGCCAAGCTGCACGGCAAACTGTGGTTCGACGAGAACGACATCCGCACCTCGATGAGCCCCGGCGCGCCGGGCACGTGGGGCAAGCCGGAAGGCGTTGCGGGCGACATCACCCAGCAGGAGAAGGAGCTGGCGAATGTGATCGTCAACGGCGCGGCGCAGTGGTGGTTTGACGTGGGCCACATCGTCTACACCAACGCGGCGCTGATGGCGCGCATCGGCCGGCTGGCGCAGAGCGCGGCCGAGGCGCAGAAGCTCGACCGCGGCCCCGCCGACGAGGTCGCGATGGTCGTGGACGAGCGGAGCCTCTGCTACCTGCGCG
>CAZQXQ010000227.1:0-3713 GCA_964597235.1 uncultured Burkholderiaceae bacterium | reverse complement strand
CCTCGATCAGCTCAATGCCCAGCGCCCGCAGCTGGTCGCTCATCGGCGGATAGACGCCAGCGTCGCAGCCGGTGACCTGGTGTCCGGCCTCCCGGGCCAGCGCGGCCAGGCCGCCCATGAACGTTCCGCAAATGCCAAGGATGTGAATGTGCATGGGGCGCGATTCTACGATTGGATGCCAAATTGGCCCCCAGGCCAATGGATACCAGCGGTACTAGCTATCAAAAGCATAGTTGCTGGTGCCCGGTGGTGCGCATGTCCCCTGGTGTTGCAGGCCCTTGAAGGGGCTGGCACCCTTGGGGAAGTCTGCAGGCCCCACAATCGCCCCCTCGTTGTTTTGCCTGTTTGCGTGCCTGCATGAACGCTCCTCTCAGCCTTGAAATTGCCAACACCGCCGCCCGTTTTGTGGTGGAGGAGGGCCTGGAATGGGGCTCCGCCAAGCGCCGGGCGGTGCGCGAATTGGGCCTGCCCGCCCGCACCGCGCTGCCCGACAACGATCAGCTGGAAGATGCAATCCGCGAATACCTGGACCTGTTCTGTGCCGACACCCAGCCCGGCGAGCTTCGTGCGCTGCGCGAACACGCGCTGACCTGGATGGAGCGCCTGGCGCCATTTCGCCCGCACCTGGGCGGCGCCGTCTGGCAGGGCACGGCGACCCGGTTGACCGATATTCACCTGGCGCTGTTCTGTGACGATCCCAAGTCCGCCGAGATTGCGCTGATCGACCAGCGCATTGACTACCAGCCGCAGAGCCTGCCTGGTATCCATGGCGAGCCGGTCGAGGTGTTGAGTTTCAGCAGCTTCTGCCCCGGCCTGCAGGAGCATGTCGGTGTGCATTTGCGCATCCACGATTTCGATGCCTTGCGGGGTGCGCTGAGGCCGGACGCCCGGGGCCGGGTGCCCCGGGGCGATGTGGCAGCCGTGCGCCGCCTGTTGCAGGAGACCGCCGAATGAACTCGCCCAACGCCTCTTCTTCAGCTTCTACACCCTCCACTTCCCGCCGTGGCCTGATGGCGGGGGTTGCCGCCGTGGCCACCGTCGCCGGCGCGGGCCTGGCCTGGTGGCGCCTCCAGCCCCAGGAGGCCACCCCCGGCGCCGAAGCCGCGCTGTGGCAGCAGCAGTTCGAGACGCCCGCTGGGACGCCGCTCGATCTGGCGGCGCTGCGTGGCAAGCCCTTGCTGCTCAACTTCTGGGCCACCTGGTGCCCGCCCTGCGTGGAAGAACTGCCGATGCTCAACGCCTTCTACAAGGAACAGCGCGCGCGCGGCTGGAATGTGCTGGGCCTCGCCATTGACCAGCCGTCTTCGGTGCGCAAATTTTTGGAACGCCTGCCGCTGGATTTTCCCATCGGCCTGGCAGGCCTGGGTGGGACCGAGCTGGGGCGCAGCCTGGGCAACCTCAACGGCGGCTTGCCGTTCACGGTGGTGTTCGGCGCCGATGGCCGCATCCTGGCCCGCAAGATGGGCAAGGTGGATGCGGCCGATTTGCAGCGCTGGAAGGCTTTGGCGTAGGGCGGCTTACCCGCCTTTACCTCGAAGGAAGAAGCGCGAAAAATGCGGGCGGAAAGCGGGAATAGGCTGAAATTGGAGTAAATTCGCGCCCTCTTCAGTTCTAGCCCCGGGAGCTTGCATGGACCTGCGAAAACTCAAAACCCTGATCGACCTCGTTTCCGAGTCGAATGTTTCTGAACTCGAAATCACCGAAGCCGAGGGGAAGGTTCGCATCGTCAAGAGCGGTGGCAATGTGATGCCTCAGTATGTGGCTGCCCCCATGGCCGCCCCCATGCCGGTGGCCGCTGCCCCGGTGGCTGCGCCCGCTGCAGCGGTCGAAGCCCCTGCCGCCGAGCCGGCTGGCCACACCGTCAAGTCGCCGATGGTCGGTACCTTCTACCGTGCCTCCAGCCCCGGTGCCAAGGCCTTTGTCGAACTGGGCAGCCAGGTCAAGGTCGGAGACACCCTGTGCATCATCGAAGCGATGAAGATCCTCAACGAGATCGAGTCTGACAAGGCAGGCACCGTCACCCGCATCCTGGGCGAGAACGGCCAGGCCGTCGAATACGGCCAGCCCCTGTTCGTGATCGAGTAAAGCAGGTCTGCTTATGTTTAAGAAGATCCTCGTCGCCAACCGCGGCGAAATTGCCCTGCGCATCCAGCGCGCCTGCCGCGAGCTGGGCGTGAAGGCGGTGATGGTCTATTCCGAAGCCGACCGCGATGCCAAATACGTCAAGTTGGCCGAAGAAGCGGTCTGTATTGGTCCGGCGCCTTCCGGGCAGAGCTACCTCAACATGCCGGCGATCATTTCCGCCGCTGAGGTCACCGATGCCGAGGCCATCCATCCTGGTTACGGTTTCCTGAGCGAGAACGCCAACTTTGCCGAGCGCGTGGAGCAAAGCGGCTTCCAGTTCATCGGTCCCTCGCCCGAGTCCATCCGCATCATGGGCGACAAGGTCTCGGCCAAGCAGGCCATGATCCGCGCCGGCGTGCCCTGTGTGCCGGGCTCGGATGGCGAGCTGCCGGACGATCCGGTCGTGATCCGCCGCCTGGCCAAGGCGATTGGCTACCCGGTGATCATCAAGGCGGCCGGCGGTGGTGGCGGGCGTGGCATGCGCGTGGTCCATACCGAAGCCGCGCTGATCAACGCCGTGCAAATGACCAAAGCCGAGGCTGGCGCGGCCTTTGGCAATCCGGCGGTCTATATGGAGAAATTTCTCCAGAACCCGCGCCACATCGAAATCCAGGTCATGGCCGACAAGCACCGCAACGCGGTCTATCTGGGCGAGCGCGACTGCTCCATGCAGCGCCGCCACCAGAAGGTGATCGAGGAAGCACCGGCCCCCGGTATTCCCCGCCGCCTGGTCGAGCGCATCGGTGAGCGCTGCGTGGCCGCCTGCAAAAAGATTGGCTACCGTGGCGCGGGCACCTTCGAGTTCCTGTACGAAGACGGCGAGTTCTATTTCATCGAGATGAACACCCGCGTGCAGGTGGAGCACCCGGTGACCGAGCAGATCACCGGCATTGACATCGTCAAGACCCAGATCCTGGTCGCTGCCGGCGAGAAGTTGCCTTTCACTCAACGCCAGATCAACAACCAGCTGCGTGGCCATGCGATCGAGTGCCGCATCAACGCGGAAGATCCGTACAAGTTCACCCCGTCGCCAGGCCGTATCACCATGTGGCATGCGGCCGGTGGCCCCGGGGTGCGCGTGGACTCGCACGCCTACACCAACTATTACGTGCCGCCGAACTACGACTCGATGATCGGCAAGCTGATCGTCCATGGCGACACCCGCGAGCAGGCCTTGGCCCGCATGCGCACCGCGCTGTCCGAGATGGTGATCGAGGGCATCCAGACCAATGTGCCACTGCACCGCGAGCTGATGGTGGATGCCAATTTCGTGACGGGCGGCACCAACATCCACTACCTCGAAGAGTGGCTGTCGCAGCACAAGCGCTAAAGGCATCCGGCCTGCACCCCTGAAAGATTGCCCATGTACGACCTGAGCCTGCTTTGCCCCGAAGACCGCGTGGAAGACCTGAGCGAGGCGCTCGATGCCCTGGATGCCTTGAGCGTGTCTGTCGAGGATGCCGACGCCCAGACCGAGGCCGAGAAAGCCCTGTTCGGCGAGCCCGGCATGCCTCCGCCCAAAGACGGCTGGCAACGCAGCCGCATCGTGGCGCTGTTTGCCACCGAGGCCCAGGCGCAGGAAGCCGAGG
>CAZQXQ010000226.1:0-3720 GCA_964597235.1 uncultured Burkholderiaceae bacterium | reverse complement strand
CGCCCATGGGGTTGACCTTTTCCTCGCGGTAGATGCGCATCATCTCCTGCTGCATTTGCTGCGGATTGTTCTTGAGGCGCTCGCGCATTTCCATGATGCGGGGATTCACCGCCTTCATCTTGGCCATGCTGGCGTAGGCCTTGGCGTTGAGCCAGTAAAAGGCGATCTTCAGCAGGAACACCAGCGCCACGATGGCCCAGCCCCAGTTGCCCAGCAGCTTATGCAGCTGGTCCAGTAGCCAGTACAGCGGCTTGGCCAGGATGGTCAGCCAGCCGTAGTCCTTGACCAGTTCCAGACCGGGGGCCAGGGCTTCGAGCTGGTTTTCCACCTGCGGACCGGCGAACAGCTTGGCGTCGAAGGCCTTGCGGGCGCCAGGTTCGATGCTGCCCAGGTTGGCGATCATGCCCACGGCGTACAGGTTGGCATCCACCTTGCGGGTGAACATTTCGCGGGGCATGTTCTCGCCCAGCAGCCAGGCGCTGGCAAAGTAATGCTGCACCATGGCCACATAGCCATTGCTGGTGGTCTTCTGGAAATCGGTTTTGTTCTTCTCGATGTCTTCGAACTCCACCTTCTGGTACTTTTTCTCATCGGTATAGACCGCCGGACCGGTGAAGGTCGAATAGAAGGACGACTCGCCAGGGGGCGGGTTGCCATCGCGCACCAGTTGCAGGTACAGCTGGGGTGAGACCGGAGCGGTACCGGTGTTGACCACCTCATGGCGAACATCGATGGCATAGGCACCGCGCTGCAAGGTCCAGGTCTTGACCAGCTTCAGACCACCCAGGTCGGGGGACTCGAACTTGATAGCCAGCGTCTGCTCGCCGTCCTTGAGCGCACGGGGGCCGGGGATGGCCTGCATGGGGGTCTTGTGCGTGGGGAAGGCGCCGCCGATCAGACCTGTCTGCGCCAGATAGACGCGCTGGGCGCTCTGGTCGAACAGGACGACGTTCTGGCCTTTGTTCTGCAGGTCCTCGTGGCCCAACAGCTCGGCACGAACCAGGGAGCCACCCTCGCTGTCAAACGTGAGGCGATAGACATCGGTGATGACTTCGGTGCGCACGCGGGCGGGCGCGGATGCTGCGGGGATGGCATCGCTGCCGGGCACCGCGCTCGCACCGACAGGGGCTGCGGCTGGCAGGCTGCTGGCTGCGGGCACCGCAGAGGCCCCAGGAGCACCGTTGGCGGCAGGCGCCGTTGCCTGGGGTGTGCTCGGGAAAAAGGTGGGCTGCTTGCCGTTGTGCACCTGCCAACGGTCCCACAGCAAAACCATGGAAAAGCCAAAAATCACCCACAAAATGGTGCGACGGATCTCGTTCATGAAGACTTTTTCGAGGTGGAAGTGGGAGAGGACTGCGCCATCAAGCGCGAAAACAGGCCCTGGGCGCGCGACCATTGGGCTGGCACCGGATCATGCCCGCCCTGACACCAGGGTTGGCAGCGCCCCAGACGGCAGAGGGTGAGCCAGCTGCCGCGGACAGCGCCATGCCGCTCCAGCGCCTGCAGGGCGTAAGCAGAACAGGTGGGCTCAAAACGGCAGGCCGAGCCAAGCCAGGGGCTCAAAAACAGGCGATAGCCTTTGACCAGGCCCATCAGAAGGCGCCGGATCATGGGGCAGTCTCTGGGGTGGGAAGCGCAAGCGGCGGGCGCAAGGCGCGCTCGAAGAGCTGGAGCAACTCCGCGCGCACGGCTTGGCGCAAAGGCTCCGAGGTGGCGCTGATGAACTGCTTGCGATCGAAGGCTGAACGCAAACGCACGACATAAGCCGCAGGCGGAAGGCGCTCTTCAAACAGAGTCGCCACCGAATAGATCTGTCGTTTGATGGTGTTGCGCGTCACCGCCCGCCGAGCCCAGCGCTTGGGAGCCATCGCGCCCAGACCAAGGACCATGGACGCAAAAAGGGCTTGGGAAGCAGGTCCTGTGGACAGCTTCTCAAGCCCTGTGGACAGTTGGATGCCGTCTGGAGAGGGTATGTGTGCCAAAGCTAGGCGGTGCAAAGCAAAGTGGGCTGTGCGTGAGACAGTTCCACCCGCCAGAGCGGCTTGAAACTGTGAACGCGTTTGAAGCCTTTGCATGCAGGCGTCCAGCACAAAACCTGGCGAAACAGGTCGTGACAGGCAAGAACGACCGCGACGGCCCCAGCCCGTTTAGACGGCCAGGCGCTTGCGGCCCTTGGCGCGGCGGGCGTTGATCACAGCGCGACCGCCACGGGTCTTCATGCGCACGAGAAAACCATGGGTACGGGCGCGGCGGGTCTTGGAGGGTTGGTAAGTACGTTTCATGATCGGATTCCTTGAGGTTCAGTCCGGACAGCGCTGCGACTTTGGCAAAGCAGCGAAGCAAAAAACGGCGTCCGGGTCATATCACCCTGAACACTTTCAGGGAAGCCCGCGATTATCGCAGGCTTGAAGCCCCCTGGCAATCCCCGGGACGTTTTCGGGCCGCCAAGACCCGGAAGAAACTTGTGGATAACACCTTGACAAGCTACAATCGCCCGCCCCGCAACGCCCTCCCTATCCACAACTTCAAGCCCATGACCGAGGACTTTACGCGCAGGCATTCCGAGCCCGCCAGCGACGACGGCTCAGGCCATAGCCTCTGGCAGGCTTGCGTCGAACAACTGGCCCAAGACCTGCCCGAGCAGCAGTTCAACACCTGGATCAAGCCCCTCGCGGCACAGGTGGCCGATGATTTCTCCAAGGTCACGCTGTTTGTGGCCAACCGCTTCAAGCTGGACTGGATTCGCGCGCAGTACGCCTCGCGCATCGCCTCCCTGCTGGAAAACCTGTATGGCCAGCCTGTCACGCTGGAATTGGCCCTCGCCCAGCGCGAAGCCGTGACCCGCACCGTCTTGCGCAGTGCCGGTGGCAAGTTGATGCCAGTCAACGCGCCGGGCACGGCCAGCACCGATGAACCTGCCGCTCCCAACGAAGCGCCCACGCCTAGCGCACTGCGCAATCGCCTGAACCCGGCGCTGACCTTTGAGACCCTGGTGGAGGGCACAGCCAACCGCATGGCGCGCTCGGCGGCAATGCATGTCGCCGGCATGCCGGGGCATTTGTACAACCCCCTGTTCATTTATGGCGGCGTCGGCCTGGGCAAGACCCACTTGGTCCATGCGGTGGGCAACCGCCTGCTGGCCGACAGACCCGATGCCAAGGTGCTCTACATCCACGCCGAACAGTTTGTGTCTGACGTGGTCAAGGCTTACCAGCGCCGCACCTTTGATGAATTCAAAGAGCGTTACCACTCGCTGGATCTGCTGCTGATCGACGATGTGCAGTTTTTTGCCAACAAAGATCGCACCCAGGAAGAGTTCTTCAACGCCTTTGAGGCCTTGCTGGCCAAGAAATCGCACATCGTGATGACCAGCGACACCTACCCCAAGGGCCTGGCCAACATTCACGAGCGCCTGGTGTCCCGTTTTGATTCGGGGCTGACGGTGGCCATTGAGCCCCCGGAGCTGGAAATGCGGGTGGCGATCCTGATCAACAAGGCGCGGGCCGAAAAGGTCGAAATGCCCGAGGAGGTCGCTTTCTTCGTCGCCAAGAACGTGCGCTCCAACGTGCGCGAGCTCGAAGGCGCGCTGCGCAAGATCCTGGCGTATTCGCGCTTTAACCAGAAAGAAATCTCGATCCAGCTGTGCCGCGATGCACTGCGCGATCTGCTGTCGATCCAGAACCGGCAGATTTCGGTCGAGAACATCCAGAAAACCGTCGC
>CAZQXQ010000225.1:0-3724 GCA_964597235.1 uncultured Burkholderiaceae bacterium | reverse complement strand
TGATGCACGTCAAGCTGTACGAGGACATCGCCCGCTACGGCCACATCGCCACCACCTACGACTACCCCGTGCTGGTGAACCACCGCTATGTGATGGCGCCGTCGCCCATCCCCAAGTTCGACAACCCCAAGATGCACCGCAACCCCGCGCTGCAGCTGTTTGGCGCCGGCCGCGAAAAACGCATCTACGCCGTACCGCCCTACACCCCGGTGGAGAGCCTGGCCTTTGACGACCACCCCTTCGAGGTCCAGCGCTGGGACATGCCCTGCGCGCTGTGCGGCGCGACCGACAGCTTTCTGGACGAGGTCATCACCGACGACCAGGGCACGCGCATGCATGTGTGCTCGGACTCCGACTACTGCCAGGACCGCCAGGCCGCGCAGGCCGACAGCGCCGCAGCCGCGGAGGAGGTGACCGCATGAACATCGCCATCCGCGAAGCCCGCGAGGACGACCTGCAGGCAGTGCTGGACCTGTACGCCGAATTGGGCGATGGCCCCGGCCACCAGCTGACGCTGGAAGAGGCCCGCGCGCAGTGGGCGCAGTTCCAGCGCTACCCCAGCTACCGCCTGTTCGTGGCCTGCGATGAACACCATCCGGACAAGGTGTGGGGCAGCTATGCGCTGCTGGTCATGCACAACCTGGCCCACCGGGGAGCCCCCTCGGCGGTGGTGGAAGACGTCGTGGTCTCCCCGGGCTGCCAAGGGCAGGGCATGGGCCGCCGAATGATGGCCCACGCCGTGCAGCGGGCCCGTGAGGCCGGTTGCTACAAGCTGGCGCTGTCGTCGAACCTCAAGCGCACCGGCGCGCACGCTTTCTATGAATCCCTGGGCTTTGCGCAGCATGGCCTGAGTTTTGTCATCGAGCCTTTCGCATGAACCTCTCTCTCGACATGAATGCGCCGCTGTTGCAGGTGCGCGGCATTGGCAAACGCTATGGCGACCGCGTCGCGCTGCACGACGCCTCGTTTGACCTCTGGCCTGGCGAGGTGCTGGCGGTGGTGGGCGAGTCTGGCTCGGGCAAGTCCACCTTGCTGAACGCCGTGGCCGCGCGCAGCCGGCCCGATGCGGGCAGCGTGCAGTTCCGCGACCGCAGCGGTGCGATGCTGGACGTGTTCCAGCTCAGCGAGGCCCAGCAGCGCCTGCTGACCCGCACCGACTGGGGCTTTGTCCACCAGAACCCGGCCGATGGCCTGCGCATGGACGTATCCGCCGGCGCCAACGTGGGCGAGCGCCTGATGGGATTGGGCGAGCGGCACTACGGCCGCCTGCGCAGCACCGCGCAGGACTGGCTGCAGCGCGTGGAGATCGACCCCGCTCGCATCGACGACGCCCCCCGCACCTTCTCGGGCGGCATGCGCCAGCGCCTGCAGATTGCACGCAACCTGGTCACGCAGCCGCGCCTGGTCTTCATGGACGAGCCGACCTCCGGCCTGGACGTGTCGGTGCAGGCCCGCCTGCTCGATTTGCTGCGCCAGCTGACGCGGCAGATGCACCTGGCCGTGGTCATCGTCACGCACGACCTGGCGGTGGCCCGCCTGCTGGCGCACCGCATGCTGGTAATGCAGCGCGGCCGCGTGGTCGAGTCCGGCCTGACCGACCAGGTCCTGGACGACCCCCAGCACCCCTACACCCAACTCCTGGTTTCCTCGGTACTGCAGCCATGACCCATCCCGTCACCCATCCCGTACTTCATATGAAAGGGGTGGCCAAGCGCTTCACCCTGCACCACCAGAACGGCACCGAGTTGCCCGTGCTGTCCCAGGTGGATTTCGCGGTCCACCCCGGCGAATGCGTGGTGCTCGATGGCCCCTCGGGCATGGGCAAGAGCACCTTGCTCAAGCTGATTTATGCCAATTACCGGCCCAGCGCTGGCCAGATCACCGTGCAGCCGCCCGGCGCGGCGGCGGTGGAGGTGACCGAGGCCACGCCGCGCGCACTGGTGCAGCTGCGGCGCGACACCATCGGTTACGTCAGCCAGTTCCTGCGGGTGATTCCCCGGGTCTCAGCGCTGGACGTGGTGGCCGAGCCCCTGGCCGAAGACGCCGGCGCCGATGCCCAGGCGCTGGAGGCCGCCCGCGAGCAGGCCCGCACTTGGCTGACCCGCCTGCGCATTCCCGAACGCCTGTGGGGCCTGCCACCTGCCACCTTCTCCGGCGGGGAGCAGCAGCGCATCAACATCGCTCGCAACCTCATCAAACCCAAGCCGCTGCTGTTGCTAGACGAGCCCACAGCCTCGCTGGACGCGGCCAACACCGCCACTGTGATCGCGCTGATCCGCGAGGCGGTGGAGCGTGGCGCAGCCGTGGTCGGGATTTTTCACGACGCCCAGGTGGGCGATGCCGTGGCCACGCGGCGGGTCAACGTGGCGGCGTTCCGGGAGGCTGCATGAACTCGAACCTGGTCTTCAAGAACGCCCGCCTGGTGCTGCCCGATGCGGTGGTGGAAGGCAGCCTGTCGGTGCAGGACGGCCGTATCCAGTCCCTGGACAGCTGCGTCACGGCGGTGACGGAAGCACTGGACCTGGAGGGCGACTACCTGCTGCCTGGCCTAGTGGAAATCCACACCGACAACTTCGAGCGCCACCTGATGCCCCGGCCTAAGGTGCAGTGGGCGGCAGCCCCCGCGCTGCTGGCGCACGATGCCGAAGTGGCCGCTGCTGGCATCACCACGGTGTTCGATGCGCTGGGCGTGGGCGAGGCCGATACCGATAGCCTGCGCGGCAGTGCCTGGCATGGCGTGCTCGACACCCTGGACGCCTGCGCCGCCCAGGGCCTGCTGCGCGCCGACCACCACCTGCACGTGCGCTGCGAGCTGCCCGCGCCCAACACCATCGAGCTGTTCGCGCCCTTCCACGGACATCCGCGCCTGGGCCTGGTCTCGCTGATGGACCACACCCCCGGCCAGCGCCAGTGGGAAGACATCGAACAGGCCCGCACCTACTACACCGGCAAGAAAGGCTGGAGCCAGGAAAAGTTCGAGCGCCAGGTGCAGCACGCCGCCACGCTGCAGGCCCAGTACGCCGAACCTCACCGCGCCTACTTCGTGGATTACTGCCGCACCCACGGCATTGCGCTGGCCAGCCACGACGACACCACCGTCGCCCATGTGGCACAGGCGCATGCCGAGGGTGCGGCGATGTCGGAATTCCCGACCACCCTGGCCGCCGCCCGCGAAGCCCATGCACGCGGCCTGCTCACGGTGATGGGGGGCCCGAACGTGGTGCGCGGCGGCTCGCACTCGGGCAATGTGGCCGCGGCCGAGCTGGCGCGCCAGGGCCTGCTGGACATCCTCTCGTCCGACTACGTGCCCGGCAGCCTGCTGAGCGCAGCCCTGCGCCTGGAGGACGACGGCATCCTGGCCCTGCCCCAGGCCGTGGCCACCATCACCCGCAACCCCGCCCGCGCCTGCGGCATGGCCGACCGGGGCGAGCTGGCCCCCGGCCTGCGCGCCGACCTGGTGCGCGTGCGCGTGGCCACCCTGCCGGGCGGGCAGCGCCAGGCCGTGGTGCGCGCCGTGTGGCGCGAGGGCCAGCGGGTGCTGTGACATTCAACCGTCGTAGAACCGTCAAGCCCTTGTCACAGAGTCCGAACACACTGCACCTGTCTAGACGACTTGGCGCAAGCCAGAAATTTCCATGTCCTACGCACTCCGCATCGAACACCTGAACACAATGCCAGTCAGTTAAGCCCCTGCAGGGCTAAAGACGGCTAAAAAGGGAACGTG
>CAZQXQ010000224.1:0-3728 GCA_964597235.1 uncultured Burkholderiaceae bacterium | reverse complement strand
CACATGGGCGGCAAGGTGCTGGTGCCCACCCAAGAAGCCTGCGAAAAGCTGATCGCCGCCCGCTTTGCCGCCGACGTGATGGGCGTGCCCACCATCGTGCTGGCCCGTACCGATGCAGAAGCCGCCAACCTGATTACTTCCGATCACGACGCCAACGACAAGCCTTTCCTGACCGGCGAGCGCACCCAAGAGGGCTTCTACCGCGTCAAAAACGGTCTGGAGCAATCCATCAGCCGTGGTGTGGCCTACGCTCCCTACGCTGACCTGGTGTGGTGCGAAACCGGCGTGCCAGACATCGGCTTTGCCCGCGAATTCGCCCAAGCCGTGCACGCTGCCTGCCCCGGCAAACTGCTGTCCTACAACTGCTCGCCTTCTTTCAACTGGAAAAAGAACCTCAACGACAGCCAGATCGCTTCCTTCCAGGAAGAGCTGTCGGCCCTGGGTTACAAGTACCAGTTCATCACGCTGGCCGGCATTCACATCAACTGGTACAACACCTTCCAGTTTGCCCACGCCTACGCTCGCGGCGAAGGCATGAAGCACTACACCGAAATGGTGCAAGAGCCCGAATTCGCAGCACGTGAGAAGGGTTACACCTTCGTGTCGCACCAGCAAGAAGTGGGCGCAGGCTACTTCGACGATGTGACCACCGTGATCCAGGGCGGCTCTTCCAGCGTGAAGGCCCTGAGCGGTTCCACGGAAGAAGAGCAGTTCCACTGAGGAATGCGCCCAGGCCGCTGCCCGTCGGGGCGCTGGCTTGGGCCGCTTAGTGGCGATGTTTGGCCAGCCTTTGGGCTGGCCTTGTTTTTGCAGGCTGCTGAATGGGCGCGATGCCGTTAAAATCGCTTTCTGACATCCCGGTCAGATTGCCAGCGCGGAATCCGTCCGCGCTTTTTTATTGCCACTGCGGCCCTTCAACGTCTTCGTGAGTTCAAAGGATTTTCATGGTTCGTATCACCCTTCCCGACGGTTCTCAGCGCGAATTCCCCGGACCGGTGACGGTCGCGGAAGTGGCCGCTTCCATCGGCACCGGTCTGGCCAAGGCGGCCCTGGCTGGCAAGGTGGACGGCCAGTTGGTGGATACGAGCTATCAGATGGCGGGTGATGCCTCGTTGGCCATCGTGACTGCCAAGGACGCTGAAGGGCTGGACGTGATTCGTCACTCGACGGCCCACTTGCTGGCCTACGCGGTCAAAGAACTGTTCCCGGATGCCCAGGTCACCATTGGCCCGGTGGTGGAGCATGGTTTTTATTACGACTTTGCCTACAAGCGCCCCTTTACGCCCGAAGATTTAGCAGCCATCGAAAAGCGCATGACGGCGCTGGCCGCCAAAGACGAACCTGTGGTGCGCCGCGTGTTACCGCGCGACGAGGCGGTCGCTTACTTCAAGGGCCTGGGCGAGCATTACAAGGCCGAGATCATTGCCAGCATTCCAGCGAACGAGGATGTGAGCCTCTACCGTGAGGGCGCCTTCGAAGACCTGTGCCGTGGCCCCCACGTGCCCAGCACCGGCAAGCTCAAGTTTTTCAAGTTGATGAAGGTGGCAGGTGCTTACTGGCGTGGCGACCACCGCAACGAGATGCTGCAGCGCGTCTATGGCACTGCCTGGGCCACCAAGGACGACCTGCAAAACTACCTGACCATGCTCGAAGAGGCCGAAAAGCGCGATCACCGCAAGCTGGGCCGTGAGTTGGACTTGTTCCACATTGACGAGCATTCGCCTGGCACCGTGTTCTGGCACCCCAAGGGCTGGACGCTGTGGCAGGAGGTCGAGCAGTACATGCGGCGCGTGTACCGCGAGAACGGCTATCAGGAGGTCAAGGGCCCGCAGATCATCGACAAAACGCTGTGGGAAAAGACCGGCCACTGGGACAAGTACCGTGACAACATGTTCACGACCGAGAGCGAGAAGCGCGACTACGCCCTCAAGCCAATGAACTGCCCGGGCCACATCCTGATCTACAAGCAGGGAATCAAGAGCTACCGCGATCTGCCGCTGCGCTATGGTGAGTTTGGCCAGTGCCATCGCAATGAGCCCACAGGTGGACTGCACGGAATCATGCGTGTGCGTGGCTTCACCCAGGACGATGGCCATATCTTCTGTACCGAAGAGCACATCCTGCCGGAATGCTTGGCGTTTACGGCGTTGTTGCAGAAGGTGTACAAGGATTTTGGTTTCACCGATGTGATCTACAAGGTCGCCACCCGTCCCGAAGCCCGCATTGGCTCGGACGAAAGCTGGGACAAAGCCGAGCATGCGCTGATGGAAAGCCTGCGTGCTGCCAACTGCGAGTTCGAGATTGCACCCGGCGATGGCGCGTTCTACGGTCCGAAGATTGAATACACCTTGAAGGATGCCATTGGCCGGCAATGGCAATGCGGCACGATCCAGGTGGATTTCTCGATGCCAGAGCGCCTGGATGCCGAATATGTGGGTGAGGATGGTGCGCGTCACCGCCCGGTCATGTTGCATCGCGCCATCGTTGGTAGTCTGGAGCGCTTCATTGGCATCCTGATCGAGCAGCATGCCGGGGCCCTGCCGCTGTGGTTGGCTCCCGTGCAGGTGGCGGTGCTCAACATTACCGATAACCAGGCGGACTATTGCCGCGAGGTGGTTGCGAAATTGCATCAGTCCTTCGCCCAGCAAGGGCTGAGGGTGGCGCTGGATCTTCGTAACGAAAAGATTACGTATAAAATACGTGAGCATTCCTTGCAGAAGCTGCCCTACATTTTGGTGGCGGGTGACAAGGAAAAAGCAGCAAATTCTGTTGCAGTGCGCGCACGAGGCAATCGCGATCTGGGTGTCATGTCCCTGGATGCTTTCATCGACTTGGTCACGAAAGAAATTGCCGAAAAAGCATAAGAACATGCCCAAAAGCACCGTTCTATCAGCGCATAACGCTATCTAATTTATAGCATTCAAGTTCAAGGAAGACTACCATCGCTACCGAATTCCGTGATCGCCGTCAGCGCGAAGAGCGTAAGCATCGTCTGAACCGTGAAATCATGGCCCCCGAAGTCCGTTTGTCGGGGCCGGACAATGAGCCGTTGGGCATCGTCAGTTTGATGGAAGCCCTGCGCATGGCAGGCGAGCTTGACGTGGACCTCGTGGAAATTGCCGCCACCGCTAGCCCGCCTGTGTGCCGCTTGGTGGACTACGGTAAGTTCAAGTACCAAGAGCAAAAGCGCGCTGCCGAAGCCAAGGCCAAGCAGACTGTCATCGAGATCAAGGAAGTCAAGTTCCGCCCTGGCACCGACGAAGGCGACTACCAGATCAAGATGCGCAATGTGCGTCGCTTTCTGGCGGAGGGCGACAAGTGCAAGATCACTTTGCGCTTCCGTGGTCGGGAGATCACGCACCAAGAACTGGGTCTGGCGCTTTTGAATCGCATTCGCGATGACCTGGCTGACACGATCGTGGTGGAGCAGTTCCCCAAGCTGGAAGGTCGTCAGATGATCATGATGATCGCGCCTGGCCGCAAAAAGCCTGGTGGTGCCAAACCCGCAGCGTCTGACGCAGCGCCGGCTTCCGTTGGTTAATTTTAAAGATTTTGCGCCCCTGAAAGGGGGTGTAATTTCCAGTGCATGTAGGGCACTGGATTGCGGTAAGTCAATTGCCGCCACAAGTGGCTCGGGGCCAACAAGTTTGCACAGTGGTGTGCAAACGCCTCACGAGCACAAACAAAGGAGCATGAAGATGCCCAAGATGAAGTCCAAGAGCAGCGCG
>CAZQXQ010000223.1:0-3762 GCA_964597235.1 uncultured Burkholderiaceae bacterium | reverse complement strand
GGCGCGACACGATCATGGTCTGTGTGCGCTTGTTGTTACGGGTACGGTAGCCCTTTGTCAGGTTGCCCCATGGGTCAACAGCATGACGGCCTTCGCCAGTACGGCCTTCACCACCACCGTGCGGGTGGTCGATCGGGTTCATGGCAACACCGCGGACGGTCGGGCGAATCCCCATCCAACGCTTCACACCGGCCTTGCCCAGTTGGCGCAGGCTGTGCTCTTCGTTAGCCACTTCACCAATGGTGGCGCGGCATTCGATGTGGATCTTGCGCACTTCGCCGGAACGCATGCGAACCTGGGCATAAGTGCCTTCACGGGCCAACAGGGTGGCCGAAGTGCCTGCGGAACGGGCGATCTGTGCACCAGCACCGGGCTTGAGCTCGATGCAGTGGATGGTCGAACCCACTGGAATGTTGCGGATCGGCAGGGTGTTGCCCACGCGGATCGGCGCTTCGGATCCGCTCACGATGGAGGCACCGACTTCCAGATGACGGGGGGCGATGATGTAGCGACGCTCACCGTCGGCATAGCACACCAGAGCGATGTGGGCCGTGCGGTTCGGGTCGTATTCAATGCGCTCCACCTTGGCGGGGATAGCATCCTTGTTGCGACGGAAGTCCACCACTCGGTAGTGGTGCTTGTGACCACCACCCTTGTGACGGGTTGTGATGTGACCGTTGTTGTTACGACCGGCTTTCTGGAACTGGGGCTCCAGCAGCGGGGCGTACGCCTCACCCTTGTACAGGTGGTCACGAGTGACCTTCACCACGGCACGCTGGCCGGGCGAAGTAGGTTTCATTTTTACGACAGCCATGATTACGCAGCCTCCCCGGACAGGTTCAGCTCTTGACCGGCTTTGAGCGTGACATAGGCCTTGCGCACGTTGTCGCGGCGGCCGATGGTCTTGCCAAAACGCTTGGTCTTGCCTTTCGTATTCACCACAGAAACGCCTTGAACCTCGACCTTGAACATCAATTCCACAGCGGCTTTGATTTCAGGCTTGGTGGCGTTTTGCAGCACCTTGAACGTCACAGCGTTGGACTTTTCAGCAACCATGGTGGCCTTTTCGGACACGATGGGAGCAACCAGCACCTGCATCAGACGACCTTCGTCAAACTTGAGCGTGCTCATGCGAACATCTCCTGGAGTTTGTCGATTGCGCCCTTGGTGACGAGCACTTTCTTGAATCGGACCAGCGACACGGGATCGGCATAACGGGGCTCGACGACGAGCACGTTGGCCAGATTGCGGGAAGCCAGGTAAAGGTTGTCATCCACCTCATCGGCAATCACCATCACCGATTGCAGGTTCATCGCCTTGAACTTGTCGGCGAGCACCTTGGTCTTGGGGGATTCGAGCTTGAGCGAATCCACCACCGCCAGACGGCCTTCGCGTGCCAGCTGCGACAGGATGGCAGACATGCCAGCGCGGTACATCTTCTTGTTGATCTTCTGGCTGAAGTTTTCTTCAGGCAGGTTCGGGAAGATTCGACCGCCCCCACGCCACAGTGGCGAGGAAGTCATACCAGCACGCGCATTACCAGTACCTTTTTGTTTGAAAGGCTTCTTGGTGGAGTGGCGAACTTGCTCACGGTCTTTCTGAGCGCGGGTGCCTTGACGGCCATTGGCTTGGTAGGCCACAACGATCTGGTGAATCAGATCTTCGTTGTATGCACGACCAAACACTGCTTCAGAGGCTTCCACTTTGGAAGCAGCCTGACCTTGTTCATTCAGGAGTTCGAGCTGCATTAGTTCGCTCCTTTGGAAGCTTTGACCTTCACGGCCGGACGAACCGACACGAAACCACCGTTGGCACCAGGAATGGCACCTTTGATCAGCAGCAGCTGACGGGCTTCGTCGATGCGGACCACATCGAGGTTCTGGATGGTCTTGGTGACATCACCGAGGTGACCGCTCATGCGCTTGCCAGGGAAGATACGGCCAGGATCCTGCGCCATACCGATCGAGCCAGGCACATTGTGCGAACGGCTGTTACCGTGGGAGGCGCGCTGCGAACCGAAGTTGTGACGCTTGATCGTGCCGGCAAAGCCTTTACCGATCGAAGTGCCTTGCACGTCCACCTTCTGACCCACGGAAAACACGTCGGTCACAGGCAGGGTCGCGCCAGCAGCATATTTGCCAGCGGTGTCGGCCGTCACGCGGAATTCTTGGATGATTTCACCGGCTTCAACGCCGGCTTTAGCGAGATGACCCGCCAGAGGCTTGCTTACGCGCGATGCCTTGCGGGCACCGAAAGTGACCTGCAGGGCCACATAGCCATCGTTCTCTTGGGTTTTGACCTGGGTCACGCGGTTGTTGGACACATCCACCACCGTGACAGGAACTGCGTCCCCATCATCGGTGAACAGGCGCATCATGCCCACCTTGCGGCCCAGCAACCCCAGGGAGTTGCTCAGACTCATGGTTTTTCTCCAAAACTTTCACCGCCGCGACTGCAATTGGCCTCGGCGTTTGCGCTTGCGCGCGTGAAAGGCGGTTGATAAATCTTCGCCCAACCGGACGAAGCTAAAAAGTATAACGCGAACCGCTTTTTCAAGCAAGTTCGCGTTACGAGACTTCGGCGCCTGTCGCAACGGAAAGGCGCCAAAGACTTTTACTGCAGCTTGATCTCGACGTCCACGCCAGCAGGCAGATCCAGTTTCATCAGCGCGTCAACGGTCTTGTCGGTGGGATCGACAATGTCCATCAGGCGCTGGTGGGTGCGGATCTCGAACTGGTCACGCGAAGACTTGTTCACGTGGGGCGAACGCAGGATGTCAAAACGCTTCATGCGGGTCGGCAGGGGCACGGGGCCCTTGACGATCGCGCCAGTGCGCTTGGCAGTGTCAACGATTTCGGCTGCAGACTGGTCGATCAGTTTGTAGTCGAATGCCTTGAGGCGGATGCGGATTTTTTGCTTGGACATGGCAAGTTCCTTGTCTGCTCAAAAATTAGGCAATGATTTTGGCAACCACGCCAGCACCCACGGTGCGACCACCTTCGCGAATGGCGAAGCGCAGACCTTCTTCCATGGCGATGGGGTTGATCAGCTTCACGGTGATCGACACGTTGTCACCAGGCATCACCATTTCTTTGCCTTCAGGCAGTTCGATGGCACCGGTCACGTCGGTCGTACGGAAGTAGAACTGGGGACGGTAGTTGTTGAAGAAGGGGGTGTGGCGGCCGCCTTCGTCCTTGCTCAGCACATACACCTCAGCAGTGAAGTGGGTGTGGGGCTTGATGGAGCCGGGCTTGCACAGCACTTGGCCACGCTCCACGTCTTCGCGCTTGGTGCCGCGCAGCAACAGACCCACGTTGTCGCCAGCTTGGCCTTGGTCCAGCAGCTTGCGGAACATTTCCACGCCAGTGCAGGTGGTCTTCTGGGTGTCGCGGATACCGACGATTTCGATTTCTTCGCCGACCTTGATGATGCCGCGCTCAACGCGACCGGTCACCACGGTACCACGGCCAGAGATGGAGAACACGTCTTCCACGGGCATCAGGAAGGCACCGTCCACAGCGCGCTCAGGCGTGGGGATGTAGGTGTCCAGGGCTTCGGCCAGCTTGTCGATGGCTTGCTCGCCCAGGGGACCCTTGTCGCCTTCCAGGGCCAGCTTGGCGGAACCGCGGATGATGGGGGTGTTGTCGCCAGGGAAATCGTACTTGTCCAGCAGTTCGCGGACTTCCATTTCCACCAGTTCCAGCAGTTCTTCATCGTCCACCATGTCGCACTTGTTCAGGAACACGATGATGTAGGGCACGC
>CAZQXQ010000222.1:0-3770 GCA_964597235.1 uncultured Burkholderiaceae bacterium | reverse complement strand
ACAGCTCGGGCGCGATGCGCAGGAACATTTCCTGCTCCAGCGCGTTGTGGTGGGTCACGAAGGGGCGGGCGTTGGCGCCGCCGGGGATGGGGTGCAGCATGGGCGTTTCCACTTCCAGGAAGCCGTGCTCGACCATGAATTCGCGCATGCCGCTCAGGGCCTTGCTGCGGGCCACAAAGCGCTTGCGGGCGTGTTCGTCGGAGATCAGGTCCACATAGCGCTGGCGGTATTTCTGTTCCTGATCGGCCATGCCGTGGAATTTGTCGGGCAGCGGACGCAGGCTCTTGGTCAAAAGGCGCAGGCTCGTCACCTTGATCGACAGCTCGCCGGTCTTGGTCTTGAAGGCCGTGCCTTCGGCGCCGACGATGTCGCCCAGGTCCCAGTGCTTGAAGGCGGCATACAGCTCTTCGCCCAGCGCATCGCGGGTGATGTAGAGCTGGATGCGGCCACCGGTGGGGCCGAACGAGCCGTCCTGGATGGTCGCAAAGCTGGCCTTGCCCATCACGCGCTTGAGCACCATGCGGCCCGCCACGCTGGCGTGCATGGGGCTGCCTTCCAGCACGTCGGCGGGGGTTTCGCCATGGGTGGCGTGCAGTTCGGCGGCGTGGTGCTGGGGTTTGAAGTCGTTGGGGAAGACCGCGCTGCCGTTTTGCGCGCCGGCTTCGCGCAGGGCGCGGAGCTTTTCGCGGCGTTCGGCGATCAGCTGGTTGTCGTCTTGGGGGGCTGCGGCGGGGGTGTGTGGGGTGTCAGACATGGAGGGCCGCCCGTTCAAGGCGGTGGTTCGGGCCAAAAGGGGCGTATTTTAGGAGTTGCCAACGACCGTCTCAGGCCCTGGGGCTGGCGCTGTCCAGCACATCACCCACCAGTTCCAGGCGCAGCAGCGGGTTGTCCAGGGCCAACCACTGCTGGCGAATCCGGCTGGGCAGGGGCAGAAGCTCGCACCAGCGGTTGGCCACCCAGGCGCAGTCACGTCGCTGCGCCTCGGTGGGCAGGCGGATCAGGTCCTCTGCGCCCGGTTGCTGGCGCAGGCTTTGCAGCAGGGTTTCCAGCCGCTCGGCCAGTGGCAGCAGGTCGTCGGGAATAGCGACTACCGGGTCGGGCGGCAGCAACGCCACCTCCGCAACCCACAGGCCGTGAGGCAGGCGTTCGCGCCGCTGGATGCGAAAGCGTTCGCCCCCGCGGCAGTGCACCCACAGCAATCCGGGCTGCGGGGATTCCAGGCTTTCCACCGTGGCCAGGGTGCCCACGTCCACAAAGGTTTCGGTGGCGGCGCCGGCCTGGCGCACTTCCTGGCCCTGGGTGAGCAGGACCACGCCAAAGGGCTGGCCCTCGCGGTAGCAGCGGCGCACCATGTCCAGGTAGCGCACTTCAAAGACCTTCAGCGGCAGCAGACCGCCGGGAAACAGCACCGTGCCCAGCGGAAACAGGGGCAGGGCGGACAGCAGGGGGGATGCGGATTCGTGTGTCATGGGGATGGGGCAGTGCGTCGCTATGATGGCACGCTCTTTCGGCACCCGCACGCTCTTTGGTCCTGTCCCGGACGGTCTAGCGGGTGTCTCGCTTGCTGTCTGTGCCCTGTCTGTTTTCACCATGCTGTTCCAAATTGCCACCTTTCTTCTTGATGTTGTCGGCGGATTGTTGGCAGGAGCTTGCCTGCTGCGCTTGTACATGCAGCTGGTGCGGGTGTCGTTCTACAACCCGATGGGGCGTTTTGTGTTTGCCGTGAGTGACTGGCTGGTGCTGCCGCTGCGCCGCGTGGTGCCTGCTTACCGCCAGTGGGACCTGGCCAGCCTGGTTGCGGCGTTGCTGGTGCAGCTGGCGGAGTATTTCCTGCTGTGGCTGTTGTCGGGCGCAGGCGCCGCGCTGGCCTGGCTGCCCTGGATGGCGGTGTTTGGCCTGGTGCGTGTGGCGGTGTCGGGCCTGATCGGGCTCTTGCTCGTCTATGCGGTGCTGTCCTGGGTGCAGACCCGCTCGCCCATGGTTGAGGTGCTGGACCGCCTGTGCGCCCCGGTGCTGCAGCCGTTTCGCAAGCTCATCCCGCTGGTGGGCGGTGTGGACCTGGCTCCGCTGGCAGCGCTGGTGGCCTTGCAGGTCGTGATGATTGTGCTGGGCCACCTGCAGGCGGCTGTGCTGGGCGGTAGCCTGAGATTCTGAATTTCTGAAATATAGGTCTTTTGGACCTCTAGCCCAATAAAGACCAGCGGTAGCAGCTATTAATATGGTAGCTACTACCGCTGGATTTTCAGGCCTTACAGCACCGCGTCGGCGGGCAAGCGCTGCAGCATGGCCAGGCTGCGGGCCACGGTGTCGCGCAGCTCGCGGCGGTCGCAGATGAGGTCCACAGCGCCCTTGGTCTGCAGGAATTCCGCGCGCTGGAAGCCTTCGGGCAGGGTCACGCGCACGGTGGATTCGATCACCCGGGGGCCAGCAAAGCCGATCAAGGCCTTGGGCTCGGCGATCACGATGTCGCCCACGAAGGCGAAGCCGGCGCTCACGCCGCCCATGGTGGGGTCGGTGAGCACGCTGATGTAAGGCAGGCCCTTTTGCGCTAGGCGGGTCAGCGCGGCGTTGGTCTTGGCCATCTGCATCAGCGACAGCAGGCCTTCCTGCATGCGCGCGCCGCCGGTGGCGGTGAAGCAGACGAAGGGCACCTTCTGCTCGATGGCGGTTTCCACGCCGCGCACAAAGCGCTCGCCGACCACGCTGCCCATGGAGCCGCCCATGAACTCGAACTCGAAACAGGCGGCGACGATGCTGATGCTCTTGACCGAGCCGCCCATCACCACAAGCGCATCGGTCTCGCCGGTCTGCTCCAGCGCTTCTTTGAGGCGCTCGGGGTATTTGCGGCTGTCCTTGAACTTGAGCGCATCGACGGGCAGCACTTCCTGGCCGATCTCGTAGCGGCCTTCGCCGTCCAGGAAGGCGTCCAGCCGGGCGCGGGCGCCAATGCGGTGGTGGTGGCTGCAATGCGGGCAGACGTTCTGGTTGTGCTCCAGGTCGTTCTTGTAGAGCACGGTGTCGCAGCTGGGGCACTTGATCCACAGGCCCTCGGGCATCTGCTGGCGGCGGTCGGCCGGGGCGGTCTGCTGGATCTTGGAGGGAAGCAGTTTTTCGAGCCAGGACATGGGTTTCTCCTTCGATTCCTTGGATTCAGGCGTCCAGCGCCTGGCGGATGTCGCGCAAAAAGCCGATGGTGGTGGGCACCACCTGGTCATGGGGCTGGTGTTCGATCAGCTGAATGATCCGGGTACCAATCACCACGGCATCGGCCACGCGGCCCACGGCCTGGGCGCTGGCGGCATCGCGGATGCCAAAGCCCACGCCCACGGGGATGTGTACATGCTGGCGGATGCGGGGCAGCATGGCCTCCACCGCCCCCGTGTCCAGCGCGCCCGAGCCTGTCACGCCCTTGAGGGACACGTAGTACACATAGCCGCTGGCCACGCGGGCCACCTGCGCCATGCGGGCGTCGGTGCTGGTGGGGGCCAGCAGGAAGATCAGGTCCAGCCCCTGGGCCTTGAGCTGTGCCGCAAAGGCTTCGCATTCCTCGGGCGGGTAGTCCACGATCAGCACGCCATCGACACCGGCGGCGGCCGCATCGCGCACGAAGGCGCCGTCGCCGTGGCGCTGGTCGTAGCGCTCCACGGGGTTGGCGTAGCCCATCAGCACCACGGGGGTGTGCTGGTTGCGCTCGCGAAAAGTGCTGACCATCGCAAACACCTGCGTCAGGCCGACACCCAGACTCAGGGCTTTCTCGCCGGCTTTCTGGA
>CAZQXQ010000221.1:0-3877 GCA_964597235.1 uncultured Burkholderiaceae bacterium | reverse complement strand
TGGACGACGCCATCGTGGTGGTCGAGAACGTCGAGCGCATCATGAGCGAGGAGGGTTTGCCCCCGCTGCAGGCCACGCGCAAAGCCATGGGCCAGATCTCGGGCGCCATTGTTGGCGTGACGGTGGTGCTGATCTCGGTGTTCGTGCCGCTGGCCTTCTTCGTGGGCTCGGTGGGCAATATCTACCGCCAGTTCGCGGTGGTGATGGTGGCGTCGATCGGCTTCTCGGCCTTTTTGGCGCTGTCGCTCACGCCGGCGCTGTGCGCCACGCTGCTCAAGCCGGTGCAGGCCGGCCATGCCCATGCGCAGACCGGCTTCTTTGGCCGCTTCAACCGGGGCTTTGCTCGCATGGCCAAGGGCTACGAGGGCTTTGTCGGCCGCCTGCTGCGCCGCGCGCCGCAGACCCTGGTGGTCTATGTGGCGCTGATTGCGGCCGCGGGCCTGGTCTATCTGCGCCTGCCCACGTCCTTTTTGCCCAACGAAGACCAGGGCAACCTGGTCGTCAACGTGCAATTGCCCCCCGGCGCCACCCAGGAGCGCACCCGCGCAGTGATGGAACAGGTCGAGGGCTTCATGCTGAACCAGCCCGAGGTCAAGAGCATGGTCGGGGTGCTGGGCTTCAGCTTTTCTGGCCAGGGGCAGAACGCGGGCCTGGCCTTTGTCACCCTCAAGGACTGGTCCGAGCGCAAAGGCGAAGGCCAATCCGCCCAGGCGCTGGCGGGCCGGGCCTTTGGTGCGCTGATGGGCATCCGCGATGCCTTCATCTTCCCGCTGAGCCCGCCGCCGATTCCGGAGCTGGGCAATGCCTCGGGCTTCAGCTTCCGCTTGCAGGACCGCGCCGGCCTGGGTCACGAGGCGCTGATGGGCGCCCGCAACCAGCTGCTGGGCATGGCCGCGCAAAGCAAGGTGCTGACCCAGGTCCGCCCCGATGGCCTGGAAGACGCGCCCCAGCTGCAAATCGACATCGACCGCGACAAGGCCTTTGCGCAGAGCGTCGGCTTTGACGCGATCAACGCCGCCATCGGCACCGCGCTGGGCTCCAGCTACGCCAACGACTTCCCCAGCGCCGGCCGCCTGCAGCGCGTGGTGGTGCAGGCCGATGCCCCCGCCCGCATGCAGCCCGAGGACGTGCTGCGCCTGACGGTGTCCAACGCCCAGGGCAAGGCGGTGCCGCTGTCGGCCTTTGCCAGCACCCGCTGGGTGACCGGCCCCATGCAAAGCGTGCGCTACAACGGCTACAAGGCCGCCCGCATCAGCGGCGCTGCCGCCCCCGGCTACAGCACCGGCGACGCCATGGCCGAGATGGAGCGCCTGGCCGCCCAGCTTCCCCCCGGCTTTGGCTTTGAATGGACCGGCCTGTCCCGCGAAGAAAAGCTGGCCGGGGCTCAGGCCTTCATCGTCTATGGTTTTGCCATCCTGGCGGTGTTCCTGTGCTTGGCCGCCCTGTACGAGAGCTGGTCCATCCCGCTGGCCGTGATCCTGGTCGTGCCGCTGGGCGTGATCGGTGTGCTGCTGGCCACGCTCTTGCGCGGCTATGCCAACGACGTGTATTTCCAGGTGGGCCTGGTGACCATCATTGGCCTGTCGGCCAAAAACGCGATCCTGATCATCGAATTCGCCAAGGACCTGCAAGCCCAGGGCAAGGGCGTGATCGAGGCGGCGCTGGAGGCGGCGCACCTGCGTTTTCGGCCCATCGTCATGACTTCGCTCGCCTTCATGTTGGGCGTGGTGCCGCTGGCGATTGCCACCGGTGCCGGCTCGGCCAGCCAGCGGGCCATTGGCACCGGCGTGATCGGTGGCATGCTGACCGGCACCGTGCTGGCCGTCGTTTTTGTGCCGATCTTTTTCGTGGTGGTGCGCCGCCTTTTCAAGGGCAGCGAGCGCCAGCACCAGTTCGACCGCGCCCATTCCATGCCGATCGCCCAGGAGAACCCCCATGCTTGATTCCCGCCGCCTGGCCCTTTCGCCCCGCGCGCCCTGGCGTGCCTTGGCTTTGGCTGCCGCCTTGACCGCCACGCTGGCTGGCTGTTCGCTCGCGCCCACGCTGGAAACGCCCGAGGCTCCAGTCGCCACCGAATGGCCCGCGCTGGGCCGTGCAGTGGCCACGCCCGAAGGCCTGTCGGCCGACGCGCCCTGGAATGCCTTTGTGGGCGACGGCCCGCTGCGCCGCCTGATTGATCTGGCCCTGGACCAGAACCGCGACCTGCGCCTGGCCGCGCTGGCCGTGGTGCAGGCCCAGGCCCAGTACGACATCCGCAGTGCCGACCAGCTGCCCACCGTCAATGCCCAGGCGCTTGGCAACCGCCAGCCCCGTGCGGATGGCAGCGGCAGCATGAGCAGCAGCTATGCCGTGGGCCTGGCCGTGGCGGGTTGGGAGCTGGACCTGTTTGGCCGCGTCGCCAGCCTGAAAGACGCCGCGCTGGCCCAGTACCTGGCGACGCAGGAGGCGCGCAACGCCGTGCAGACCAGCCTGGTGGCTGGTGTCACCAGCACCTGGCTCAGCCTGCAGGCCAATGGGCAATTGCTCGCGCTGGCCCAGCGCACCCTGGCCACGCGCCAGGAGTCGCTGCGCCTGGTCCGGCTGCGTTTCGAGCAGGGCGTGGCCACCGCCATCGAGCTGCGCCAGGCCGAATCGCTGATCGCCGCCGCCCGCGTGGCCGTCGCCCAGCAGGAGCGCCAGCGCGCGCTGGACCGTAACGCCCTGGCCCTGCTGGTCGGCCAGCCCCTGCCGGACGACCTTGCGGCCAGTGCCGCCACCGGCCTGCAGACCCTGCCCGATGTGCCAGCGGGCCTGCCGTCGGACCTGCTGGTGCGCCGCCCCGACATCCGCCAGGCCGAGCGCCAGATGCAGGCTGCGAATGCGCAGATCGGTGCCGCCCGCGCCGCCTTCCTGCCGCGCATCACGCTCACGGCCAGCGCCGGGATTGCCAGCAACTCCCTGTCCGGGCTGTTCCAGGATGGCAACTGGGCCTGGACCTTGTCGCCGCAGGCCTTGCTGCCCATCTTCGATGCTGGCCGAAACCGCGCGAATCTGGCTGCGACCGAGGCGGGCCGTGACATCGCCATTGCCCAGTACGAAAAAGCCATCCAGACCGCCTTCCGCGAAGTGGCCGATGCGCTGGCCAGCCGCGCCACGCTGCAAGCCCAGCTCCAGGCGCAGCAGGCCCAGGCCACTGCCGAGGCCGAGCGCCTGCGCCTGGTGGAGCTGCGCTACCGCCAGGGCGTGGCCAGCCACCTGGAAGTGCTGGATGCGCAGCGCTCTGCCTTTGCTGCCCAGCAAGCCCTGGCCCAGGGGCAACTGGCACAGCAGCAAAACCGGGTACAGCTGTTCCGCGCGCTGGGGGGAGGGTGGAAGTCACAGGGGTGAAACAAAAGGGTGATAACTACCCTGGCGGCACGGGGTGCCCCGATGCCGCTATGCTCGCGCCCCATGCAAAATTCCTCAGTCCTTTTTAGCGCCGAAGCCGTCGCGGCGCTGGCCCAGGCCGATGTCGCCCGGGCCCTTGACGAAGACGTGGGCACCGGCGATTTGACCGCCGGTCTCATCGACCCCGCCCGCCGCGCCCATGGTCGCATCCTGGCCCGCGAAAGCGCCGTGCTGTGCGGTACGCCCTGGGTGAACGCCGCTTTCCGTGCGCTGGACCCCCAGGTGCGGCTGGACTGGAAGGTGGCCGAGGGCCAGCGCTGCGCGGCCGACCAGGTCGTGCTGGAATTCGAAGGCCAGGCCCGCGCCCTCTTGAGCGCTGAGCGCACCGCGCTGAACTTTCTGCAGCTGCTGTCCGCCGTCGCGACCAAGACCGCGCGCCATGCCGATGCCGTGGCCGGCACCCGCGCCCAGATCGTGGACACCCGCAAAACCCTGCCTGGCCTGCGCCTGG
>CAZQXQ010000220.1:0-3883 GCA_964597235.1 uncultured Burkholderiaceae bacterium | reverse complement strand
CGCAGTTCGTGTGGTTTGGCTTCATGGGCAAGCTGGATGTGGCGGTGGTCGAGGTCGCGGGCATCCTGCCGGACGGGCGGCTGATTCCGTCGTCGTCGGTGGGCAACAACAAAACCTGGCTGGACCAGGCCGACAAGATCATCCTGGAAGTCAACCGCTGGCAATCCCCTGGGCTGGAGGGCATGCACGACATCTACTACGGCACCCAGCTGCCGCCGCACCGCAAGCCCATTCCGCTGGAGCATCCCAACGACCGCATTGGCGAGGCCTACCTGCGCTGCGACCCTGCCAAGGTGATCGCGGTGGTCGAGACCGACCTGCCCGACCGCAACTCGGCTTTCGCGCCGCCGGACGAGAACTCGCAGCGCATCGCGGGACACCTCATCGACTTCTTGCAACACGAGGTGAAGGCCGGCCGCCTGCCCAAGGAGCTGCTGCCCATCCAGTCGGGCGTGGGCAACATCGCCAACGCGGTACTCGAAGGCCTGAACCAGGGCCCGTTTGAGAACCTGAGCGCCTACACCGAGGTGCTGCAAGACGGCATGCTGGCCATGCTGCGCTCGGGCAAGCTGCGCAGCGCCTCGGCCACCGCGCTGTCGCTGAGCCCCGAAGTGATGGACGAGTTCTTGCAGCACATCGATTTCTACCGCGAACGCATCGTGCTACGCCCCCAGGAGATCAGTAACCACCCGGAAATCATCCGCCGCCTGGGCCTGATCGCGATGAACGCCATGATCGAGGCCGACATCTACGGCAACGTGAACTCCACCCATGTGATGGGCTCGGCCATCATGAACGGCATTGGCGGCTCGGGCGACTTTGCGCGCAATGCCTACTTGTCGATCTTCATGACGCCATCCACCGCCAAGAACGGCACCATCTCCTGCATCGTGCCCATGGTCTCGCACGTGGACCACACCGAACACGATGTGCAGATTCTGGTCACCGAGCAGGGCCTGGCCGACTTGCGTGGCCTCTCGCCTACCCGGCGGGCGGAGATCGTGATTGCGCAATGCGCCCACCCCGACTACCGCGACGCGCTGCGCGACTATGTCGCCCGTGCCAAGCAAGGTGCCACGGGCCAGCACACCCCCCACCTGCTGGGCGAGGCACTGAGCTGGCACCAGCGCTATGTGCAGACCGGCAGCATGCGGCGCTAAGGCGCGCCCCAAGGCGGGGCAGCTCAGATGGAAGTTCCCTTGGGGGTCGGGATAATCGTGCGCACCGGCCCTACAGAGGGCCATCCCGCCAATATGCCAAGGAGCACCCATGTCCATCTGGAAAAAACCCATCTCGCTGGCGCTGATTGCCGCCAAAAACGCCCAGACCGCCGCCGAGCACCTGGGCATCGAGATCACCGAGATCGGCCCCGATTTCCTGCGTGGCCGAGTGCCGGTGGACCACCGCACCAAGCAGCCCTTTGGCATCCTGCACGGCGGCGTCAGCGTAGTGCTGGCCGAAACCCTGGGCTCGATCGCCGCGTTCTATGCCTGTCCTGAAGGCCACCGGGGCGTGGGCCTGGACATCAATGCCAACCACATCCGCTCGGTCAGCGAAGGCTGGGTGACTGGCACCGCGCGCGCAGTGCACATTGGCCGCACCACCCAGGTTTGGCAGATCGACCTGGAAAACGCGGCGGGCGAGACCACCTGCGTCTCGCGCCTGACGGTGGCCGTGCTGGCGCCGCGCTAGAGCCCCCGCCCCTGCAGCGAAATTTTTGAGCCAAATCGGCCTCTAGACCAATAAATACCATCGGTAGTAGCTCCTAATTCAGGAGCAAATTCCCCTACCAAGTCTGGCTTGGTTGAACTTCCGGTACAAGGGAAGGCTCTTTCCTGACAATCCGCTGACACCGCCCCACTCCACACCCTGCCCATGCTGCTTGCCGCCCTTGTCCTCGTTCCGTTCCTTGGGAGTGTTCTGGCCGCACTGATGCCGGAAGACGCCCGCAACCGCGAGTCCTGGCTAGCAATTGCGGTGACGGCCTGTGGCCTGGCGGTGGCGGCCTCGCTGTTCCCGCAGATTGCCGAGGGACAGGTTTTGCGCGAGGAATTTGCCTGGCTGCCGGCGCAAGGGCTGTTCTTCGTGCTGCGGGTGGACGGGCTGGCCTGGGTGTTCACCATGCTGGTGCTGGCGATTGGCCTGCTGGTGGTGCTGTATGCGCGCTACTACATGTCGCCGCAGGACCCGGTGCCACGGTTTTTCTCGTTCCTGCTGGCCTTCATGGGCGCCATGCTGGGCGTGGTGCTGTCGGGCAACCTGGTGCAGCTGGTGGTGTTTTGGGAGCTGACCAGCCTGACCTCCTTTTTGTTGATCGGCTACTGGCACCACCGTGCGGACGCGCGGCGCGGCGCGCGCATGGCGTTCACGGTGACGGCCACCGGCGGGCTGTGCCTGATGGTGGGCGTGCTGGTGCTGGGGCACATCGTGGGCAGCTACGACCTGGAGGAAGTGCTGGCCGCCGGCCCGCAGATCCGCGCCCATGCGCTGTATGTGCCCGCGCTGGTGCTGATCGCGCTGGGCGCGCTGACCAAGAGCGCGCAGTTCCCCTTTCATTTTTGGCTGCCGCACGCCATGGCCGCGCCCACGCCGGTGTCGTCCTACCTGCACTCGGCCACGATGGTCAAGGCCGGCGTCTTCCTGCTGATGCGGCTGTGGCCGGCGCTGTCGGGCACGCCAGAGTGGACCTGGATCATCGGCGGCGCGGGGGTCTGCACGCTCTTGATCGGGGCCTTCATTGCGATCTTTCAGCACGACCTCAAGGGCCTGCTGGCGTACTCGACGATCAGCCACCTGGGCCTGATCACGGTGCTGCTGGGCATCAGCACCCCGCTGGCGATGGTGGCGGCCATCTTCCATGTGCTCAACCACGCGACCTTCAAGGCCTCGCTGTTCATGGCCAGCGGCATCATTGACCACGAGTGCGGCACGCGCGACATGCGGGTGCTGCGCGGCCTGCGCCAGCAGCTGCCCATCACCGCCACGCTGGCCATCGTGGCCAGTGGCGCAATGGCGGGGGTGCCGCTGCTCAACGGCTTTCTGTCCAAAGAAATGTTCTTTGCCGAGACCCTGCTGGTGGGCGGGGACACGAACTGGTGGATGTCGGTGGCGGCGCTGGCCATGGGGGTGTTTGGCGTGGCGTACTCGCTGCGCTTTATCTCGATCTTCTTTGGCACACCCACCGAGGCGCTGCCACGCACCCCACACGAGCCCCCGCGCTGGATGCGCTTTCCGGTGGAGCTGCTGGTGCTGACCTGCCTGGTGGTGGGCATTGCGCCAAGCCTGAGCATCGGGCCCTTCCTGCAGGTGGCGGTGCAATCGGTACTGGGCGACCAGACCCCCGAATACAACTTGGCCGTGTGGCATGGGGTGAACGTGCCGCTGGTAATGAGCGTGGTCGCCCTGCTGGGCGGCGTGCTGCTGTACGTGGTGCTGCGCCGGCATTTCAACCTGCAGCAGCGCGACCAGGCGCCGCTGGTCAACCGCTTCAACGGCGCGCAGGCCTACGAAACCGCGATGCAGTCGCTGATGCAGGCGTCCGGCTGGCTGCTGCAGCGGGTGGGCACGACGCGGCTGCAGCCCCAGCTGCGGCTGATGGTGCTGGCCCTGCTGCTGGTGCCGGCCCTGCTGGCCGGCCTGCCACCGGCCTGGACCCATGCACCCCGGCAAGACTTTGACCCGCTGTTTGCCGGCCTGTGGCTGATTGGCGCGGGCTGTGCCATCGGCGGGGCTTGGATGGCCAAGTACCACCGCCTGGCAGCGCTGGCCCTGATTGGCGGGACCGGGGTGGTCACCACGATCACCTTCCTGTGGCTGTCTGCCCCCGATCTGGCCCTGACCCAGCTGATGGTGGAGACCGTGACCACCGTGCTGATCCTGCTGG
>CAZQXQ010000219.1:0-3918 GCA_964597235.1 uncultured Burkholderiaceae bacterium | reverse complement strand
CACTCTTGGCCCAACCGGATTTAGTTCCGTTGCACTTCGTACTTGAATCCGCGACTCAAAATCCAGCGACTAGTGCTCAAACGGCGCGGCGCGCAGCGCCCCTTCAATCGCCTCAATACACCTCGGGCACGTACATGCTTTGCGGCACGGGCTGGCGGAAATACTCGGGGTTGCGCACCCGCTCGGGCAGAACGACCGGGTCATGAGGGACCTCGGTGTAGGGCAACTGGCTCAGTAGGTGGTGGATGCAGTTCAGGCGCGCTTTTTTCTTGTCCACCGCCTGAACCACCCACCAAGGAGCCTCGGGGATGTGGGTGCGTTCCAGCATGGCTTCCTTGGCCTTGGTATAGGCCTCCCAGCGCACCCGGCTTTGCAGGTCCATGGGGCTGAGCTTCCATTGCTTGAGCGGATCATGGATACGGCCCAAAAAGCGCAAATGCTGCTCCTCGTCGGTGATCGAGAACCAGTATTTGAAAAGGCGGATGCCCGAACGCACCAGCATCTTTTCAAACTCGGGCACCGTGCGGAAGAACTCTTCGTACTCCTCGTCGTTGCAAAAGCCCATCACATGCTCCACGCCGGCGCGGTTGTACCAGCTGCGGTCAAACAGCACGATCTCGCCGGCAGCTGGCAGGTGGGCCACATAACGCTGGAAATACCACTGGGTGCGCTCCCGATCGTTGGGCGCAGGCAGTGCAGCCACCCGGCACACACGCGGATTCAGGCGCTGGGTGATGCGCTTGATCACGCCGCCCTTGCCCGCAGCGTCGCGGCCTTCGAACAGGATGACGACCTTTTCGCGGGAATGCTGGACCCAGTCCTGCAACTTGACGAGCTCGCCCTGCAGGCGAAACAGCTCCTGAAAGTACTGCTGGCGGCCGGTCCGATCGACGGGCAACAGATTGCCAGCCTCGTCCACATGGCGGTCTTCGAGTTCCAGCTCCAGCTCTTCGTCGTAGCTGTCGATCAGGTCTTGGGCGATGCGCTGCATCACTTCTTGGGCATCGAGGGGCACTTGAGGGTTCATGGGATGGCGCGAAACAAAAATGGAACTCATGGTCGCAAGTCTTGATGACATTGGCGTGTCACCCAAACGACAAAGCCATGACAAACGCAGACCCCGAGGTCCCGCATCGGAGCGCGGCGCTCAGCCATGCTGAGCACGCAAGCGGTCGATCTCCGCCTGGACCACGCTGCGGTCGGAGGCCTCTGGCACCTCTTCCAGGTAATGCTGCAAATCGTCGAGCGCCAGGCTGAACTGCCCCAGGCGCGCACGGGCCAAGCCCCGGTCGCGCCACAAGGTCCAGGTGTTGGCTTGCAGCAGCATCTGGCGCGTGAGCACCGGGATCAGTCGTCGGGGATGGTCTTGATAAGCGACCTGCAAGTTGTTGAGCATGCGCACCAGGATGGCCCAGGGTGTGGCCGTCTGCAGAAACAGCCCCAGGGGCACGGATTCGTCCCCCACCAGACCCGCCGCCTGGCGCAAGGGCTCCAAGCGCTCCTGCAGGTCTTCGCGGCCAAACGACTGGCCGCTCAAGGGATCCAGCACCACCTGCCCTTCAGCCAACATCACCTTGACCAAGAAATGCCCAGGAAAACCGATACCCCCCACTTTCAGCCCGATGCCCTGGGCCAGCTCCAGCCACAGCACCGCCAGCGAGATCGGGATGCCGCGCCGGGTTTCCAGCACCGCGTGCAGGTAGCTGTTGTCCGGATCGCCAAAATCGTTGAGGTTGGGACCAAAGCCCAGCTCACCATAAAAGAAATGGTTGAGCAGGCGCAGCCGGTGCAGCGACGCGGCATCAGCCGGCACACGGCGCTTCAGACGCTCCAGCAGGCGATCGACCTCGTCCAGCACCTGTTCCACATCCAGTTGCGGGTGGGCATCCTGCGCCAAGCTGGCGGCGGCTTCGAGCAGGGGGATGTCTGCCTCGTTCCGAACCAAGGTCGCGAAATATTCCAGCGCGGTGGGTGGCGTGAGGGACAGGGGCATGAAGGGAAATCCAGTCAAACGAGGAAACGGGGGACGGAGGGGGATGGGCAGCTCATCGACGCAGCATCTGGCGCAGGGGAAGGCCAGTCGCCAGCAGGGCGCCAAAGTACAGCACCACGGCCGCTGCGATCAAGCCAGCGAGCAAACCCGCACGCTGCAAGCCCTGGGCTTGCAAGGCAATCCAGTCGAAATGCTGGCTGGCCCAGACCATCCCTGCCGCGAGCAAAGCACTGGCCGCGATCACCTGCAACAAATACTTGCCCCAGCCCGGACGAGGCTGGAACACCCCCTGGCGCAGCAGCCCCCGCAACAGCCAGCCGGCATTGACCAGGGCGCCCAGGCCAATCGACAGCGCCAATCCGGCATGGTCCAGCCAAGGTACCAGCAGCGCGTTCAGCGCCTGGGTGATGAGCAAGACCACCACGGCAATGCGCACGGGGGTGCGGATGTCCTGCCGGGCGTAATAAGCCGGTGCCAGCACCTTGATGGCCACCAGACCCAGGAGCCCCACGCCATAGCCCGACAGCGCCACGGCGATTTGCCCGACATCGCGCGCCTGCAGGGCACCGTGGTGGAACAGCGTGGCCACCAGCGGGCGGGCAAAGGTCAGCAAGGCGACGGCGCAAGGCACCGCCAGCAGGACGACCGCACGCAAGCCCCAGTCGAGCATGGCGGAGTACTTTTCGCGGTCCTGCGCGGCCTGGGCGGCGGCCAGCTGGGGGGTCAGCACCACGCCCAGGGCCACGCCGAGCAGCGCCGTCGGAAATTCCATCAAACGATCGGCATAGAACAGCCAGGTCACGCTGCCCGGGGCCAGATAGGACGCAATCTGGGTGTTGACCATCAGCGAGAGCTGGGCCACGCCGACACCCAGCAGCGCGGGGGCCATCAGGCGCAGGATGCGGGTGACGCCAGCATCAGCCCAGGCGGCACGCAAGGCAGACCAGCGCCAGGCCAGGCGCGGGAACAAGCCCATCCGCCGGAGGGCTGGGACCTGTACGCCCAACTGGAGCACGCCGCCCAACATGACCCCGGCGGCCATCGCGTAAATGGGCTCGACACCCTGCCCTTGCAGCCAGGGCGCACCCCACCAAGCGGCGGCGATCATGCACAGATTGAGCAGCACCGGCGTGGCGGCGGGCACGGCAAAGCGCTTCCAGGTGTTCAAAATGCCCGCCGACAAGGCCACCAGCGACATGCAGCCGATGTAGGGGAACATCCAGCGCGTCATCTGCACGGCGGCATCAAAGCCCTCGGGCTGCTGGCGCAAACCACTGGCCAAGGCCCAGACCAGCAGCGGCGCCCCCAACACGCCCAGCACAGAAAACAGCAGCAAAGCCCAGACCAGCACCGAGGCCACGCGGTCGATCAGGACCCGCGTGGCGGCCTCGCCTTCCTGGGTTTTCGTGGCGGCCAGCACCGGTACGAAGGCCTGGCTGAAGGCCCCTTCGGCAAACAGCCGGCGAAACAGGTTGGGAATGCGAAAGGCGACGTTGAAAGCATCCGTCAGCGCATTGGCGCCGAACATCGATGCCATCAAGAGGTCCCGCACCAGCCCGGTGATGCGCGAGGCCAGGGTCAGCAGGGAAACGGTGGAGGCGGCTTTGAACAGTGACACCTTGGCGAGTGTATGCGCTGGAAGGATCGGCGCAAAATGCTCTCGGGCTATAATCTTCGGTTTTGCGGACACCATCCACAGACACAAGGAATCATTACCATGGCATCTGCCAAGCCCAAGAAAAAGAACCCCCGCCTCGCGTCGGGCCGTAAACGCGTCCGTCAGGACGTCAAGATCAACGCTGCGAACACCTCGCTGCGTTCCAAATACCGTACCGCCGTGAAGAACGTTGAAAAAGCCGTTCTGGCCGGTGACAAAACCAAGGCGACCGAACTGTTCGCCAAGATGCAGGCCGTGGTGGACACCA